>CBFGOZ010000047.1:0-12372 GCA_965650505.1 uncultured Arenimonas sp.
ACAAGGAGCTCAAGGACATCATCGCGATCCTGGGCATGGACGAGCTGTCGGAAGAAGACAAGCAGGCCGTGTCCCGCGCCCGCAAGATCGAGCGCTTCTTCTCGCAGCCCTTCCACGTGGCGGAAGTCTTCACCGGCTCGCCGGGCAAGTACGTCACCCTGAAGGACACCATCCGCGGCTTCAAGATGATCTGCGACGGCGAGTGCGACCACCTGCCGGAACAGGCCTTCTACATGGTCGGCGGCATCGAAGAGGCCTTCGAGAAGGCCAAGAAGATGAGCGCCGCGGCCTGATCCGCACGCCCTAAGGACTGACCCATGGCATCCACCATCCGTTGCGACATCGTCAGCGCCGAGGAAGAGATCTTCCACGGCGAGGTGCAGATGGTCGTGGCCACCGGCGAGATGGGCGAGCTCGGCATCGCGCCGCGCCACGCCCCGCTGATCACCCGCCTCAAGCCCGGCCAGGTCCGCCTGACCCTGGCCAACGGCGAGGAGCAGCTGTTTTATGTCTCCGGCGGCATCCTCGAGGTGCAGCCGCAGGTCGTCACGGTGCTCACCGACACCGCGATCCGCGGTGGCGACCTCGACGAGGCACAGGCGCAGAAGGCCAAGGAAGAAGCCGAGCGCGTGCTGGCCAACCGCGGCGAGGCGATGGAGATCGCCGAGGCCCAGGCCCGCCTGGCCGAGGCCATGGCCCAGCTGCAGGCGCTGGAGCGCCTGCGCAAGAACCTCAAGCACTGAGTCCGGCTCCCCTGCGGACCCTGGAAACGCCGGCCCCGTGCCGGCGTTTTCGTTTCCGGCACCCGTCCGCCCGGCTCAGCGGTAGACCCACTGCCGCCAGACCACGAAACCGATCGCCGCCATCACGGCCTCCACCAGCGGCTTGGCGAACCACGAGATCTGCAGGCTCGTTCCGGTGACGATGCTGGTCAGCAGGTAGGTACTCATTGCCGTCAGCGCGCACCAGGCCAGGATGAAGCGCAACAGGTGCCGCCGCTGCAGCCGGGCCTTGCCGCCCTCGGCGAAGGTGTAGCGGCCATTGAGCCAGAAACCCAGGCAGGCCCCGGCGATGCGCCCGGCGATGTTGCCGGTGGCCACCGGAAACCCCGCCGCGGTCAGGCCGACATAAAGGGCCGTGTCCAGCACGAGCTGGGCCAAGCCGGACAGCAGGAACAGCAGCCCCTGGCGGGGCAGGGTGGAGGCGGAGGTCATGGCCGGATGCTAGCAGCGCCGCGCGTCGCCGCCGATACTATGCCGCTACGGAGGACTCCATGGACCAGGCCCTGCACGTCATCGTCCTCGCCGCCGGCGAAGGCAAGCGCATGAAGTCGCGCGCCCCCAAGGTGCTGCAGCCGATCGCCGGCCGGCCGATGCTGGCGCACGTCATCGACGCCGCCCGCGAACTGGGTGCCGACGGCATCCACGTCGTCTTCGGCCATGGCGGCGACCAGGTGCGCGCCGCCTTCGCCGACCAGGCCGACCTGCACTGGGCCGAACAGGCGCGGCAGCTGGGCACCGGCCACGCCGTGCAGCAGGCGATGCCGGGCGTGCCCGACGATGCCCGGGTGCTGGTGCTCTACGCCGACGTGCCGCTGATCGGCGTCGACACCCTGCGTGCCCTGCTGGCCGCCGGTGCCGGGCGGGCCGCGGTGCTCACCGAAACCCTGGCCGACCCCACCGGTTACGGCCGCGTCGTCCTGGATGGCAACGGCGACGTGCAGGCCATCGTCGAGCACAAGGACGCAGACGAAACGCAGCGCATGGTGAGGCTGGTCAACACGGGCGTCGTCGCCGCGCCGGCGGCGGACCTGCGCCGCTGGCTGGGCAAGCTCGGCAACCACAACGCCCAGGGTGAGTACTACCTCACCGACATCTTCGGGATGGCGCGTGCCGACGGCCGCCCCGCGGCCCACGCGCCGTGCCTGGTCGCCGGAGAGGCCGAGGGCGCCAACGACCCGGTGCAGCTGGCGCGCCTGGAGCGCGCCTACCAGCGCCGCGCCGCCGAGGCGCTGATGCGGGCCGGCGTGCGCCTGCTCGACCCCTCGCGCTTCGACCAGCGCGGCCAGGTCGACGCAGGCCAGGACGTCGAAATCGACGCGAACGTGATCCTCGAAGGCAGGGTGCGTCTGGGCGACGACGTCCGAATCGGCCCCTTCTGCCGCCTGCGCGACGTCGACCTGGCGGCCGGCACCGTGGTGCAGGCCCACTGCGACCTCGAGGGCGTGGTCACGCGCGGGGCCTGCAGCATCGGTCCGTTTGCGCGCCTGCGCCCGGGCACCGACCTGGCCGAGGGTGTGCACATCGGAAACTTCGTCGAGACCAAGAAGGCGCGGTTGGGCAAGGGCTCCAAGGCCAACCACCTGGCCTACCTGGGCGACGCCGAGATTGGCGCCGGCGTGAACATCGGCGCCGGCACCATCACCTGCAACTACGACGGCGTGAACAAGTCGGTGACCCGGATCGAGGACGGCGTGTTCGTCGGCTCGAACTCGTCCCTGGTGGCGCCGGTCACGCTGGGCGAGGGCGCCACCATCGGCGCCGGCTCGGTGATCAGCAAGCCGGCCCCGGCCGGCAAGCTCACCGTCGCGCGCGGCCGCCAGGTGACCGTGGACGGTTGGCAGCGGCCGGCCAAGAAGCCCTGAGCCAAAGCGGCGGCCTCGACGTCTGCCACGGTCGAGAACCAAGCCCGGATCACTCCCCGCGCCGCGTCAGGACAGCAGGCTCTCCGCCACCGGCAGCACCATCGCCACCACCAGGCCACCGCCCTCGCGGTTGTTCAGGCTGATGCGGCCGCCGTGCGCCTCGGCAATCTCCCGCGCCAGCGCCAGGCCCAGCCCGGTGCCGCTGCGCTTGGTGGAGTAGAAGGGCACCAGGGCGTTGGCGAGCACGGCGTCGTTCATGCCGCTGCCGCGGTCCATCACCTCGATGCGCAGCAGGCCGGGGTGTCGGCGCACCCGCAGCGCCACGTGCTCCGGCGCCGAGCCGGACTCGTGCGCGTTCTTGAGCAGGTTCAGCAACGCCTGCTCCATCTGCGGCAGGTCCAGCCGCGCGCTTTCGGCCGGCAGCTCGCCGTCCAGCACGAAGGGCACCTGACTGTGCAGGCGCTCGACGAACAGGGGCCACATCACGGTTTCCAGCCGCGGGGAAGGCAGCTTGGCGAAACTGGCGTAGCCGCGGATGAAGCCCTCCAGGTGCCGCGCCCGCTCCTCGATGGTGCCGAAGATCGCCTCCAGCCGCTGGTGCTGGCCGCGGCGCGTGAGTTCGGCGCCCGAATGCGCCAGCGAGGCCACCGGCGCCAGCGAGTTGTTGAGTTCGTGGCTGATGACCCGGATCACCTTCTTCCAGGTCTGCACTTCCTGGCGGCGAAGTTCGGTGGTGAGCTGGCGCAGCAGCAGCAATTCGTGCGGCCGGCCGTTCAGCCGGAACCCGCGGCGCGCGAGATGGTAGACCTCTTCCTCGTCGCCGTCGCCGACCGAGAACAGGCCGTCGCCGCCGCGGTCCATGGCCTCGCGCAGCGCCGGCGCGGCCTGCCGCAGCAGCGCCTCCAGCGCCAGGCCCTCGAGCTTGCGGCCCTGGTTGAGCAGCTTGCGCGCAGCCAGGTTGCCGTAGACCACGTGGCCGCCGTCGCCGACCAGCAGCATGGCCACCGGCGTGTTCTGCACCATGGTGTCGAGCAGCAGCTCGCGCTGCACCAGCGACAGGCGCTGCTCACGCAGCACGCCGCCCAGTTCGTTGTGTGCCGCCACCAGGTCCCCGAGTTCGTCGCGGTACTTCCAGCGCAGGCCGAAGCTGAAGTCGCCGTCGCGGTAGCTCAGCGCGGTGCCCGCCAGCGCGCGGAACAGCGACAGCGCCGGTCGCGTCGCCCGCCGCACCGCCATCAGCGCGACCGGCAGGCTGGCCAGCAGGGCCGCGCTGCCGGCCAGCCAGGGGTTCTCGAAGATGCGGTCGAACCACAACGCCAGCGCCACCGCCACCGCCGCGACCCCGAGGCAGACCAGGGCCAGGTGGCCGGCGATCGATCGGCGCGGCGCGGGCATCGGGCGCGGGCTCAGGGCCGGGCGATGCCCAGCCGCTCCATGCGTCGGTACAGCGCCTGCCGACTCAGGCCCAGGTCCAGGGCCGCCTGGGCGACGATGCCGCCGGCCCGCGCCAGCGCCTGTTCGATGGTCGCGCGGTCGGGTTCGGCGTCGGCCGCCGGGGACGGCGCCGACGGCGCGGACGACAGGCCGAGGTCGCCCGGCCCGATCACCGGGCCGGCGCTGAGCAGGCCGGCCCGCTGCATCACGTTCTTGAGTTCCCGCACGTTGCCCGGCCAGGGATGCCGGACCAGGGCGGTCGCGGCCTCGTCGGAGAGCTGCTTGCCGGGCGCCAGGAAGGACGCCGCCAGCGGCAGCACGTCGCGCGGGCGTTCGCACAGCGGCGGCAGGCGCAGTTCGATCACGTTGAGCCGATAGTACAAGTCTTCGCGGAAGGTGCCGGCGCGGATCATCGCCGGCAGGTCGGCATTGGTGGCGCTGATCACGCGCACCTTCACCTGCCGCTCCTTGTTCGAACCCAGGCGCGCGAAGCGGCCGGTCTCGAGCACGCGCAGCAGCTTCATCTGCCCGGCCGGCGGCAGGTTGCCGATCTCGTCCAGGAACAGGGTGCCGCCGTCGGCCGCTTCGAACTTGCCCTCGCGCGCCTTGCCGGCGCCGGTGTAGGCGCCGGCCTCGGCGCCGAACAGCTCGGCCTCGATCAGCTCGCTGGGCAGCGCACCGCAGTTGAGCGTGACGAAGGGCCCGTCCTTGACCAGCGAATTGGCCTGGATGATCTCGGCGAAACGCTCCTTGCCCGAACCGTTCGGCCCGGTGATCAGCACCGGCACGTCGGCGCGCGCGACCTGGCAGGCGAGGCTGAGCACGCGTTCGGTGGCCGGATCGGCCCAGACCAGGCCGCGCAGGTCGTACTGCGACTCCAGGGTATGCCGCTGCCGGCGCTCGCGGCCGGCCTGTGCCGACAGCGCGCGGCTGGCCTGGCCCAGCTCCAGCAGGTTCGACACCGCGGCCAGCAGCTTGCGGTCGTCCCAGGGTTTGCCCAGGTAGTCGGCGGCGCCGGCCTTGACCAGGTCCACCGCCGATTCCAGATGCGTCCAGGCGGTGAGCAGGATCACCGGCAGGTCGGGGTGTTCGGCGCGGATGGCCTTGAACAGCGCCTGGCCTTCCTCGCCCGAGGTGGTGTCGGCGCTGAAGTTCATGTCCTGTATCACCAGGTCCACCGGCTCGCGCCGGAGGCGGGCCAGGCCCTCCTCCGGCGTCGCGGCGCAGACCGTGCGCAGGTCGTGCAGCGAGAACAGCACCTCCAGCGCGGTGGCGACGGTCGGGTTGTCGTCGATGACCAGGATGGTGGAGGCGGTGGGTGGCATGCGCCTAGCCTACCGTCAGGCGGTGCGGGTGGCGATGGCCGGCGGCACCGCCGCCGCGCGCCAGGCCGGGCCCAGCACGGCCAGCAGGCCCAGCACCCACATCACCGCCATGGTCGCGGCCAGGTAGGCCACCGGCAGGCGCGGGATCTCCAGTTCGCTCACCAGCAGGTTGTTCAGGCCGATCGCCAGGGCGATGCCGGCGACCACGCCGCCGGTGGTGATCAGCACGTTCTCGACCAGGAAGTAGCGCAGGATGTCCTGCTTGCGGGCGCCCAGGGCGCGGCGCACGCCGATCTGCTTGCGGCGCTGGTTCACCCACAGGCTGGCCATGCCGACGATGCCGCTGGCGGTGATCAGCAGCAGGAAGATGGTCACCGCGATCAGCAGGCCCGCCATCATGTTCTCGCCGGAATAGCGGCTGGCGCGCGCCTCGGCGAAGCTGCGCTTGCCCAGCAGCACGCGGTCGTTGCGCAGGGCCAGCAGCGCCTTCTCGACGTCGGCCATCACCCGGTCCTGCTGGCCCGGCTCGGTGCGGACCGAGTAGCGGGAGAAGGGATCGAGGTAGCGGATCGGGCCGATCATGCTGTTCTCGGCCTGGTCGCTGGCCGGGGCGCTCGGGCTCTGCAGCCGGTCGACCACACCGACGATGCGCACCGCCTGCGAGTCGTCGCCGTTGCCCAGGTAGAAGACCTTGCCGACGTAGGACTCGGCCTCGGGGAACAGGTCGCGGGCCAGGGCCCGGGTGACGATGATCACTTCGGGCTCGCGGCGCTCCAGCGCCGGGTTGACGTCGATGAACTCGCCGGCTTCGAAGGCGCGGCCTTCGACCAGCTGCAGGCCGAAGGTGTCGATCAGCGAGTCGCCGTCGCCATTGAAATAGTAGGTGGCGCCGATGTTGCTGTTGTTCTGGCCGCGCTCGGTCGTGAGCCCGCCGTAGTTCCAGCTCGACTGGCCCAGCGGGATCTGGTTGGTCCAGGTCGCCGCGACCACGCCCGGGATGGCCTTGATCGCCTCCAGGTCGCGCCGCTGCATGTCCTGGACGTCGCTGATCTGGCGGTGCGGGTAGAAGCGGATCTCGGACAGGTTGGCCTCGTCGGCGCCGGTGGGGCGCGAGGCCGTGGCCAGGCGGTCCTGGATGATGTAGATGGCGTTGCAGACGATGGCCAGGGTCAGCGCGACCTGGGCCGCGATCAGCAGCGGCGCGGTCTTGTTGCGCATCATGGCGGAAAGGATCGGACGGATTTCCATGGTGGTTTCCTCGTGGCGTGCCGTCGGTTATTGGCTCTTGAGCTGCAGGGCGGGCACCACCTGGCAGGCGCGCCAGGTCGGCAGCAGGCCGGCGAGCAGGCTGGCGGCGACCGAGAGCACGATCGCGGTGGCCAGCATCAGCCCGTCCACGTGGGTGATCTGGGCGATGTCCTCGTCGAACTTGCGGATGTAGGCCAGGGCCGCGAAGGTCAGGCCCACGCCCACCGCCGCGCCGACCAGGCCGATGACGCCGGCTTCGGTCAGGTACTGGGTGAACACGTCGCGGCGGGTGGCGCCCAGCGCGCGGCGCACGCCGATCTCGCCGGGCCGCGCGCTGAACTTCGCCAGCAGCAGGCCCACCGTGTTGACCAGGCATACCAGCAGGAAGCCGAAGGCCAGCCAGGTCGAGGTGCGGGTGTCGTCGCTGACCACCTCGTTGAAGTCCAGCCACTCCATCACGTCGTGCAGGCGGTTGTTCACCGGGCGCGGGAAGCGGCCCAGGGCTTTCTGCTCGGCGACGTAGGCGCCCAGGTAGTCGGCGTACTCCTGGCGGTCGGCCGCGCTTTCCAGCTCGACCCAGAACGACATCCAGACGCATTCGGAGGCGACGATGCCCTTGAAGCCGGGCTCGGCGTTCGAGCTGCAGTCGATGCTGCCGTTCATCTGCAGCTCGCGGGCGATGGCGGTGCGGAACGGAACGAACACGTCCTCGCTGGTGCCGTACTGGTTGTTGCCGATCAGGCGGTAGAACTTCGGCACCGGGTTCCAGGTGTCGGCCACGCCGACGATGGAATAGTCGGCGTCGCTGATCCGGATCGTCTTGCCGACCGGGTCCACGCCCTCGCCGAACACCCGCTCCGACAGCGCGCGGCCGATCACCACCACCGACGCCGCCTTGGCGTCCTCGTCGGCGCTCCAGGCCTGGCCGTAGAGGAAGGGCACTTCGAACATCGCGAAGAAGTCGGCGCCCACCGCGACGCCGTCGCTGAAGAAGGGCGGCAGGTCGCTGCGGCCGGAGTCGATCGCCGGCGCCAGGCCGTAGATCGGAGTCTGGCGCAGGCCCTTCGCCTGCTCCCACAGGGCCATCGCATCGGTATGGGTGACCTGGGTAGGCGGTTCGCCGTCGGCGGGCGGGTTGTCGGCCGGGGCGTTGTCGAGACGCGGAACGAACAGCCGATCGCTCTTGTTCGGGATCGGGTCGCCGGACATGCCGTGCAGCAGGGTCAGCGTGGTCATGCTGGCGGCGACGCCGACCGACAGCGTCAGCACCATCAGGGTCGTCAGCACCGGGTTGCGGCGCAGGCTGCGGAAGCCCAGGCCCAGGTAGTAGCGGAACATGGCGGCTCTCCTCAGGCGTTGGCGCTGTGGGCGACGGCGGCGGCGAGGCTGCGCGCGGTTTCGTGGGTCAGGTCGGAAACCTGGCCGTCGATGATGTGCACGTTGCGGTGCGCGCGCGCCGCCAGCTCCGGGTCGTGGGTCACCATCAGGATGGTGGTGCCGCCGGCGTTGATCTCCTCCAGCAGCTCCATCACGCCGCGGGCCATCTGGGAGTCGAGGTTGCCGGTGGGTTCGTCGGCGAGCAGCAGCTTGGGCGAGCCGGCGAGCGCGCGGGCGATCGCGACGCGCTGCTGCTGGCCGCCGGAGAGTTCGGCCGGGTAGTGCTTCTGGCGCGAGGCCAGGCCGACCTGGCCCAGTGCCTGCTCGATGCGGCGCTTGCGCTCGGCGGCGTTGAAGCCGCGGTAGCGCAGCGGCACGTCGACGTTGTCGAACAGGTTCAGGTCCGGGATCAGGTTGAAGCCCTGGAAGATGAAGCCGAGCTTCTCGTTGCGCAGCTTCGAGCGCGCGCCGTCGTCCAGGCCGCGCACGTCCACGCCGTCGATCCAGTACTCGCCGCCGGTGAATTCCTCGAGCAGGCCGGCGATGTTGAGGAAGGTGGTCTTGCCCGAGCCCGAGGGGCCGGTGACCGCGACGAACTCGCCTTCCTTGACGTGGATGTCGAAACCACGCAGCGCGTGCGTCTCGATCATGTGGGTGCGGTAGACCTTGCTCAGGTTGTTCATGCGCATCATGGCGGGGCGTCCTCGGCTGTAAGGGGGCGGATCAGTGGTTGATGGCGACGCGCTCGGCGTCTTCGAAGTTGTCGGTGCCGGCGATCACGACCCGGTCGCCCGGCTTCAGGCCGTCCAGGATCT
Source organism: uncultured Arenimonas sp. (assembly GCA_965650505.1). Taxonomy (GTDB): domain Bacteria; phylum Pseudomonadota; class Gammaproteobacteria; order Xanthomonadales; family Xanthomonadaceae; genus Arenimonas. The sequence continues at coordinate 8,844 of CBFGOZ010000047.1, forward strand.
CGACCGCGGAGACGCTGGTGGCGCCGAGGCTGATCGGCGTGCGCACGGCGATGTCGCCGTCCATCACGTAGACGTAGCGGCCGCCCTGGGCTTCGATGAAAGGGCCGCGGGCCAGCATCAGCACGTCGGGCTTCTCCTCGAACAGCACGCGGGCGGACACCCGCTGGTTCTGGCGCAGGCCGGCCGGCTGCTCGCCGTCGAAGCGCACGCGCGCCAGCACCTGGCTGTTGACCACCTCGGGCGAGATCGCGGAGATCTTGCCGGTGGCGTTCACGGCGCCGATGCGGACCTCGGCGGCCATGCCCAGGCCCAGGTCTTCGGCATAGCTTTCCGGCATCGCCAGCTCGACCTCGAGCCGCGACAGGTCCACGACCGTCATCAGCGCGGTGTTGGCCACCACCACGGCGCGGTCGGCGACGTTGAGGGTGCCGATGATGCCGTCGACCGGCGCGCGCACGTTCAGTTCGTCGACGCGGCGCTCGAGGTTGGCGGTGATCAGGCGCTGGCGTTCCAGCATCTGCTGCTGGGTCTTGAGCGCCAGGGCCACGTCCTGGGTCTCCAGGCCGGCCGCGGACCCGGCGTGTTTGGCCCGGATCTCGGCGCTGGCCATCGCATCCTTGGCGCGCAGGTATTCGACCTCGGCGATCGCGCCCAGTTCGAAGCCACGCTGGGCGCGCTGCAGGTCGCGCAGGGCGGCGGTGCGCACCACCTCGGCGTCGTCGGCGTCGCGGCGGGCCAGCAGGCTGGCCTTCTGGGCCAGGATGCGCTGGCGCGAGACTTCCGCCTCCAGCTGGGCCAGGGTCGCCTGCTCGCGCTGCAGTTCGTTCTGCAGTTCGGGCGAGTCGAGCACCGCCATCACCTCGCCCTTCTTCACGGTGTCGCCGGCGTTGATCTTCAGCGCGACGGTGCCGCCGGCCGGCGCGTACAGGGTCGGGCTGACGGCGGCGACCACGCGGCCGTTGACCGCGGCGTCGCGCACCAGGGTGCCGCGGCCGACCTCGGCGAAGCGCAGGCGCTCGGCCGACACCGAGCGCGAGCTTCCGGCCCAGCCCCAGACCATCCAGGCCAGGACGCCGACGGCAAGCACGGCGCCGGCGCCCAGCCACAGCGGCCGGCGCGAAGCGGTGGACGACGGCGGGGTGACGCTGCGGTCCTGGGCGGAGGTGTCGCGGATCATGGCGGGACTCTGTGGGGGTCTGGGCAGAACGATGCACGAGCCGTGCCAAGCTGCAAGTGATTGATCTTGAAACATAAATCCAAAGATGCCGGGCTGTCCGCTGCGTCCGGCGGTGTCCGCGGGATGAATGCGCGGACACCGGCCGGGAGTCGGGCGGCGGCGGCCATGCGGAGCTCGCGGCGCCTTCCCGTAAACTCGCGTCCTGGCTCCCAGGGAAGACTCCACCCATGTGCGGCATCGTCGGCATCAGCGCCCAGCGCAACATCGTCCAGCACCTGATCGCCGGCCTCAGCGCCCTGGAATACCGCGGTTACGACTCGGCCGGCGTGGCCCTGCTCGGCGGCGAGGGCATCGTCCGCCTGCGTGCGAAGGGCAAGGTGCGCGACCTGGTGGCGCTGCAGCGCGAAACCGGGCTCGACGGCCACTGCGGCATCGCCCATACCCGCTGGGCCACCCACGGCGTGCCCAGCGAGGTCAACGCGCATCCGCACGTGTCCGGCGCGGTCAGCGTGGTGCACAACGGCATCATCGAGAACCACGCCGCGCTGCGCGCCGAGCTGCGCGCCGACGGCTTCGAGTTCTCGTCCCAGACCGACACCGAGGTCATCGCCCACCTGGTCGAACGCGCCCAGCGCGGCGGCCTGGGCCTGCTGGCGGCCGTGCAGGACACCGTGAAGCGCCTGCATGGCGCCTACGCCATCGCGGTGGTCTCGGCGCGCGAGCCCGACACCGTGGTCGGCGCGCGCTACGGCGCGCCGCTGATCGCCGGCCTGGGCGAGGGCGAGCAGTACCTCGCGTCGGACGTGCACGCCCTGCTGCCGCTGACGCGCCGCTTCATCTACCTGGAAGAGGGCGACGTGGCGGAAGTGCGCCGCGACGCGATCCGTGTCTTCGACGCCGGCGGCGCCCAGGTCCAGCGCGAAGTCAAAGAATCGCACTTCAGCGCCGATGCGGTCGAGCGCGGCGAATACGCCCACTACATGCTCAAGGAAATCCACGAGCAGGCGCAGGCCGTCACCGACACGCTCGAGGGCCGCATCGCCGGCGGGAAGATCCTCACCCAGATCTTCGGCGTCGACGCCGAGCAGCTGCTGGCCAAGACCGAGGCCGTGCACATCATCGCCTGCGGCACCAGCTACCACGCCGGCCTGGTGGCGCGTTACTGGATCGAACAGCTCGCGGGCGTGCCCTGCACGACCGAAATCGCCAGCGAATACCGCTACCGCGACCCGGTGGTGAAGGAAGGCACGCTGTTCCTCACCATTTCCCAGTCGGGCGAAACCGCCGACACGCTGGCGGCGCTGAAGCTGGCCAAGCAGCGCCCTTACCTGGCGCGGATGGCGATCTGCAACGTGCCCGAGTCCTCGATCGTGCGCGAGTCCAGCCTGGTGCTGATGACCCGCGCCGGCCCCGAGATCGGCGTCGCCTCGACCAAGGCCTTCACCACCCAGCTGGTGGCGCTGGCGCTGTTCGCGCTGGAACTGGCCCGCAGCAAAGGCCTGGACGCCGCGCGTTACGCCGACGGCGTGCGCCAGCTCGAACACCTGCCGGTGCTGATCGGCGAGGCGCTCAAGCTCGACGCCGAAATCAAGGAGTTGGCCCAGCGTTTCGCCGACAAGCAGCACGCGTTGTTCCTGGGCCGCGGCACGCACTGGCCGGTGGCGATGGAGGGCGCGCTCAAGCTCAAGGAGATCAGCTACATCCACGCCGAGGCCTATGCCGCCGGCGAGCTGAAGCACGGTCCGCTGGCGCTGGTGGACGAGAACATGCCGGTGATCGCGGTGGCGCCCAACGACCACCTCATCGACAAGCTCAAGTCGAACCTGGAGGAGGTGCGCGCCCGCGGCGGCGAGCTCTACGCCTTCGTCGACGAGAGCGTCGCGCACGGCCTGGACGCCGCCCATGTGGTGATCCTGCCGGCCGCCGGTGAGATCGCCGCGCCGGTGGTGTCGACCATCCCGCTGCAGCTGCTGAGCTACCACGTGGCCGTGCTGCGCGGCACCGACGTGGACCAGCCGCGCAACCTCGCCAAATCGGTCACGGTGGAATAAGCGATGCGCGTCTGCGTCTACGCCGCCTCCAGCGCGAAGGTGGCGCCTGAATTCCACGCCGCCGCGCGCCAGCTCGGCGAAACCCTGGCGGCCAACGGCTGCAGCGTCGTCTACGGCGGCGGGTCGCAGGGCCTGATGGGTTCGCTGGCCGACGGCGCCTTGTCGAAGGGCGGCGAGGTGATCGGCATCCTGCCGAAATTCATGGCCGACCTGGAGTGGGGCCATCCGGGCCTGACCCACCTGGAACTGGTCGAGGACATGCGCGAGCGCAAGCACAAGCTGCTCACCGGCTCCGACGCGG
>CBFGOZ010000048.1:0-12107 GCA_965650505.1 uncultured Arenimonas sp.
GTCGTGCGTGAGGGCTCTCTGCGGCTTCGAAAACAGGGACGTTTTCGAAGAGCCTACATGGACGTATTCACGGCGTCCGCAGAAAAAGACCTCACGTACGGCGGCCTATCGCCAAGAACGAGCCCGGCGCCGAAGAAAAGGAAAATTCACGAGCACGTGACCTGCTTGCACCAGCAACCCAGGGAAGATCAGAGGGTGACTTCGGCCGGAAGCGACCACTCGGCCGGATAACGCGGCCCCAGGAAGACCAGGCCATTGGAGGGCGCCGTGGGGCCGGCGACGATGCGGTCGCGGCCGGCGAGCAACTGGCCAACCCAGGCCTCGGACTGCTCGCCCCGGCCGACGAGCAGCAGACTGCCGACAAAATTTCGGACCATGTGGTGCAGGAAAGCGTTGGCCTGCACCTCGATGATCACCCGGTCGCCCTCCCGCCGCACGCTGATCTCGTGCACGTTGCGGTTCGGGTGCGGTGCCTGGCAGTGCACCGTCCGGAACGCACTGAAGTCGTGCTCGCCGACCAGCGCCTGCGCCGCCCGGTGCATGGCCTCGGCGTCCAGCGGCTGCCGCTCCCAGGTCAGGTAGTCGCGCTGCATCGCCGGCCGGACCTTCCGGTTCAGGATCGTGTACCGGTAGCGCCGCGCCCGCGCCGAATACCGCGCGTGGAAATCCTGCGGCACCGGCTGGCACCAGAGGATGGCCACCCCGCCCGGCAGCCGGCTGTTGCCGCCCTGCTGCAGCGCATAGGGCGTGCGCACGGCGTCGGTGTCGAAATGCACGACCTGGCAGCGCGCATGCACGCCACTGTCGGTACGGCCGGCGCAGACCACGTCCAACGGATGGTCCACCACGAAGGACAGCGCCGTCTCCACGGCCGCCTGCACCGAGGCGCCATGGCTCAGCCGCTGCCATCCCTGGAAGCCGCTGCCGTCGTATTCGATGCCGAGTGCGTAGCGCATGCCGTGAAAAGTGAAGGGCCGGGGTGAGCCGGCCCTTCGTCCTGCCTTCGAGGTCGGAGCGCGAGGTTAGCCGATTTCCTTCAGCAGCCGCTGCGCCTCGGCGCGGCCGGCCGGGCCGGCCTCGGCCAGGACTTCCTCCAGCATGCCCTTGGCGCCGTCGATGTCGCCGATGTCCAGATAGGCCTTGGCGAGCTCGATCTTGGTCTCGCTGCCGTCGTCTTCCGCCGAAGGCTCGGCCGGGGCCGCGCTGAAATCGTCGGAAAAATCGCCGTCGCCGGGGATGTCGACCGCCATCGGTTCGAAATCGAGGTCCAGGTCCGGTTCGGGCGCGGGCGCCGCCACCGACGGCGGGACTGGCAGGGCCGGCTCCGGTGCGGCAGCGGCAACGGCGGCGGGTGCCGGCGGCAGCGGCGCGGGCGCGACCGGCGCCGCGGCGGCGGCCGGTTTGGCGGTGGCCGGGATCACGCCGGTGTCGCCGAACTTGGGCGTATTCCAGCCGGCCTGGCTGAACAGTGGATTGGTCGGCGACAGCGCCACGCCCATCACCACCGCCTCGCGCCAGCGCGGGTCGAGGGTGCTGCGGACGCGGATGCGCATCGCCTGCGCGGCGATTTCGTAGGCCGTGGTGTCGCCCTTCGAATACAGGTGGCGCAGCAGGCTGATGTGGGCCTCGAGGTCTTCCGGATGGGCATCGACCGCGGCGTGCAGCTGGGACAGCTTGGGATCGGCGTCGGCCGTGGCGGCCACGGCCGCGACCTCGTCGTCTTCGTCCGGCGCCGGCGTCGGCGCGCGTGCGCCGGCCAGGCTGGCGTGCAGGGCGTCGTCGTCGGAGATGCGGCGGCTGACCACCGGCAGCGGGCTGGCATTGCGGCGCCCGCGCAGGCCGAGCACCAGGCCGCCCAGCAGCACCAGGCCGGCGCCACCGAGCAGGAAGGGATTGAGGTACCAGGGCGAAGGGCCCACCGCCGGCGATGCCGGGGCCGGCGTGGCGGCGGCTTCGCTGGCCGCCGGTTCGCGGGCGGCCGGTGCCGGTGCGGCGGCGGCGCCGTCCTGGCCCAGGCGCTGCTGCAGCGCCTGCAGCTGGCTGTTCTGCAGCTCGATCAGGCGCTGGCTGTCGGCCTGCTGCTGTTCCAGCTCGGTCATCTGCGAGCGCAGTTCGGACACCTCCGCCTCGCGGGCGGCCAGGTCTTCGCGGGTCTGGGTGAGCTCGGCGCGCAGTTCCTTGCCGCCGCCGGTGCCGCTGGCGCCGGACTGCACGCCGCGGGCGGCCTGCTCGTCGCCCGAGGGCGGGACGATCTCCAGGCGGCCGTCCGCCGACGGCGCGGACGGACGGCTGGCCGGCCGCGACGGCGCCTCGGGGGCCGCGGCGACCGATTCGGCCGGCTGCGGCACCGGCTGGCGCCGCGCCTGCCAGGCCGCGGCCTGCTCGCGGACCAGGGCGGCGGCTTCCGCGGCGCCCAGGCTGGCGACTTCGTCGCGCGCGGGGATGCGCAGCACCGCGCCCTTCTTGAGCTGGTTGATGTTGTCGTTGATGAAGGCTTCGGGATTGGCCCGCTGCAGGGCCAGCATCATCTGGTTCACCGTCACCGAGGCATCTGGGCGGATCGAGCTGGCCAGGCTCCACAGCGTCTGGCCTTCGGTCACCGGGCCGTAGCTGTCGGCGGCCGCCGGGGCCGGGGATGGCGCCGGCACGGGCGCGGCCGCAACGGGTGCGGGCTCGGGCACCGGCTCGGGTTCCGGCGTCACGGGCGTCGGCTCGGGCGCGGGTTCCGGCGCCGCGGCGACCGGTTCCGGCTCGGGCTGGGCCGGCGCCGGTTCCGGCACGGGCTCGGGCAGGGGCTCGGGCGGCGCCGGGTCGAGTTCGGTGTCGGTGACCGACAGCGTGGGTGCTGGCTCTTCGACCGGCGCCACTTCGGCAGCGGCTTCGGGCTCGATCACCGGCGCGGGCGCCGGCGTCGGTGCGACGGCCACGGCCGGGGCTTCGAGCGGGCGGATCACCGCCGGCGCGATATAGGGCGGATCGACCAGGGCGCTGAACTCGCGCACCACGCTGCCGCGACCCCAGTTGGCTTCCAGCAGGAAGGTCAGGAAGGGTTCGTTGAAGCGGTCGGGCGTGGTGACGCGGATCACCGGCTGGCCGGCGGCGTTGCGGCCGACGCTCATCTGCAGGTTGGCGGTCAGGCCGACCGGACGCTCCAGCCCGACCCGGGCGAAGGCCTCCGGGGACGCGAGCCGGACTTCCAGTTCTTCGAGCTCCCCGGGCGCCGCCGACAGGATCGGGATCTCGGCGACGAGGGGCTGGTTGAGCCCCGACTTCACCTCGATCGGACCCAGGCCCAGGGCCTGGGCGCTGGACGCGCCCAAGGCCAGTGCCAAGGCCAGCGGTAGCTGCAAATGCCTGATGTTCACGCTTCAAATCTCCCCGAAGAAGGCTGGCGCGACCACTCCCCTGCAGCGGCCCCGACGGCTAGACCCGCCGAATATACCGGTCAGGAACGCTCTTTGACCACGAGTTCCGCCAGCTGCACCGCGTTCAGGGCGGCGCCCTTGCGGATGTTGTCGGACACGATCCAAAGATCCAGGCCGCGCGGGTGGGAGATGTCCTCGCGCAGCCGGCCGACGTAGACCGCATCGGTGCCGGCGGCGTGCGTGACCGGCGTCGGGTAACCGCCGGCGGCCCGTTCGTCCACCACTTCGACGCCCGGCGCAGCCTCCAGCAGCTGGCGCGCCTCGGCCACGGTCAGCTTGCGCCGGGTCTCCAGGTGCACGGCTTCGGAGTGGCCGTAGAACACCGGGACGCGCACCGCGGTCGGGTTCACCTGGATGCTGTCGTCGCCCAGGATCTTGCGGGTCTCCCAGACCATCTTCATTTCTTCCTTGGTGAAGCCGTTGTCCTGGAATTCGTCGATGTGCGGGATCAGGTTGAAGGCGATCTGCACCGGGAACTTGCCCGGCTCGTGGTTCTGGAAGTTGAGCATCGCCGCGGTCTGCTTGCCCAGCTCCTCCATGCCGCTGCGGCCGGCGCCGGACACCGACTGGTAGGTGCAGACGTTGATGCGCTCGATGCCGGCGGCGCGGTGCAGCGGCGCCAGCGCGACCAGCATCTGCATGGTCGAGCAGTTGGGATTGGCGATGATGCCGCGCGGGCGGTTCTTCGCGGCCTCGGGATTGACTTCGCTGACCACCAGCGGCACGTCGTCGTCGTAGCGGAAGGCCGAGCTGTTGTCGATGACCACCGCGCCGGCGGCGGCGAACTTGGGCGCGTATTCCTTCGACACCGAGCCGCCGGCGGAGAACAGCGCGATGTCTATGCCGGCCGGGTCGAAGCCGGCCAGGTCCTCGACCACGATCTTCTTCGCGCCGTAATCGATCTTCTCGCCCGCAGATCGGGCGCTGGCCAGCAGGTGCAGGCGGCCGATCGGGAACTGGCGCTCGGCCAGGATGGACAGCATGGTCTCGCCGACGGCGCCGGTGGCGCCGACGATGGCGACGTTGTAGGTCTTGCTCATGGTTCGGGGGTTCTCGTGATATTCGTTGGATGCCGCGGCAAACGCGGAGGGGATGCACCGAACGGATTCGGCCTCAGGCCGGCAGGGAGCAAGGGGCGCCACGCGGGCGCGTCACCGTCCAGGCCGTCCGAGGCGATCGTTTTCGATCGCACCGGCAGCGAGTCTGCGGCGATTTGCGGGCGCTGCCCGGGCGGAAAAGCGGCGAAATCATGGCAGCCCCCCCGGCAGGCGCGGCGTCACCGGGCCGACGTCGCCGCACTGGGCGCGGTGGCGCAGGGCCTGGTCCATCAGCACCAGGGCCAGCATGGCCTCGCAGATCGGCGGCGCACGCAGGCCGACGCAGGGGTCGTGGCGGCCGGTGGTGATAACTTCGACCGGCCGGCCGTGGATGTCCACGGTGTCACCCGGCAGGCGCAGGCTGGAGGTGGGCTTGAAGGCCACCGAACACGTGATGGCCTGGCCGCTGCTGATTCCGCCCAGGATGCCGCCCGCATGGTTGCTGGCGAAGCCGGCCGGCGACATCAGGTCGCGGTGCTCGCTGCCCTTCTGCCCGATGCTGGCGAAACCGGCGCCGATCTCGACACCCTTCACCGCGTTGATGGACATCATCGCCGCGGCGATCTCGGCGTCGAGCTTGCCGTAGACGGGCTCGCCCCAGCCCGGCGGCACGTTCAGCGCCTGCACGTCCACGCGCGCGCCGACCGAATCGCCGGACTTGCGCAGCGCGTCCATGTAGGCCTCGAGCTCGGCGGCCTGGCCGGCGTCGGGCCAGAAGAAATCATTGCCCTCGACCGCGGCCCAGTCGAAGGCGCGCGGACGCACGTCGGCGATCTGCGCGACGCAGGCGCGCACGGTGATGCCGTACTTTTCCGCCAGCCACTTCTTGGCGATCACGGCCGCGGCCACACGCATCGTCGTTTCGCGCGCCGAGCTGCGCCCTCCGCCGCGGGGATCCCGGATGCCGTACTTCTGCCAATAGGTGTAGTCGGCGTGGCCGGGGCGGAACTGCTCAGAGATCTTCGCGTAATCCTTGCTGCGCGCGTCGGTGTTGCGCACCAGCAGGCCGATCGGCGTGCCGGTGGTGCGGCCTTCGTACACCCCGCTGAGGATCTCGACCTCGTCGGCCTCGTGGCGCTGCGAGGTGTGGCGCGACTTTCCGGTGGCGCGGCGATCGAGGTCGCGGCGGAAATCCTCCGGCGCGATGGCGATGCCCGGCGGGCAGCCGTCGACCACGCAGCCGATCGCCGGCCCGTGGCTTTCGCCGAAGGTGGTGATCCGCAGCAGCCGGCCGAAGCTGTTGTCGCTCATGCGCGCGGCTCAGCTCCGTCGCGCATCGGCCAGGGCCTTGATGCGGGCGTGGTGGGCGACGATGTCCTCGCGCTCGATCACGAAGATGCCCATCTGGCCGACCTTGAACTCGACCCAGGCGAAGGGCAGTTCGGGCAGCAGCTCCACCAGGGCGCGTTCGCTCTCGCCCACTTCGCAGATCAGCAGGCCGTTTTCGCTCAGGTGCCGCGGTGCGTCGCGCAGGATCTCCAGCGCCAGGTCCAGGCCGTCGTCGCCGGCGCGCAGGCCCATCTCGGGCTCGTGCGAGTACTCCTTCGGCAGCGCGTCGGTCTCGGCGTGGGTGACGTAGGGCGGATTGGTGACGATCAGGTCGTAGACCTCGCCGTCGAGGTTCTTGAAAAGGTCGGAATGGATCAGGCGCACGTTGCGCGCCTCCAGCCGCTCGACGTTCTCGCGCGCCAGGGCCAGCGCGTCCTCGCTCAGGTCCACCGCGTCCACCTGCCAGTGCGGGTGGTAGTGCGCGGTGGCGATGGCGATGCAACCCGAACCCGTGCACATGTCGAGCGCCCGGTTCACCTCGCGGCCGCCGAGCCAGGGCTCGAAGCCCGACTCGATCAGTTCGGCGATCGGCGAACGCGGCACCAGGGCGCGCGGGTCGGACTTGAAGCTCAGGCCGGCGAACCAGGCCTCGCCGGTGAGGTAGCAGGCCGGGATGCGTTCGTTGATGCGACGCGAGAACAGCGCCAGCACTTCCTGCTTCTCGTCGGCGGTCAGGCGCGCCTGGCCGTAGGCCGGGCCCAGGTCGTGCGGCAGGTGCAGGGCGTGCAGGACCAGCTGGGTGGCTTCGTCCAGGGCGTTGTCGTGGCTGTGCCCGAAGCTCAGGCCGGCGGCGCCGAAGCGGCTCGTCCCGTAGCGGATGAAGTCGATGATGGTCTGAAGCTCGGCCGGCATGTGCTTGAAATTCCTTGTGATGGCTCGAGTATAGCCGTGCCCCGGCTATAATTGCGGCCCTCGCCCGCTGTCCCGGAAGACCCGTGTTCAATCGCCGCAACCTGCTCATCGTATTGGCCGCGCTCGCGGCCGGACTCGGCTTCTGGGCCGCCCAGGTGGCGTTCGCGCCGGGAGCGACACCGGCGGGGGCGACGGCCGACGCCGCCGGCCCGGCCGTGGACCCGGCCTCGCTCAAGGCGGTGCGGCTGTTCCCGCGGCCGCGCGCGATTCCCGGTTTCGCGCTTCAGCAGTCGGACGGCACGCCGCTGGCGCCGCAGGAACTGCTCGGCCGCTGGACCGTGGTCTTCCTCGGCTTCACCCATTGCCCGGACGTCTGCCCGACCACGCTGACCGAGCTGGCCCAGGCCCAGGCCGAATGGGCGGCGCTGCCCGAGGCGCGGCGGCCGCAGGTCCTGTTCGTGTCGGTGGACCCCGAGCGCGACACTCCGGCCAAGACCGGCGAATACGCCGCCTACTTCAACCCCACCACCCTGGCCGCCACCGCGCCCGAGCCGGCCCTGGGCCAGTTCGCCGCCGGCCTGGGCCTGGTCTACATGAAGGTCGCCACCAACGACGGCGACTACACCATGGACCACAGCTCGGCCCTGGTGGTGATCGATCCGCAGGGCCGCCAGGCCGGCCTGATCCGCCCGCCCCTGGTGCCGGCCGACATCGCCGCCGACCTGGCCACGCTGACGGAGGCCACGCCGTGAGCCCGAAGGTCTTCCTGCAATACGTGCTGCCGCACCGCCTGCTGTCGCGTTTCGCCTACGGCGTGGCGCGCACGCGCACGGGCTGGTTCAAGAACTGGCTGATCCAGCTCGTGGTACGCAAGTTCAACGTGGACATGGCGGAGGCAGCCGATCCGGTCGCGACCAACTACCTGCACTTCAACGCCTTCTTCACCCGCGAACTCAAGCCGGGCGTGCGCACGGCGGACGCCGATCCGGCGACCCTGGTGATGCCGGCCGACGGCAAGATCAGCCAGGCCGGCCGCATCGAGGCCGGCCGCATCTTCCAGGCCAAGGGCCAGGCCTTCACGGCCGCCGAGCTGCTGGGCAGCGAGGCGATGGCCGCGCCCTACGCCGACGGCTGGTTCGCCAACATCTACCTGTCGCCGCGCGACTACCATCGGGTGCACATGCCCTGGACCGGCACCCTGGTGGAAACGCTGCACGTGCCGGGCCGCCTGTTCACGGTCGCGCCCTGGGGCGTGCAGGCGATCCCGCGGCTGTTCGCGCGCAACGAGCGCCTGGTCTGCCACTTCGAGACCGACTTCGGGCCGATGTGTTCGGTGATGGTCGGCGCCCTGCTGGTGTCGGGCGTCGAAACCGTGTGGAACGGCGAGGAGATCCCGGCCTACGCCCACAAGCCGGTGCGCCGGGACTGGCGCGGCCAGGGCATCACCCTCGCCCGCTTCGCCGAGATGGCGCGCTTCAACTACGGCTCCACCGTGATCCTGCTGTTCCCGCGCGACGCCGTGGCGCTGGACCATTTCGCCACCGAAACGCCCACCCGCGTCGGCCAGCGGCTCGGCCGCGTCCTGCCCCGGTAACGGGCCGGGCCGACCGCGCGGAACTTGCCCCGGCACCGTTCCGGGGCCTTAGACTGTCGGCATGGGCAACCAGCACGCCATCCGGCTGTTCCAGACACTCGAGCACCCCTGCGGCTACTGGCCCGACCGGCTGTCGCGCGACCTGATCATCGATCCGGCCGACCCGCACCTGCCCAGCGTGTTCGCGCAGGCGCTGTCGATGGGCTTCCGGCGCTCCGGCGGCCACGTCTACCGTCCCTACTGCAACGGCTGCCGCGCCTGCATCTCGGTGCGCATTCCGGTCGCCGGGTTCCGGCCCAACCGGAGCCAGAAGCGCTGCCTGGCGCGCAACGCCGACCTCGAACTGCGCATCGTCCCGCCCAAACGCACCGCCGAGAACTTCGCGCTCTACCGCCGCTACCTCGATACCCGCCACGTCGGCGGCGGCATGGACGACCCGGCGCCGGAGAACTTCGACGCCTTCCTGGCCTGCGGATGGAGCCCGACCCAGTTCATGGAGTTCCGGCTCGACGGCGCGCTGGTCGCACTGGCGGTCACCGACGTAGTGCCGAAGGCGCTGTCGGCGGTGTACACCTTCTATGCGCCCGAACACGCGGCGCGCAGCCTGGGCACCTACGCCATCCTGCGCCAGGTGCAGCGCGCGATCGAGGACGGCCGCGACCACGTCTACCTCGGTTTCTGGCTCGACGGCCATCCGAAGATGGCCTACAAACGCGGCTTCCGGCCGCTCGAATTCCTCGACGGCGCCACCTGGCGCCCGATGCCCGCCGACTGATTTGCGGGCACAATCGCGCCCATGCGCTTCCCTGCCCCCTTGTCCGCCGGCCTGCTGGCCGTTCTCCTCGCCGGATGCAGCGGCCCCGCCGCCGAGGCTTCGCGCCCGAACGACGCGATGACCGCCGCCATGCCCCTGCGTTTCGCCACCCTCAACACCTCGCTGTACGACGAAGAACACGGCGGACTGATCGCGCGCCTGGACCAGGGCGACGAGGACGCACGCAATATCGCCGCCATCGTCCAGCACCAGCGCCCGGACGTGCTGCTGCTGAACGAATTCGACTACGACGCCGCCGGGCTGGCCGCGGACCTGTTCCAGCGGCGCTACCTGGAGGTCGGCCAGTTCGGCGAACAACCCATCCACTACCCCTACCGCTACCTGGCCGAGGTGAACACCGGCGTGCCCAGCGGCCTGGACCTGGACGGCGATGGCCGGATCGGCGGCGAAGGCCGCTTCCACGGCAACGACGCCTGGGGCTACGGCCTGCACCCGGGCCAGTACGGCATGCTTGTGCTCTCGAAGTACCCGATCGACGCAGCCGCCGCACGCAGCTTCCGGCTGCTGCGCTGGAGCACGATGCCCGGCGCACTGGAACCGAAACATCCCGACGGCCGCGCCTTCTACCCGGCCGAGGTCTGGACGCAGCTGCGGCTGAGCTCCAAGTCGCACTGGGACCTGCCGATCGACACGCCGCAGGGCCGCATCCACCTGCTGGCCGCGCACCCGACGCCGCCGGTGTTCGACGGCCCCGAGCGCCGCAATGCCGCGCGCAACCACGACGAGATCCGGCTCTGGGCCGAATACCTGTCGCCCGGCGACAAGCCCTGGCTCTGCGACGACGCCGGCCGCTGCGGCGGCCTGCCCGAGGGCGAGCGCTTCGTGATCGCCGGCGACTACAACGCCGACCCGGCCGACGGCGGCAGCCTGCCCGGCGCCATCCATCAGTTGCTCGAACACCCGCGCGTGCTGCGGTTCGCCACGCCGCGCAGCGAGGGCGCGGTGGCGTCGGCGCTGGCGGTCGGCGGCGGCAACGTCGGCCAGAAGTCCTCACCGGCGCACGACACCGCCTCGTTCGGGCCACGCAACGGCAATTACCGCGTGGACTACGTGCTGCCCTCGGTGGGCCTGCCGGTGAAGGCGAGCGGGGTGTTCTGGCCGCGCGAGGGCGAGCGCGGCGTCGAATGGCTGCAGGCCACCGACCACCGCCTCGTCTGGGTCGACCTCCAGACACCGCAGTAACCCGCTGGAGGGCACGGGGGTCTGCGTTCAAGTTCGCGGCCACCACTGGGGCTAGGATGGGTTGCCGCCCGCCGAATCCCGAAGGAGACGCTGCGATGAACAAGCCCCGCGCCAAAGCCACCGCCCGCAAGGCCGCGACCAGCACGACCGCTGCGAAGAAGACCGCCGCGAAAAAGACTGCGGCGAAGAAGGCCGCAGCAAAGAAGACCGCCCCGAAAAAATCCGCGATGAAGAAGGCGCCCGCAGGCAAGACCGCCGCTGGAAGGGTCAAGGCGAAGAAGGCTCCGGCGCGCAAGGCCACCGTCAAGAAGGTCGCCACCCGAAAGAAGGCGACGGCCGCCAAGTCGACCACCAGGACGGCCGCGACCAAAAAGACCGCCGCACGCAAGCCCGCCACCAGGAAAACTGCGACAAAGACGGCCCGGACCCGCAAGACCGCCGCGAATAAAGTCGCGCCGGCCAAGGTCGCCGCGAAGAAGACGGTGGCGCGCAAGGCCACCACGACGAAGGTCGCCGCGACCCGCGCCCCGGCGCGCCGGCCGGCCGCGGCGCCGGCCCCGGCGCCCACGGCGCCGGTCCGACCGTCGGCCGCAGCGCCGGCGGCCGCGAATCCTCCGCCGTCACCGAACCCGCTCGCGCCGGCGCCGGCCACCCCGGGCGGCAAGGTCGCGCCGGTGGCCCACGTCGGCCCGGAACAGGCCATTTCGGCCAAGGCCCGCATCCCCTTGCCCAAGGGCGAACATGGGCCGGCACCGTCCCAGGTCACGCCCCAGCCGCTGCTGCATCGCCGGGGATTCCGCGGCCGCTGAAGCGGGCCCCGCGCGCCTGGACTCAGCGCAAGGACACGCCCAGCGCGGCGGCCGCCCGCCGCGCCTTGGCGCGCGCGGCATCGACGTCTTCGCCGCGCGCCAGCGTCACCGCCACGCGCCGGTGGCCCTCGACCCGCGGCTTGCCGAAAAGGCGCAGCGCCGTGTCGGGTTCGGCCAGCGCCGCGTCCACGTGGCTGAACTCGGGCACGCCATGGCCGGTGGCCAGCACCGCGCAGGACGCCGAAGGGCCCAGGGTGGCGATGTTCGGGATCGGCAGGCCGAGGATGGCGCGCGCATGCAGCGCGAACTCGCTCAGCTCCTGCGAGATCAGCGTGACCAAGCCGGTGTCGTGCGGGCGCGGCGAAACTTCGCTGAACCAGACCTGGTCGCCCTGCACGAACAGCTCGACGCCGAACAGGCCCCAGCCGCCGAGGTCGTCGGTCACGGCCCGGGCGATGCGCTGCGATTCGCGCAGCGCCGCGGCCGACATCGGCTGCGGCATCCAGCTCTCGCGGTAGTCGCCGTCCACCTGCAGGTGGCCGATCGGGTCGCAGAAGGAGGTGCCGTCGCGGTGGCGCACGGTCAGCAGGGTGATCTCGTAGTCGAAGCGGATGAAGCCCTCGACGATGCAGCGGCCCTGGCCGGCGCGGCCGCCGGACTGCGCGTAGTCCCAGGCGGCGTCGACGTCGGCCTCGGTGCGCACCGTGCTCTGGCCCTTGCCCGAGGACGACATCACCGGCTTGACCACGCAGGGCAGGCCGATGGCGGCGACCGCGGCGCGGTACTCCTCGAGCGTGTCCACGAAACGGTAGGGCGAGGTCGGCAGGCCCAGGGTTTCGGCGGCCAGTCGGCGGATGCCCTCGCGGTCCATGGTCAGGCGCGCAGCGCGCGCGGTGGGCACGACGCGCAGGCCCTTTTCGGCCTCCAGTTCGACCAGGGTCGGGGTGTGGATGGCCTCGATCTCGGGCACCACCAGGTCGGGCT
>CBFGOZ010000049.1:0-12069 GCA_965650505.1 uncultured Arenimonas sp.
GCATGTCCGGCCTGGGCGAACGCGCCCGCGGCGAGCTGCGCAACCGCGCGCTCGGGTTCATCTACCAGTTCCACCACCTGCTGCCGGAGTTCAGCGCGCTGGAGAACGTGATGATGCCGCTGATGATCCGCGGTGAGTCCGCCGCCTCGGCGCAGGTGCCGGCCCGGGCGCTGCTCGAGCGCGTCGGGCTGGGCCACCGGCTCGGCCACAAGCCCGGCGAGCTCTCGGGCGGCGAACGCCAGCGCGCGGCGGTGGCGCGGGCCCTGGTCACGAAGCCGGCCTGTGTGCTCGGCGACGAACCCACCGGCAACCTCGACGAGAAGACCGCCGCCGGCGTGTTCGAGCTGCTGCTGGAACTCAACCGCGAGCAGGGCACCGCCCTGGTCATGGTCACCCACGATCGCCGCCTGGCGCGGCGACTGGATCGAACCCTGGAGCTGACCCAGGGACAACTGCGACCGCTGCCCGCGGAGTAGCGTGCCGGCCGCGCCGGCGATCGCGCCGACGCCCTTCGGGCTCGCCAGCGCCGCCGCGCTGCTGGCGGCCGTGGGGCTGGTGCAGGGCCTGCCTTCGTTGCCGCCGGGCCCGTTCGCCTGGGCCACGCTGGTCGCGGGAGTCGTCTGCTGGACCCGCCGCGGTGCGCTGCGGCTGGTCGGGGTTTTCCTGGTCGGCCTGGGCCTTGCCGTGCTGCAGGGCCAGGCCTCGCTGGCCCTCCGTCTTCCACCGGCGCTGTCCGGCCAGGCCTTGGTGCTCGAGGGCAGGGTGCTGGGCCTGCCGATCACCGGGCCGGACGCGGTCCGCTTCGAATTCAGGGTCGACGACGGCGAAGGCGCCGCGGCTGCGCTGGCCGGCCGCAAGCTCCGGCTGGGCTGGTACCTGCGCGGACCGCAGCGCGTGCCCGTGATCGAGCCGGGCAGCCGCTGGCGCCTGGCCGTGAAGCTGCGGCCTCCGCGCGGCCTGGTGAATCCCGGCGGGTTCGATTTCGAGCGCCGGGCGTTGGAGCAGCGCATCGCCGCGACGGGTTACGTGCTGGACGGCGATGCGAACCGGCCATTGGCACCCGGCCGCGGACTCGACGCCTGGCGAGGCGAGCTGTCGCGGCGCATCCACCACGCGGTGCCCGACCCGAGCGCACGTTTCGTCGCGGCCCTGGCGCTGGGTGACACCCGGGCCCTGGACGACCACGACTGGCAGGTGCTGCGCGCGACCGGCCTGACCCACCTGATCGCGATCTCCGGTTTCCATGTCGGTCTGGTGGCGGGGTTTGGAATGCTGCTCGGTCGTGGCCTCTACCGGTGCGCGCCCGCGCTGGCGCGGCGGCTGCCGATGCCGCAGGGCAGCGCCCTCAGCGCGCTGCTGCTGGCCGCCGCTTACACCGCGCTGGCCGGATTCGCATTGCCGACGGTGCGCACCCTGCTGATGATCGCGGCCCTGCTGCTGGCGCGCCTGCTGCGCCGGCCGCAGTCGCCGTCGCAGGCCCTGGCCTTCGCCCTGGTCGTGGTGCTGCTGGCCGATCCGCTGAGCGTGCTGGCACCCGGATTCTGGCTCAGCTTCCTGGGCGTGGCCTGGCTGATGTGGTGCCTGCCCGGCGTCGCCGGCGAAGGGCTGTGGCGGGCCTACCTGAAGGCGCAGGGCGTCGCCGTGCTGGGGCTGCTGCCGGCGAGCATCTGGTTCTTCAGCCAGGCCTCGCTGCCGGGACCGGTGGTGAACCTGGTCGGCATTCCGTGGATCAGCCTGGGCGTCGTGCCGCTTTGCCTGGCCGGACTGCTGCTGTCGCCGCTGTGGGATGCCGGCGCGGCCGCCTGCTGGCAGGCCGCCGCCCGACTGATGGACTGGCTGTGGTCGGCGCTGGAGGGGATCGCCGCGTGGCCCTGGGCACTGGCCTGGCTTCCCGAGCCGTCGCCCGCGGCGATCGCGCTGGCGATGCTGGGTACCTTCTGGCTGCTGCTGCCGCGCGGCGTGCCGGGCAAGGGCCTGGCGCTGGTGCTGCTGCTGCCGATGGCCTGGCCGCGGCTTGACCGGCCGGGGCCGGGCGAAGCGGACCTGCACCTGCTCGACGTGGGCCAGGGTCTGGCCCTGGTCGTGCGCACGCAGCGGCACACGCTGCTCTACGACGCCGGACCGGCGATGCCACGCGGATTCGACCTGGGCGAGTCGGTGGTGGTGCCGGCACTGCGGGCGCTCGGCCTGCGCCGGCTCGACGCGCTGGTGCTGAGCCATGGCGACAACGACCACGCGGGTGGCGCCGCATCGGTGATGGCGGCGTTTCCACCGGCGCGGGTGCTGGCGCCGGAGGGCTGGGCGCGTCCCGGCATGGCGCCGTGCACGGCAGGGCAGGCGTGGACGTGGGACGGCGTGCGTTTCGAGATCCTGCATCCGACGCCGCATTTTCCCTATCAGCGCAACGAAAGCTCCTGCGTGCTGCACATCGACGCCGGCGGTGGCCGCGCGCTGCTGCCCGGCGACATCGGCCGCCACGTGGAGGCCCGGCTGGCGCGCCGGCCGGAGCAGGTCGCCGCCGAGGTGCTGCTGGTGCCGCACCACGGCAGCGATGGCTCGTCGAGCCTCGATTTCCTGGCCGCGGTGCGACCGCGCGTCGGCCTGCTCGCCGTCGGCCGCGACAACCGCTTCGGACTGCCCAAGCCCCGGGCGCTGGCAAGGCTCGAGCGTTACGGCGTAGTCCTGCACGACAGCGCGGGCCGCGGCGCGATCCACCTGCGCCTGGGGCCCGACGGGCCGGGTCCGGTCCGGGGCCTGCGCCAGGACCGCCGCCGCTACTGGCGCGATGCCGGTGCGGACGGCACAGGCTATGCTATCGGCCGGTCTGAACCCGATAGGTGAGGCGTGCTTGAACTGATCAAAGCCGGCGGCTGGGTGATGCTGCCGATCATCCTGCTGGCCGTGCTGGCCCTGGCCATCATCCTCGAGCGCTTCTGGACCCTGCGCCGCCGCGAAGTGCTTCCGCCCGGCCTGGGCGAGGAAGTGCGGGAATGGGCCCGCGGCCGCAGTCTCGATCCCAAGCACATCGACGTGTTGCGCCGTAACTCGCCGCTGGGCGAACTGCTGGCCGCCGGCCTGGACGTGCGCCACCGCCCGCGCGAGATCATCAAGGAGCGCATCGAGGACGCCGGCCGCCACGTCGCCTACCGCCTCGAGCGTTTCCTCAACTCCCTGGGCACCATCGCCGCGGTCGCGCCGCTGCTGGGCCTGCTGGGCACCGTGTTCGGCATGATCGAGATGTTCCTGGACATCCTGACCACCGGCGTCGGCGACGCCAACCGCCTGGCCGGCGGCATCGGCCAGGCGCTGATCTCGACCGCGGCCGGCCTGTGCCTGGCGATCCCGGCGCTGATGTTCCACCGCTACCTGCGCGGCCGCGTCACCGGCTACATCGTCGACATGGAGAAGCAGGCCACCGCGCTGCTCGAGGCCCTGGACGAGGGAGCGTCGCCGCCGCCGGCCAAGGCGCCGCGTGCCAAGCGGGGTGAGGCGTGAGACTGAGCTCGGGCAAGGTCCCGGACGAGCCGGAGATCAACCTGGTCTCCCTGATCGACGTGGTGTTCTGCCTGATCATCTTCCTGGTCGTCACCACCACCTTCGACCACCGTTCGGCGCTGAAACTGGTGCTGCCGGAGTCGCAGGCGGTGTCCAACGCCGATCCGGGCGACCCGCTGACCGTGCTGGTGGATGCCGAAGGCCGCTTCTTCATCGGCAACAACGAAGTGCTCAAGCGCGACGTCGGTTCGCTGAAGGAAGCCATCGCCCGCGTCGCCGGCGAGGACCGGACGCGCCCGGTGGTGCTGCGGGCCGATGCGCGCACGCCGCACCAGTCGGTGGTGACCGCGATGGATGCGCTGGGCCAGCTCGGCTTCACCCGCCTGTCCATCGCCACCACGCCCGAGGCCAAGCCTTGACCGCAGAAGCCTCCGCCT
This sequence comes from uncultured Arenimonas sp., assembly GCA_965650505.1. GTDB lineage: Bacteria > Pseudomonadota > Gammaproteobacteria > Xanthomonadales > Xanthomonadaceae > Arenimonas. The sequence goes on from CBFGOZ010000049.1 coordinate 3,933, forward strand.
GGGCGATCTACCGCCGGCTGCTGGGCCGCGCCCGGAAATACTGGCCCTTCCTGGTCGCCGCCTTCATCGGCATGCTGTTCGAGGCCGCGGCAGCCGGCGCCTTCACCGCGCTGATGGAGCCGATGGTCAACGAGACCTTCGTGGCCCGCAATCCGGACGTGCGCTGGACCTTGCCGGCGGCCATCGTCGGCATCTTCCTGCTGCGCGGCGTCGCGACCTTCGCCACCGATTACGGCATGTCGCGGGTCGGCCGCAGCGTGGTGCGCGACCTGCGTGAGTCGGTGATGGCCAAGTACCTGCGCCTGCCCAGCACGCGCTTCGACCGCGAGCCGGTGGCGGCGATGGTCTCGCGCCTGAACTACGACACCGAACAAGTCGCCCAGGCCAGCAGCGACGCCATCAAGGTGCTGCTGACCGACACGCTGACCATCCTCGTGCTGCTGGGCGTGATGTTCTACAACGGCCCGCGCGTGACCATCGTGATGCTGGTGGTGGCGCCGCTGATCGCCGGCATCTCCGGCGTGGTCGGGCGCCGCTACCGGCGCATCAACCGCGGCATCCAGGACGGCGTCGCCAGCATGGCCCAGGTGGCCGAGCAGGCGCTGTCGGCCCAGCAGGAGGTCAAGATCTACGGCGCCCAGGCCTCCGAGCTTGGACGCTACCGTGGCCTGATCGACCGCAACCTGCGCCTGGGCGTGAAGGTGGACGCCACCCGCGCCGCGGCATCGTCCGTGGTGCAGCTGCTGGCGGCGGTGGCGCTGGCGGTGATCCTGCTGGTCGCCGGCACCGAGGCGGCCCAGGGCCGCATGAGCGCCGGCAGCTTCGTCGCGATGCTGTCGGCGATGATGGCGATGCTGCCCTCGCTCAAGCGCATCACCAACGTGCAGAGCCTGATCCAGCGCGGCGTGGCGGCTTCCGAGCGCCTGTTCGCCATCCTCGACCAGCCGGACGAACCGGACGAGGGCCGGATGCCGCTGCTGTCCGCGCGCGGCGAGATCGAGTTCCGCGACGTCAGCGTGCGCTACCCCGGCCAGGACGTGCCGGCGCTGGAACGCATCAGCTTCCGCGCCGCGCCCGGCACGGTCACCGCCATCGTCGGCCGATCCGGCAGCGGCAAGTCCACCCTGATCCGTCTGCTGCCGCGCTTCTACGAAGCTGCGGAGGGCACCGTACTGGTCGACGGCGTGCCGGTGCAGGACTACCGCCTCGCCGACCTGCGCCGGCAGATCGCGCTGGTCGGCCAGCGGGTGATGCTGTTCGACGACAGCATCGCGGCCAATATCGCCTACGGGCAGGCAGCCGGCACCGACGAGGCGCGCATCCGTCGCGCCGCCGAAGCCGCCAACGCCGCCGAGTTCATCGACCGCCTGCCGGGCGGAATGGACGCGGGCATCGGCGAAAATGGCGGGTTGCTGTCCGGCGGCCAACGCCAGCGCCTGGCGATTGCCCGCGCCATCCTGAAGGATGCGCCGATCCTGATCCTGGACGAGGCGACCGCCGCACTGGACACCGAATCCGAGCGCCTGGTGCAGGACGCGCTGAACCGCCTGATCCCTGACCACACCACGCTGGTGATCGCGCACCGCCTGTCCACGGTGGAGCACGCCGACCAGGTGCTGGTGCTCGACGCCGGCCGCCTGGTGGAGCAGGGCAGCCATGCCGAGTTGCTGGCCCGCGGCGGCCTGTACGCCCACCTGCACCGGATGCAGTTCCGCGAGCCGGAGGCCGGGTGACGTCCGCGCTGGAGCGCTGGCTGCTGCGGCGCTGGTACGGCGGCGTGGCGCCGGGGCCCGGGCTGCGCCTGCTGTCCGTGGCCTATGCCGGCCTGCTGCGCCTCGACCGCGCGCTCTACCGGCGAGGCCTGCGCAAGGTGCACCGCCTGCGGGTGCCGGTGATCGTGGTCGGCAACCTGGTGGCCGGCGGCACCGGCAAGACGCCGCTGACGATCGCCCTGGCCCGCGCCCTGGCGGCCGCGGGCTGGAAACCCGGCATCGTCAGCCGCGGCTACGGGCGACGTTCGCTGGATCCGGTGCGGGTGCAGCCGCATCTGCCGGCCGAACTCTGCGGCGACGAACCTCTGCTGATCGCCCGCCGGACCGGACTGCCGGTATTCGTCGACGCCGACCGCGTGGCCGCCGCGCGCCGGCTGGTCGCCGAGGGCTGCGACCTGATCATCGCCGACGACGGCCTGCAGCACCGGCGCCTGGGCCGCGACCTCGAGATCGAGGTGCTGGACGGCGAACGACGGCACGGCAACGGCCGACTCATGCCGGCCGGCCCGCTGCGCGAGCCGTCCACTCGCCGGGTGGACCTGCGCGTAGTCAACGGCGGCGCGGCGGGCGAGGGCGAATGGCCGATGCAGCTGGTGCTGGGCGATGCCGAGCCGCTGGAAGGCGGGCCGCCTCGACCGCTGGCGGAGTTCGCGGGCGGCCCGGTGCATGCCGTCGCCGGCATCGGCAACCCGGAGCGTTTTTTCGCCGCCTTGCGCGCCCGCGGCCTGCAGGTGCAGGCGCATGCATTCGCCGACCACCATGATTTCCTTGCCGAGGACCTGCGCCTGGATCCGCCGCTGCCGATCCTGATGACCGAGAAGGACGCGGTGAAATGCGCCGAATTCGGCCTGGCGCAGGCGTTCACCGTTCCCGCCCGGGCCGAACTGCCCGCCGGATTTTTCGCCGCCGTCCAGGAACGGCTGGCCGACTGGAGTTGTGCCCATGCCAAATACTGATTTCATCGTCGCCATTCCCGCCCGCTACGGCGCCTCCCGCCTGCCCGGGAAGCCGCTGCGTCCCATCGCCGGCACGCCGATGGTGGTGCACGTGGCGCGGCGCGCGCTGGCCGCCGGCGCGCGCCAGGTCGTGGTGGCCACCGACGATGCGCGCATCGCCGACGCGCTGTCCGGCGAAGCCCTGACGGTCTGCATGACCCGCGTCGACCACGCCTCCGGCACGGACCGGCTGGCCGAATGCGCGGACCAGCTCGGCTGGACCGACGACCAGATCGTCGTTAACCTGCAGGGCGACGAACCGTTCGCGCCGCCGGAGGGCATCCTGGCCGCCGCCCTCACCCTGGCCGCCTCCGAGGCGGAGATGGCGACGCTGGCCACGCCAGTCGAGGACATCGATACGCTGTTCGATCCCAACGCGGTGAAGTTGGTGCGCGACGCCCGCGGCCTGGCGCTATATTTCAGCCGCGCGCCGATTCCGTGGCAGCGCGACCGGTTCGCCCGCGAGCGGCTGGGTCCCGTCGGCGGCGACGCGCTGCGCCATATCGGCATCTATGCCTACCGCGCCGGGTTCCTGCGCCGGTTCGCCAGCCTCCCCGCCGGACGGCTCGAACAGCTCGAGGCGCTGGAGCAGCTGCGGGTGCTCGAAGCGGGCCATCGCATCGCCGTCGGGCTGACGCCGGTGCCCTTCCCCCCGGGCGTGGACACCGAAGCCGACCTGGCCCGCGCCGAAGCACGGATGCTTGAGCTGGAAAAGCTTTAGAAAAGCCGTGTAAGTAATTGAATATATTGTTCGTCTGTATGGGAAACATCTGCCGGTCGCCGCTGCTCGAGGGCTGGGCACGGCAGGTGTTGGCCGAGGCGGGGCACCCGGCCGCGACGGCGCTGGATTCGGCCGGCACCGGCGACTGGCATGCCGGCCAGCCGCCCGACGCCCGGGCGATCGCCGCGGCGGCCCGCCATGGTGTCGACCTTTCCGGCCAGCGCGCCCGCGTCGTGGTCCCCGCGGACTTCCGGCGGTTTGACCTGATCCTCTGCGCCGACCGCCGTAACCTGTCCTGGCTGCAGGCCAAAGGCGGCGCGGCGGCACAGGACCGCATCGCGCTGGCGCTGGATTGGTGTGGCGTCATCGCGGGCGGCGAGATGCCGGATCCGTATTACGGCACGGCGGCCGATTTCGACCACGCCTGCCGCCTGGCGCGCGACGCCGCCCACGGCCTGCTGCGCCGCCTGCCGCGGCAGGCATAATGGCCCGAGCCCAGGAGCCGAACCCATGCCGCAGGACGCCGCCATCGCTCCCGATCTGCTGCCCTCGCTGCAGTGGCTCAATGCCGAACCGCAGTCGTTGGCCCAGCACCGCGGCCGGGTGCTGGCCCTGGTGTTCTGGAACGCGAGTTCGGCCTATTGCCACAACCTGATCGACGACCTCGTGCGGCTGCAGGCGCGTTTCCCGCTCGGGCTTTCGATGATCGGCATCCACCAGCCCAAGTTCGACTCCGAACTCGACGGCCGGCTGGTGCTCAAGGCGGCCAACCGCCTGGGCGTGCCGTTCCCGGTCGCCAACGACCGCGCCTGGGCCACCTGGCAGCACTACGGCATCCAGTCCTGGCCCTCGGTGGCCCTGGTCGACACCCGCGGCCGGCTGCGCCAGGTGCTGGCCGGCGACCACCAGGGCGCCGCGCTCGATGCCGCGATCGCCGGCCTGATCGACGAAGTGGGCGGCGCCGTGATGGCGCCGAGCCCGTTCCGTCGCACCGGCGCCGAGCCGCGGCTGCCGCTGGCCTTTCCCGCCGGCCTCGCGGTGGGCGAGAACCACCTCTACGTGGCCGACACCGGCCACCACCGCATCCTCGAATGCACGCATTCGGGTCGCGTGCTCCGCGAGTTCGGCACCGGCCATGGCGACCTGGTCGACGGCCCGCCGGAGGATGCGGCCTTCCGCCATCCGCGCGGCCTGTGCCTGGTGCGCGAGGCGCTTTACGTCGCCGACGCCGGCAACCATGCGCTGCGCCGGATCCGGCTGCTGGACGGCGCGGTCGAGACGGTGCTGGGCAACGGTCGTCCCGGCCAGGTGCGCGAGGGCGCCAACGAGGCGGCGGCCCAGCTGCCGCTTAACCAGCCCTGGGACGTCACCGGCACGCTCGACCGGCTGTTCATCGCGATGGCCGGCGCCAACCAGGTCTGGGAGTACGACCTCGGCCAGGCGAAGCTGAAGCTGCTCGCCGGCAGCGGCGAGCTGGGCATCCTCGACGGCCCGGTGCGCAGCGCGATGTTCGCCCATCCCGCCAGCCTGGCCCAGGTGCAGCAGACGCTGTACGTGGTCGACTCGGCCACTTCCGCGGTGCGCGCCATCCAGGTCACCCAGGGCCAGGTCCAGACCCTGGTGGGGCAGGGGCTGTACGACTTCGGCGAACAGGACGGCCAGCGCCGAGACGCGCGCCTGCAGCTGCCGATGGCGCTGGCGCTGGATCCCTCCTCGCCGGTGCTGTGGGTGCTCGACAGCTACAACGGCAGCCTGCGCCGCCTGCGCCTGGGCGGCGGCGAGATGGGCACGCACGACCTGCCGCAGCCGCTGGACCAGCCGGCGGCGCTTGCGGCCGGCGCGGGTTCGCTCTGGATCGCCAACACCGGCGCGCACGAAGTGCTGCGCTACGACCTCGGCAGCGGCAAGCTGGCCCGCCTGCCCATCGGCGAATGAGTTCCGGCGACACCGCGCCCGCGCCTTTCGACGGCAAGGCCTTCGTCCGCGACCTGACGCCCGCACCGGGCGTCTACCGCATGCTGGGCGCCGACGGCGCGGTGCTCTACGTCGGCAAGGCCGCGTCGCTCAGGAAGCGGGTCGGCAGCTATTTCCTGAAGGACCTGCCGTCGCGGCGCATCGCCCTGATGGTCGCGCAGATCGCCGCGATCGAGGTCACGGTGACGCGCACCGAGGCCGAGGCGCTGATCCTGGAGAACCAGCTGATCAAGTCGCTGCGCCCGCGCTACAACGTGCTGCTGCGCGACGACAAGAGCTACCCGCACATCGTGCTGACCGACGAGACCTGGCCCAGGCTCGGTTTCCACCGCGGGCCGCGGTCGACCCCGGGGCGCTACTTCGGCCCCTATCCGAGCAGCGGCGCCGTGCGCGAGACGCTGGACCTGATGTTCAAGCTGTTCAAGCTGCGCAGCTGCGAGGACAGCGTGTTCCGCAACCGCAGCCGGCCCTGCCTGCAGCACCAGATCGGGCGCTGCACCGCGCCCTGCGTCGGCCTGGTCGCGACCCGCGACTACGACGCCACCGTGCGCCGCGCGGCCCTGTTCCTCGAGGGGCGCAGCAGCGAACTGGTGGACGAACTCGGCCGCTCGATGGAAGAGGCCAGCAAGCGGCTGGACTTCGAGCAGGCGGCCCAGCTGCGCGACCAGATCGCCGGCATCCGCAAGATCCAGGCCCGCCAGTACGTCGAGGGCGAACAGGTCGAGATGGACGTGCTGGCCTGCGTGCTGGACCAGGGCGCGGCCTGCGTGCTGCTGATGGCCTTCCGCAACGGCCTGAACCAGGGCACGCGCAGCTTCTTCCCGAAGGCCAATGGCGCCGAGAGCGCCGAAGAGGTGCTGGGCGCCTTCGTGGCCCAGTACTACCTGGAGCAGCGGCCGCCGCGCGAGATCGTGCTCAGCCACGCGGTCGCCGACGTCGAGCTGCTGGCCGAGGTGTTCGCGGCGCAGGCGGGCCGCAAGGTCGAGATCAAGTCCTCGGTGCGCGGCGAACGCGCCCGCTACCTTGAGATCGCGCGGCAGAACGCCGCGCATGCGCTCGCGACCGAAGCCGCCAGCAGCGCCAGCCAGCGGGCGCGGTTGCTGTCGCTGCAGGAGCTGCTGGAGCTGGCGGAAGCGCCGCGGCGCATCGAATGTTTCGACATCAGCCACACGATGGGCGAGGCGACCGTGGCGTCCTGCGTCGTGTTCGACGCCGAGGGCCCGGTGCGCGGCCAGTATCGCCGCTACAACATCACCGGCATCGAGCCCGGCGACGACTACGCGGCCATGCACCAGGCGCTGGAGCGGCGATTCCGGCGCGGCGTGGAGGAGGGCGTGCTGCCCGACCTGCTGCTGATCGACGGCGGCACCGGCCAGCTGGCGCAGGCGCGTGCGGTGCTGGAGGAGCTTGGCGTGCAGGGCGTGGCCATGGTTGGCGTGGCCAAGGGCGAGGCGAGGCGCGCCGGCCACGAGGCCCTCGTGCTGCCCGATGGCCGGGAGTTGCGGCCCGGCGCCGCGTCGCCCGGACTGCAGCTGGTGCAGCAGGTGCGCGACGAAGCGCACCGGTTCGCGATCACCGGCCATCGCGGCAAGCGCCAGAAGGCGCGCGAGACCAGTCGCCTGCAGGACATCCCGGGCATCGGCCCGCGCCGGCGCGCCAGCCTGCTCAAACATTTCGGCGGACTGGCCGGGCTGAAGGCCGCCGGCGTGGAAGAGATCGCGCGGGTCGAGGGCGTCAACGCGGCCCTGGCCCAGCGCATCTACGCCGCCCTGCACGGACTTGAGCCACAATCCCCCCAGACCGAGGCCTGACGGGAATCCCGTGACCCTGACCATTCCGACCATGCTGACCCTGTTCCGGATCCTGCTGATCCCGGTGCTGGTCGCCGTCTTCTACCTGCCGTATGGCTGGACCAACATCGCGGCCGCGGCCATCTTCATCGTCGGCGCCATCACCGACTGGCTCGATGGCTGGATCGCCCGCCGCTACGGCATGTATTCGGCCTTCGGCGCCTTCCTCGACCCGGTCGCCGACAAGCTCACCGTCGCCTTCGCCCTGCTGCTGGTGGTCGAGCGCCACGACACGCCCTGGATGGCGCTGCTGAGCGCCGTGATCATCGGCCGCGAGATCACCATCTCGGCCCTGCGCGAATGGATGGCGCAGATGGGCGCGCATGGCCTGGTGAAGGTCGCGGGCCTGGGCAAGCTCAAGACCATCGTGCAGATGACCGCGATCAGCTGCCTGCTGTTCCAGGAAAACCTGCTGGGGCTGCCGGTGTTCAAGATCGGCGAATGGCTGCTGGCGATCGCCGCGGCGCTGACCCTGTGGTCGGGTTTCGACTACCTGCACGCGGCCTGGCCGACCATGCGGCGCAAGGGCTGAGGCCCGTGGCCTGAATTTTTGCGTGACAGGGTGTTGACACCCCGGGGGCCGTTCCCCCAAAATGCGCGTCTCTTGCGGGAATAGCTCAGTTGGTAGAGCACGACCTTGCCAAGGTCGGGGTCGCGAGTTCGAGTCTCGTTTCCCGCTCCAGTTCCAGACAAAACCCCGCCCGCCGGGGTTTTGTTTTTTCAGGCGGTGGCAACCGCCGCCGGACGCGCTAAGCTTCCGGCAACGCTTCCCGGCCGGGTGGCAGAGTGGTTATGCAGCGGACTGCAAATCCGCGTACGCCGGTT
>CBFGOZ010000050.1:0-11999 GCA_965650505.1 uncultured Arenimonas sp.
TGGATGGCGGGGAAGCGCGCCTGCAGGGCCGCGATGATCTCGCGGGTGTCGTCCACGCTCAGCGTGGTCTGGGTGGTGTAGGCCAGGTTGTCGGGCTGGGTCGGCGTGAGCGTGGCGACGCCCGCCACGTCCTCGACCAGGTGGATGTGGTTGTCGCCGTGCTCGCGGCGCCACTGGCCCATCGTGCCCTCCACTTCCGGATGCCCGGCGTGGCCGATCAGCACCACGTCGCGGCCGGCGCGGCAGTGGCGGGCCACCTCGATGTGCACCTTGGTGACCAGCGGGCAGGTGGCGTCGAACACCTTCAGGCCGCGGCGGTCGGCCTCGGCGCGCACGGCCTGGGACACGCCGTGGGCGCTGAAGATGACGGTGGCGCCGGCCGGCACTTCGTCCAGCTCCTCCACGAACACCGCGCCGCGCTGGCGCAGGTCCTCGACCACGAAGCGGTTGTGCACCACTTCGTGGCGCACGTAGATCGGCGCGCCCAGCGACTCGATGGCGCGCTTGACGATCTCGATGGCGCGGTCGACGCCGGCGCAGAAGCCGCGGGGATTGGCGAGCAGGACGTCCATGGCGCGATTATCCGCCCTTCGCCGCCGGTTCAGGCGCCTTGAAGCTGAACAGGACCAGGGCCACGGCACCGGCGACGATGGCCGAATCGGCGACGTTGAAGGCCGGCCAGTGGTAGCTGCCGTAGTACCAGTCGACGAAGTCCACGACGTAGCCGTAGCGGACCCGGTCGACCAGGTTGCCCAGCGCCCCGGCGATGACCAGGGCGAACGGCAGGGCCGTGCGCCAGTCCGAGCGCGGGGTGCGGGCCAGCACCACCGCCAGCACCACGCTGATGACCACCGCCAGCCCGCTGAAGAACCAGCGCTGCCAGCCGCCGGCGTCGGACAGGAAGCTGAAGGCGGCGCCGTAGTTGTGCACCAGGGTCCAGTTCCAGAACCCGTCGATGACCGGCACCGGCTGGCGGTAGACCAGGCTGGCCGTGGCCCAGGCCTTGCTCCACTGGTCGGCGACGATCAGCAGCGCCGACAGCCCCAGCCAGGACAGCGCGTTCGGCCTCGGCAGCGGCATCAGAACCACCGCCGGGTTTCGCCGGCGCCGTTGACGTTCTCGACGCAGCGGCCGCAGAGCTCCGGATCACCGGAATGGCTGCCGATGTCGGCGCGGTAGTGCCAGCAACGCACGCACTTGGCGTGCGAGGTCGACGCCGCGTGCACCCAGGGACCGGCGCCGGCCTCGGGTTTCGCTGCGACCGGCTTGAAGTCCAGGCGCGAGGTGATGAAGAAGAAGCGCAGTTCGTCGGCCACCGGCGCGAACTTCGCCAGCGTCGCCTCGTCGGCATAGACGTCCACCTCGGCCTCGAGCGAGGCACCGATGGCGCCGTCGGCGCGCATCGGCTCCAGCACCTTGCTCACCGCCTCGCGCAGTTCGAGCAGGCGGTCGAAGTCGGCGGCGGAAAGCACCGCGTCGGCCGGCATCGGCGCCAGGCCGCCGTACCAGGTCGCCAGCAGCACGTGGTCTTCGCGCGGGCCCGGCAGATGCCGCCAGATCTCGTCGGCGGTGAAGGCCAGCACCGGCGCCAGCCAGCGCACGAAGGCCTCGGCGATGCGGAACATCGCGCTCTGCGCCGAGCGGCGACCGTGGCTGTCCACCTTCATGGTGTAGAGGCGGTCCTTGGTCACGTCCAGGTAGACCGCGCCCAGGTCGTTGGTGCAGAAGTTCTGCACCTTGGCGACCACGGCAGCGAAGTCGTAGCGCTCGTAGGCGGCCTTGATCTCCTCCTGCAGGGAGTGCGCGCGATGCACGGCCCACTGGTCGAGCAGCAGCAGCTCCCCGTTCGGCAGCAGGTGCGCGGCCGGGTCGAAACCGTGCAGGTTGCCCAGCAGGAAACGCGCGGTGTTGCGGATGCGGCGGTAGGCGTCGGCGGTGCGCTTGAGTATGTCGTCGGACACCGACATCTCGTTGCGGTAGTCGGTGCCGGCGACCCAAAGGCGCAGCACGTCGGCGCCCAGGGAATCGTTGACCTTCTGCGGCTCGACCACGTTGCCGACCGATTTGGACATCTTGCGGCCCTGCGCGTCCACCGTGAAGCCGTGGGTCAGCACCGCCCGGTAGGGCGCCGCGCCGTCCATCGCCACGCCGGTCAGCAGCGAGCTCTGGAACCAGCCGCGGTGCTGGTCGGAACCTTCCAGGTAGAGGTCGGCCGGCTTGCCGGTGCCGCGCGCGGCCAGCACGCCTTCGTGGGTCACGCCCGAGTCGAACCAGACGTCCAGGATGTCGGTGATCTTGTGGTAGTCGCCCGCTTCAGCGCCCAACAACTCGGCGGCGTCGAGCTTGAACCAGGCGTCGGCGCCCTGGCCCGCCACGCGGTCGGCGACCGCGCGCATCAGTTCGACCGAACGCGGATGCGGCTCGCCGCTGACGTTGTGCACGAACAGCGCGATCGGCACGCCCCAGGTGCGCTGGCGGCTGATGCACCAGTCCGGGCGGCCCTCGACCATGCCGGCGATGCGCGCCTCGCCCCAGTCCGGCACGAACTGCACCTTCTTGATCGCGGCCAGCGCGTCGCGGCGCAGGCCCGCCTGCTCCATCGAGATGAACCACTGCGGCGTCGCGCGGAAGGCCACCGGCGACTTGTGTCGCCAGCAGTGCGGGTAGCTGTGCTGCAGCTTGCCCGAGGCCAGCAGCACGCCGCGTTCGGCCAGCAGGGCCATGATCGTATCGTTGGCCTTCCAGATGAACTGGCCTTCGAAGATCGGCGTGCCCGGCAGGTAGACGCCGTTGCCGCCGACCGGATTGAGTTCGGGCGTGGAGTACTTCTCCAGCAGCCCGTACTTCAGGCCGACCTGGTAGTCCTCCTGGCCGTGGCCGGGCGCGGTGTGCACGGCGCCGGTGCCGGCGTCGGTGGTGACGTGGTCGCCGAGGATGACCGGGATCTCGCGCTCGTAGAACGGATGTTTCAGCAGCACGCCTTCGAGCTCGGCGCCCTTCACCGTGCCGCCCTTCTTTGCGTAATGCGGCAAACCGTTGCCGTCGGTGGCCTCCAGGCCGTAACGCTTCGCGGCTTCGTGGAACAGCGGTTCGGCGATCACCAGGTACTGGCGCTTGCCCGTCCGCTCCGGGCCGACCATCAACACATAGTCGACCTCGGGGCCCAGGGTGACGGCCAGCGAGGCCGGCAGGGTCCACGGCGTGGTGGTCCAGATCGGCACGCCGACGATGGCGTCGCCGGAATCGACGCCGAACTTCGCCGCCAGCGCCTTCGGGTCGAAGGCGTCGTAGGCCACGTCCACCATCGGCGAGGTCTTGTCGGCGTATTCGATCTCGGCCTCGGCCAGGGCCGATCCGCAGTCGAAGCACCAGTGCACCGGCTTCACGCCGCGGGTCAGGTGGCCGCGCTCGACGATCTTCGCCAGCGCCCGCAGCATGTCGGCCTCGAAGGCGAAGTCCATGGTGCGGTAGGGGTTGTCCCAGTCGCCCAGCACGCCCAGGCGCTGGAAGTCGCGCGACTGGCCGGCGATCTGCTCGGCGGCGTATTCGCGGCACTTGGCGCGGAAGGCGGCGGCGTCGAGCTTGTCGCCGACCTTGCCGAACTTCTTCTCGACCACCAGCTCGATCGGCAGGCCGTGGCAGTCCCAGCCCGGCACGTAGGGCGCGTCGTAGCCGGCCATCAGCCGCGACTTCACCACCATGTCCTTGAGGATCTTGTTCACCGCGTGGCCGATGTGGATCGAGCCGTTGGCGTAGGGCGGGCCGTCGTGCAGCACGAACAGCGGGCGCTGCTGCGCCTTCGCGGTCGCGCGCACCTGGGCGTAGAGGCCCTGCTGCTGCCAGCCGGCCAGCATGCCCGGCTCGCGCTTGGGCAGGTCGCCCCGCATCGGGAACGCCGTCTCCGGCAGGCTGATGGTGTGCTTGTAGTCCTTGCCGCCGTTATCGGTCACGCCAACGCTCCGCGTTCTTCCAGGTCGTGGCGCAACACGCGCCGGGCTTGCGCCGAATCCAGGTCCATCTGCCGGACCAGGGCGGGCAAGTCGTCAAACTTTTCCTCGTCGCGCAGTTTCGCGACGAACTCCACTTCGATGCGGCGGCCGTACAGGTCGCCGTCGAAGTCGAACACATGCGCCTCGAGCAGGGGCTCCACGCCCATCACCGTCGGCCGCGTGCCCAGGCTCGACACCCCGGCCCGCGGCTCCGGGCCGATGCCGTGCACCCAGGTGGCGTAGATGCCGGACAGGGCGGGCCGCTTGCCGGCGAGCCTGAGGTTGGCCGTAGGGTAGCCGAGCTGGCGGCCCAGCTGCTTCCCGCGCACCACCTTGCCGGCGATCGCGTAGCGGCGGCCCAGCGCCTGCGCGGCCCCGTCCAGGTCGCCGGCCGCCAGCTGCCGGCGCAGCGCCGTGCTGGAATACCGTCCGCCCTGGCCGTCCACCGGCGCGATCGCCCGGGCGGTGAAGCCCAGCTCCGCGCCCATCGCCTGCAGCAGGGCCAGGTCGCCCTTGCGGCCATGGCCGAAGCGGAAGTCCGGGCCGACCCAGACCTCGCGAGCCGACAGGCGCTGCGCCAGCACGCGCCGGACGAAATCCCCGGCATCCATCGCCGCCATCCGGGCGTCGAACCGCAGCAGGCCGATGACGTCCATGCCCAGGCCCCGCAGACCCTCGAACTTGGCGCGGGGCAGCAGCAGGCGCGGCGGCACCTCGTCGCGGGCGAAAAACTCGCGCGGCAGCGGCTCGAAGCTCAGGGCCACGGCCGCCAGGCCGGCGGCACGCGCACGCTCGCGAACGCGGCCGACCAGCGCCCGGTGCCCCAGATGGAGGCCGTCGAAGGCGCCGATGCAAACCACGCTGCCCTGCGGGCAAAGTGAATCGCCCTCGACGTCCCGGAACAGCCTGCTCATGCCGCAAAGTATAGCCGCGGGCGCGCGGCTCAGGCTTCCCGCAGGTGGCGCGGCCGCACGCCGGCGACCAGCAGGCCGAGGCCATAGGCCAGCGCACCCCCGCCCACGACCAGAAGCAGCCAGCCCAGCCGCAGGTACCACTCGCCGAGCGCGGCCCAGTCGCCGAGCTGCAGGCGGGCATAGACGACCGCGGCCACCATCAGCGCCGACCCGACCAGGATCTGCCCGAACAGCCGCAGCCAGCCCTTTTCCGCGCGGTAGGCGCCCTGGCGGATCAGATAGCGCCACAACAGGGCGGCATTGAGCACCCCCGCCAGCGCGGTCGCCAGCGCGATGCCGCCGTGCGGCGCCACCATCCCGGCCCGGCGCAGCGCCAGCACCAGGACGGCGGTGAGCACGATGTTGGCGAACACGGTGATCACCGCCGCCCGCATCGGCGTACGGGTGTCCTGGCGGGCGTAGAAGGCCGGCAGCAGCACCTTGCTGAGCATGAAGGCGGGCACGCCGACGCTCATCGCGACGACGGCGACCGCGACCATCCGGGTGTCGTTGGCGGTGAACTCGCCGTACTGGAACAGGGTCGCGCACAGCGGCCCGGCCATCAGCGCCAGGCCCAGCGCGGCGGGAATGCTGACCAGGGCGACCAGGCGCAGGCCCCAGTCCAGGGCGTGGGAATAACCCGCGGCGTCGGTGGCGGCATGGCGGCGCGACAGGTGCGGCAGGATCACGGTGCCGATCGCCACGCCGAACAGGCCCAACGGGAACTCGACCAGGCGGTCGGAGTAATACAGCCAGGCCTGGGCGTTGCTGACCAGCATGGACGCGAACATCGTGCCCACCAGCAGGTTCAGCTGCGACACCGAGGACGAGAAGATCGTCGGCAGCATCAGCCCGAACACCCGGCGCACGCCCTCGTGGCGGAAGTTGACCTTCAGCCGCGGCCGTAGCCCCAGCCGCCCCAGCGCCGGCCACAGCAGCGCCCACTGCGCCAGGCCGGCCAGGAACACGCCCCAGGCCAGCGCGTATTCGGGCACGTCGAAATACCGGGCCAGGCCCAGCATCGCGGCGATCACCGCCAGGTTGTGCAGCACCGGGGTGAAGGCCGGCAGGCCGAAGCGGCGCACGCTGTTGAGGATGGCGCCGGCCAGGGCCGTCATCGAGATGAAGGCCAGGTAGGGGAAGGTGATGCGCAGCATCTCGGCCGTCAGCGCCACCTGTTCGGAGTCCTTGCCGGCGAACAGCAGGAACAGGCGCGCGATCCAGGGCGCGAACAGCATGCCCAGGCCGGTGATCACCGCCACCGTGGCCAGCAGGGCACCGGCGATGTGGTCCAGGAAGTCCTGCAGGGCCGCCCGGTCGCCGCGCTCGTGCAGTTCCGACAGCACCGGGACGAAAGCCGAAGAGAACGAGCCCTCGGCGAAGATGCGCCGCAGGTAGTTCGGGATGCGGTAGGCCACCACGAAGGCGCTGACCGCCGCCCCGGTGCCGAACAGGGTCGCCTGCAGCAGGTCCCGGGCCAGGCCGGCGATCCGGGACAGGAAGGTCATGGCGCTGAACACCGCGGTGGACCGCAGCAGGCCGCCCCGGCTCATGCGCCCACCTCGGCACCGACCCGGGGGAATTGACTCAAGCCTTTGACTCGCCCATAATTCCGGGTCTTTCGCGCACCACCCCAATTCCGCCGCCGGTTCCGACCGACCCGGCCATCACTTTCAGAGTTCAGGAGCCCTCCGTGGCCAACATCAAGTCCGCCAAGAAGCGCGCCAAGCAGACCGTCGTCCGCAACGCCCGCAATGCCAGCCAGCGTTCCATGCTGCGCACCGCCGTGAAGAAGGTCCTCAAGGCCCTGGAAGCCAAGGACGCCCCGGCCGCCGAGGCCGCGTTCGCGACCGCCCAGCCGATCCTGGACCGCTACTCGGCCCGTGGCCTGATCCACAAGAACAAGGCTGCCCGCCACAAGAGCCGCATCTCCGCCCACATCAAGGCGCTGAAGCAGGCCTGATCCGGCCCGCCCGGATGGTTGCAGCGAAAGGCCGGCGCAAGCCGGCCTTTCTGCTTTCCGGCTCCCGATGGAAGCCCCGGCCCGCCCCGTCGGGGCGCCGGCCGGCACGACCTGCCCGGCCTCAGCCATTGCGCGTCATCTCCGCCCGGGCCGCGGCGTCCTCGGCCGCCTCCAGCGCCGCGGCCTTCTGGTCGTCGAAGAACTGCTGGATCTTGAGCACGATCGGCCAGGTGCCCTCGCGGCCGATGGCCGAGACCATGAACCAGGGCGCCTTCCAGTCCAGCTCCTTCACCAGCGCCTCGGCGCGGGCCTGGCGCTCCTCCTCGGGCAGCAGGTCGGCCTTGTTGAGCACCAGCCAGCGCGGTTTCTCCAGCATGGCCGGGTCGTACTTGCGCAGCTCGTTTTCGATCGCGCGCACCTGGGTCGCCGGGTCCACGCCCTCGTCGAACGGGGCCATGTCCACCAGGTGCAGCAGCACGCGGGTGCGCTGCACGTGGCGCAGGAACAGGCTGCCCAGCCCGGCGCCGTCGGCGGCACCCTCGATCAGGCCCGGGATGTCGGCGATGACGAAGCTGCGGTCCATCTCGACGCTGACCACGCCCAGGTTCGGGTACAGGGTGGTGAACGGATAATCGGCCACCTTCGGCGTCGCCGCCGAGACGGCGCGGATGAAGGTGGACTTGCCGGCGTTGGGGAAACCCAGCAGGCCGACGTCGGCCAGCAGCTTCAGTTCGAGCCGGATCTCGCGTTCTTCGCCAGGCGTGCCGGTGCCGGCCTTGCGCGGCGCCCGGTTCACCGAACTCTTGAAGTGCACGTTGCCCTTGCCGCCGATGCCGCCCTGGGCCACCAGCAGGCGGTCGCCGTGCGCGGTGAGGTCGCCGATGATCTCGTCGGTCTCGACGTTGATCACCTCGGTGCCGATCGGCACGCGGATCACGATGTCCTCGCCGGCCTTGCCGAAAGCCTGGCGGCCCATGCCGCTCTGACCGCTCTGGGCGCGGAACTGGCGCTGGTGGCGGAAGTCGATCAGGGTGTTGAGGTTCTCGTCGGCCTCGAGCCAGACGCTGCCGCCGTTGCCGCCGTCGCCGCCATCGGGACCGCCGAGCGGAATGAACTTCTCGCGGCGGAAACTGATGCAGCCATTGCCGCCCTTTCCGGCGCTGACCAAGATCTGGGCTTCATCAACGAATTTCACAGGCAGGTCCCTGGCGGGGGCGCGAGGCCGTCCGCCGCGATTGTGGGCCGTCCGCGCCGCGCCGTGAAGGGCGCGGGCCGCGGTGGCCGGGTTCGGAAACGAAAAGCCCCGCCGAAGCGGGGCCCTTCAAGCCGGGTCGGGGCTGGCCTCAGGCCGCCGGGACCACGCTCACGGTGCGACGCTTCTTCGGACCCTTGACCGAGAAATCCACCACGCCGTCCACGAGGGCGAACAGGGTGTGGTCACGGCCGAGGCCGACGCCGGCGCCCGGATGGAACTCGGTGCCGCGCTGGCGCACGATGATGTTGCCGGCTTCGATGGCCTGGCCGCCGTAGATCTTGACGCCCAGGTACTTCGGGTTGGAGTCGCGGCCGTTGCGCGACGAGCCTACGCCTTTTTTCTGTGCCATGACGAATGCTCCTCTTGCTTAGCCGGCGATGCCGGTGATTTCGATTTCGGTGAAGTACTGCCGGTGGCCCATCTGCTTGCGATGGTGCTTGCGGCGACGGAACTTGACGATGCGGACCTTGTCGAGGCGGCCGTGCGACTTGACGGTGGCGGTGACCTTGGCGCCCGAGACGTTCGGGGTGCCGACGGTGACCTTGTCGCCGTTGCCGATCATCAACACGGAGTCGATGTCGAAGCTCTTGCCTTCCTCGAGGTCGATCTTCTCGACCTTCAGGGTCTCGCCCTGCATAACGCGGTATTGCTTGCCGCCGGTGACGATGACTGCGTACATGACCGGGATTCCTCTGTAGTTATTTTGGTCAAACCTGCCCCGCGGTCACGGGACAGAAGCGGAATTCTAGGGGAAACAGGTCCTTACGGTCAAACCCGGTTGCCGCATCGGCCCGGACCGCTGCCGGGCCCGCCGGGGATGCGGCCTGCCGGCCACCCGCGTCCGGCGGGCTGCAGCCGGCCGGACCAGGGACGCAAACCCTTGGCCCGGCAGGCATTTACCCCATTACCTGGCGGGTCACAGTCCGCCCACGGCGCCCTGCTAAACTGCCCGGCTACTCCTCCGGAGCCGCCCCCAGGCGCATGGATACGATCCGAATCCGCGGTGCCCGCACCCACAACCTGAAGAACATCGACCTGGACCTGCCCAGGGACCGGCTGATCGTCATCACCGGCCTGTCCGGGTCCGGCAAGTCTTCCCTGGCCTTCGACACCATCTACGCCGAGGGCCAGCGCCGCTACGTCGAGTCGCTGTCGGCCTACGCCCGGCAGTTCCTGAGCGTGATGGAGAAGCCGGACGTGGACCACATCGAGGGCCTGTCCCCGGCCATCTCGATCGAGCAGAAGTCCACCTCGCACAACCCGCGTTCGACCGTCGGCACCATCACCGAGGTCTACGACTACCTGCGCCTGCTGTTCGCCCGCGTCGGCACCCCGCGCTGCCCGGACCACCACTACCCGCTGGAGGCCCAGACCGTGGGCCAGATGGTCGACCAGGTGCTGGCCCTGCCCGAAGACCGCCGCTACATGCTGCTGGCCCCGGTGGTGCGCGAACGCAAGGGCGAACACGCCCAGGTGTTCGACCAGCTGCGCGCCCAGGGTTTCGTGCGCGTGCGCGTCAACGGCGTCCTGCACGAACTCGATGCCGTGCCGGCCCTGGCCCTGCGCCAGAAGCACACCATCGAGGCGGTGATCGACCGGTTCAAGCCGCGCGCCGAACTCAAGCAGCGCCTGGCCGAGAGCTTCGAGACCGCGCTGAAGCTGGGCGACGGCCTGGCCCAGGTCCAGGACCTGGACGACGACAGCGTCGCGCCCCTGCTGTTCTCGTCCAAGTTCAGCTGCCCGGTCTGCGACTACGCGCTGCCGGAACTCGAGCCGAGGCTGTTCTCGTTCAACTCGCCGGTCGGCGCCTGCCCCAGCTGCGACGGCCTCGGCGTCACCCAGTTCTTCGATCCTTCGCGCGTGGTCGTGCATCCGGAGCTGAGCCTGGCGGCGGGCGCCGTGCGCGGCTGGGACCGCCGCAACGCCTACTATTTCCAGCTGATCGCATCGCTGGCAAAACACTACGGCTTCGACCCGGACACGCACTGGCAGGAACTGAGCGAGCAGGTGCGCCAGGCGGTGCTGTTCGGCAGCGGCGAGGAGGTGATCACCTTCACCTACCTGACCGAATCCGGCGGCCGCACCCAGCGCAAGCACAAGTTCGAGGGCATCGTGCCCAACCTCGAGCGCCGCTACCGCGAGACCGAATCGCAGGTGGTGAAGGAGGAGCTGGCCAAGTTCATCTCCGACCGCCCCTGCCCCGACTGCGGCGGCGCCCGGCTGAACCGGTCCGCCCGCAACGTGCTGGTGGCCGACCGCAACCTGCCGCAGATCACCCAGCTGCCGGTGGACGAATCGCTGGAGTTCTTCAGCCACCTGAGCCTGGCCGGCTGGCGCGGCGAGATCGCCGCCAAGATCGTCAAGGAGATCCGCGACCGCCTGCGTTTCCTCGTGGACGTCGGCCTCGACTACCTCACCCTGGAGCGCAAGGCCGATTCGCTGTCCGGCGGAGAGGCCCAGCGCATCCGCCTGGCCAGCCAGATCGGCGCCGGCCTGGTCGGCGTGATGTACGTGCTGGACGAACCCTCGATCGGCCTGCACCAGCGCGACAACGAGCGCCTGCTCGGCACCCTCACCCGCCTGCGCGACCTCGGCAACACCGTCATCGTGGTCGAACACGACGAGGACGCCATCCGCCTGGCCGACCATATCGTCGACATCGGCCCCGGCGCCGGCGTGCACGGCGGCGAAGTCGTGGCCCAGGGCAGCTACGCCGACGTGCTGAAGGCGCCGCGTTCGATCACCGGCGCCTACCTGTCCGGCAAGCGCCGCATCGAGATCCCGAAACAGCGCCACAAGCCGAACCCGAAGATGTCGCTGAAGCTGCTGGGGGCCAGCGGCAACAACCTCAAGAACGTCGACCTGACCATCCCGGCCGGCCTGTTCACCTGCATCACGGGCGTTTCGGGCTCGGGCAAGTCCACCCTGATCAACGACACCCTGTACCACCTGGCCGCGAACGAGCTCAACGGCGCCTCGCACACACCCGCGCCCTACCGCGAGATCCAGGGCATGGAGCTGTTCGACAAGGTCGTGGACATCGACCAGTCGCCGATCGGCCGCACGCCGCGCTCGAACCCGGCCACCTACACCGGCCTGTTCACGCCGCTGCGCGAGCTGTTCGCGCAGGTGCCGGAGGCGCGCGCCCGCGGCTATTCGCCGGGCCGCTTCAGCTTCAACGTGCGCGGCGGCCGCTGCGAGGCCTGCCAGGGCGACGGCCTGATCAAGGTCGAGATGCACTTCCTGCCCGACGTGTACGTGCCCTGCGACGTCTGCCACGGCAAGCGCTACAACCGCGAGACGCTGGAGATCCTCTACAAGGGCTACAGCATCCACGACGTGCTGGAGATGACGGTCGAGGACGCACTGAAGCTGTTCGAGCCGGTGCCGACGCTGGCGCGCAAGCTCGAGACCCTGGTCGATGTCGGCCTGAGCTACATCAAGCTCGGCCAGAGCGCGACCACGCTGTCGGGTGGCGAGGCGCAGCGCGTGAAGCTTTCGAAGGAATTGAGCCGGCGCGACACCGGACGCACGCTCTACATCCTTGACGAACCGACCACCGGCCTGCACTTCCACGACATCGAGCACCTGCTGGCGGTACTGCACAAACTGCGCGACGACGGCAACACCATCGTCGTGATCGAGCACAACCTGGACGTGATCAAGACCGCCGACTGGGTGATCGACCTGGGCCCCGAGGGTGGCCACCGCGGCGGCATGATCCTCGCCGAGGGCACGCCCGAGGACCTGGCGGCCACGCCCGGTTCGCACACCGGGCGTTTCCTGGCCAAGCTGCTCGGACCCGCCGCGGCGCCGAAGGCGACGGTGAAGGCCGCGCC
>CBFGOZ010000051.1:0-11955 GCA_965650505.1 uncultured Arenimonas sp.
AGCTCGAGGACCTGCAGGGCGGCACCTTCACCATCACCAACGGCGGCACCTTCGGTTCGCTGATGTCGACCCCGATCGTGAACCCGCCGCAGTCGGCCATCCTGGGCATGCACGCCATCAAGGAGCGCCCGATCGCCGAGAACGGCCAGGTGGTGATCGCGCCGATGATGTACATCGCGCTCAGCTACGACCACCGCATCATCGATGGCAAGGACGCGGTGCTGTTCCTGGTGGACATCAAGAACCAGCTCGAAAACCCGCACCGCATGCTGCTGGGGCTCTGACCATGGCCGAGAACTTCGACGTCGTCGTCATCGGTGCCGGCCCGGCCGGCTACCACGCCGCCATCCGCGCCGCGCAGCTGGGCATGAAGGTCGCGTGCATCGACGCCGCGCTGGGCAAGGACGGCAAGCCGGCGCTGGGCGGCACCTGCCTGCGCGTGGGCTGCATCCCGTCCAAGGCCCTGCTCGACAGCTCGCGCCAGTTCCACAACCTGCAGCACCTGTTCGCCGACCACGGCATCAGCGCCAAGGACCCGAAGATCGACGTCGCCACGATGGTTGCCCGCAAGGACAAGATCGTGAAGCAGTTCACCGGCGGCATCGCCCAGCTGTTCAAGGCCAACAAGATCACGGCCTACTACGGCTTCGGCCAGCTGCAGCCGGGCAAGGTCGTCAAGGTGAAGCAGCACGACGGCAGCGAGGTCGAGCTGCAGGGCAAGCACGTGGTCATCGCCGCGGGTTCGGATTCGATCGAACTGCCGTTCGCGAAGTTCGACGGCAAGCACATCGTCGACAACGTCGGCGCGCTCGACTTCACCGAGGTGCCCAAGCGCCTGGGCGTGATCGGCGCCGGCGTCATCGGCCTCGAGCTCGGCAGCGTCTGGAAGCGCCTGGGCGCCGAGGTCACCATCCTCGAGGCCATGCCCGACTTCCTGGCCGCGGCCGACGCCGAGGCCGCCAAGGTCGCGCTGAAGGAATTCAAGAAGCAGGGCCTGGACATCAAGCTCGGCGCCAAGGTCAGCAAGGCCGAGGTCAAGAAGAACGAAGTGCACCTGACCTACAACGACGGCAAGGCCGACCAGTCGCTCGTGGTCGACAAGCTGCTGGTGGCCGTGGGCCGCAAGTCGGCTTCCAAGGGCCTGTTGGCCGAGGGCACCGGCGTGAAGCTCAACGAGCGCGGCCAGGTGGAAGTGGACGAGCACTGCTTCACCGGCGTCGAGGGCATCTGGGCGGTGGGCGACTGCGTGCGCGGCCCGATGCTGGCGCACAAGGGCTTCGAGGAAGGCATCGCGGTGGCCGAGCTCATCGCCGGCCTGCCGGGCCACGTCAACCTCGACACCGTGCCCTGGGTCATCTACACCGAGCCGGAGATCGCCTGGGTCGGCAAGACCGAGCAGCAGCTCAAGGCTGAAGGCATCCCGTACAAGACCGGCAGCTTCCCGTTCGCGGCCGTCGGCCGCGCCGTCGCCATGGGCGAGCCGGCCGGCTTCGTCAAGGTGATCGCGCACGAGGAAACCGACCGCATCCTGGGCATGCACCTGGTCGGCGTGAACGTCTCCGAGCTGGTGCACGAAGGCGTGCTGGCGATGGAATTCCACGGTTCCGCCGAGGACCTGGCGCGCATCTGCCACGCCCACCCGACCCTGTCGGAAGCCATCCACGACGCCGCGATGGCCGTGGACAAGCGCGCCATCCACAAGGCCAACTGATCCGGCTTGCCCGAACACGAGAGGCGCCCCCGGGCGCCTCTCGTCTTTTCAGGCCCCGACCGAGGACCCGAACATGTCCCTTCCCGCCTCCTTCCGCGCCTTCCGCATCCACGACGAGGGTGGCCACCGCGCCGGCATCGAATCGATCTCGCTCGACGACCTTGCGCCGGGCGAAGTGGTGGTCAAGGCCGAGTGGTCCAGCGTGAACTACAAGGACGCGCTGGCCGGCACCGGCACCGGCAAGATCCTGCGGCGTTTCCCGCTGGTGGGCGGCATCGACGTGGCCGGCCGTGTGGTCGCCTCGACCGACCCGCGCTTCAAGGAAGGCGACGCCGTGCTGTGCACCGGCAGCGGCCTGTCGGAAACCCGCGATGGCGGCTACTCGGAAATCGTGCGCCTGCCGTCCGAATGGACGATCCCCCTGCCCGCCGGCCTGACGACGCGCGAAGCCATGGTGCTGGGCACCGCGGGCTTCACCGCCGGCCTGTCCCTGCTGCGCATGGAAATGAACGGCCAGACCCCGTCCATGGGCCCGGTGGTGGTCACCGGCGCCACCGGCGGCGTCGGCAGCCTGGCGATCGACATCCTGACCCGCGCCGGTTACGAGGCCCACGCCATCTCCGGCAAGGCCGAACACGCGGATTTCCTGCGCCAGCTGGGCGCCCGCGAGATTTTCCCCCGCGACACCCTCGACGGCGCCCGGCGCCCGCTCGAGAACGCCCGCTGGGCCGGCGCCGTCGACAACGTCGGCGACCCGGCGCTGGCGGCCCTGACCCGCGTCATCCAGCCCTACGGCAACATCGCCAGCTGCGGCCTGGCCGGCGGCCCCGGTCTCGCGACCACGGTGATGCCCTTCATCATCCGGGGCGTTTCCCTGCTCGGCATCGCTTCCGCCGGCACCGCCCGCGGCCAGCGCGAGCAGGTCTGGGAGCGGCTGTCCGGCGCCTGGAAGCCGGCGCACCTGGAGGCCATCTGCACCCGGGAAACCACGCTGGACGGGCTCTCCGGCGTTTTCCCGACCATGCTGGCAGGCGGGTCGTTCGGACGAACGGTTGTCAGGCTCTGATCCCGGCTTGCACCCAGGCCACCGGCACGGCATACAATCACCTACCTGTTGGAGGCCCATTCATGGCACGCATCCTGATCGTCGACGATTCCCCGTCCCAGCTGATGGGCATGAAGCGCATTGTTGAAAAGCTGGGCCACGAGGCCCTGACCGCCGAGGACGGCGCCGCCGGCGTGGAAGCCGCCAAGGCCCAGAAGCCCGACCTGATCCTGATGGACGTGGTGATGCCGAACCTCAACGGTTTCCAGGCCACACGCGCGATCTCGAAGGAAGCCACCACGGCCCACATCCCCATCGTCCTGGTCACCACCAAGGACCAGGAGACCGACAAGGTCTGGGGCATGCGCCAGGGCGCCAAGGCCTACATCACCAAACCCTTCAACGAAAACCAGCTGATCGAGGTCATCAACGGCCTGCTGGCCGGCGGTTGATGCAATCCGGCTCCGGATGACAAGGCCCGCGCAAGCGGGCCTTTTCATGCCCGGGCTCAGGCGCGGCCGGGATCGAAATCGAAGGCCTCGGCCATCTGCCGGTACAGCGCCTTCTGCGCCTCGGTGTCGGCGCGCGGGGCGCGCACCTCGATCTCGACGATCTGGTCGCCGGCCACCGGCTTGCCCGGCAGGCCGCGGCCGCGCAGGCGCAGCTTGCGTCCGGTGTCCGAATCCGGCGGCACCCGCAGCTCCACCGACCCGCCCAGGGTCGGCACGCTGACGGTGGCGCCCAGCGCCGCCTGCCACGGCGCCAGCGGCAGGGTGTAGAGCACGTTGCGGCCGTCGACCTCGAATTCCCCGTGCGGCCGGTAGTCGATCTCCAGCAGCAGGTCGGACGCGGGACCCGCGCCGCGGCGGCCCTGGCCGGCCAGGCGGATCACCTGGCCCGGCGCGACGCCGGCCGGGATGTTCACTTCCAGCGTGCGCCCGTCGACGCTGATGCGCTGCTTGCCGCCGGCATGGGCCTGCTCCAGCGTGATCGCCAGCTTGGCGCGCACGTCGCCCTGGGGCGCCGCGCGGCCCGAGGCGCGGCCGCCGCCGAACAGCGATTCGAAGAAGTCGCTGAAGCCGCCGCCATTGCCGAAGTCCTGCTCGAAGCGGAAACCGCCTCCGCCGAAGCCGCCGGGGTTGAAACCGGGGGGCGGGCGGAACTCCTCGCCCGGGCGGTAGCCGTGCGCGCGCAGCTGGTCGTATTCGGCGCGCTTGTCCTTGTCGCGCAGCACCTCGTAGGCCTCGTTGACGGCCTTGAAGCGCTCCTCGGCGCCCTTTTCCTTGCTCACGTCCGGGTGGAACTTGCGGGCGAGGCGGCGGTAGGCGGTCTTGATCTCCGCCTCGCCGGCCGTCGGCTCCACGCCGAGGGTTTCGTAGTAGTCCTTGAACTGCATCGTCTGCCTCTGGCAAAGGAAAACCCGCGGGATCGCCGCGGGTTGGATTGTACGCCTCCGGCCCCGCCGCTCCGCGCACGGAGCGGCGGGCCGGGAACGCGCCGCCTTCCCTGGCGGCCCGCGTCGCTTACTGCACCTGGATGCGGCGCGGCGTGGTCTCCGGGCGCTTGGGGATGCTGATCTCCAGCACGCCGTGCCTGCCGGCGGCGGTGATGCCCTCGGGGTTGGCGCTGTCGGGCAGCGCGAAGCGGCGGTAGAACACCCCGTGCGCGCGCTCGATGCGCGAATAGCGGTCGCCCTGCGCGGCCGACTCGGTGCGGCGCTCGCCCTTGATCGAAAGGATGCCCTTGTCCATCTGCACCTCGATCGCGTTCGGGTCCACGCCCGGCAGGTCGGCGAAGATAAGGAAGCGGTCGGCTTCCTCCTTGATGTCCACGCGCGGGACCCACTGGCTGGTGACGACGCTGGAGGCGTCGGTGTCGTCGTTGTTGAGGAACTTGTCGAACACCTGCTTGATCTCGTCCTGCAGGGCGCGGGGGTTGCTGGCGGAATAGCGGATCAGGCTCATGGTTGGTCTCCGTGGGTTCGACGGCGCGGGGCCGCCATGACCGGAAGATAGGGCCCGCCGACGGGCCTTCAAGGCGTTGAAAAACCTTCCGCCCGGCCCCAGAAACCCACGTTCACGCCCACGCGCCGGTCACGCGCGCTGGGTACACTGCGCGTCCGCCTCCCCCACCCCACCGGAGCTGCCATGAGCATCCAGATCGGCGACAAGATTCCCCAGGCCACCCTCAATGAACTGCGCGACGGCGTGCAGCCCGTGGACACCCACGAGCTGTTCGGCGGCAGGAAGGTGGTGCTGTTCGCGGTGCCCGGCGCCTTCACCCCCACCTGCTCGGCCAAGCACCTGCCGGGTTACGTCGAGAAGTTCGATGAGTTCAGCAAGCGCGGCATCGACGTCGCCTGCCTGTCGGTCAACGACGCGTTCGTGATGGGCGCCTGGGCCAAGGACCAGAACGTGCCGGCCGGTGTGCACATGCTCGCCGACGGCAACGGCGCGTTCACCAAGGCCCTGGGCCTGGAGCTCGACGCCACCGCCTTCGGCATGGGCCTGCGCGCCAAGCGGTTCGCGCTGTACGCCGAGGACGGCGTCGTCAAGCAGCTGCACGTCGAAGCCCCCGGCGAGTTCAAGGTTTCCTCGGCCGACTACGTGCTTGAACACCTGGCCTGAACCTTGCGGTGATGGCTCCGGAAAGGGCGGCTTCGGCCGCCCTTTCCTTTTGCGCCGTCATCAGCGCAGCACGCGCAGGCGGAGCTCGGCCCAGGCGCCGGTGTCGGCCAGGGCGGTGATGCGCTGTTCGCCGGGTTCGTCGAAGGCGTGCAACCACGGCCGGCCGCCGCGGCTTTCGCCCGCCAGGCGCCCGTTCACCAGCCAGCGCACGCGCGCGTCGGTGCCGACGGCGCGCAGGCGCAGCGTCGGCGCCTGCGGGCTGCCGGGCGCACGCGCCAGCCGGGCGCCGTCGCCGGGGCCGTCGATGCGCAGGGTTTCCATCGCCGCCAGGGCGTCGGGCGCGCAGTCGGGCGCCAGCGGCGGGATCGTGCTGGCGCGCCGGGTGGCCGCCGGCAGCCAGGGATAGGCCAGGCCGGGCCATCGCGCCACTTCGATGCGGCGACGGGTATGCGCACCTGAGCAACTGGCGCTGAGCCGCTGCCCCGTGGCCGCGTCCAGCTCCAGCACCAGCCGCCCGCTGCCCCACAGCCGCGATTCGCGTTCGGGCAGGGTCGGCGGCAGCACGCCGGCCAGGGCCAGGGCCTCGCGTTTTTCGTGGCACAGCGACGGCGCCGCCGGATCCGGCGGCAGGCCCAGCGGCCAGCAGATGTCGAGCTTGCGCACGCCGGCGGGTGGCGCGCGGCGGCGCGTATCGCTGGAAGCGCGCGGCAGGCTGTCGACCACTTCGAACAGCAGCGGCAACGCGGTGATCGCGCCGTACTGGCCCGGCAGCGGGGTACCGTCCGGCCGCCCGACCCAGACGCCGACGGTGTAGCGCGCCGTCCCACCCAGCGCCCAGGCGTCGCGGAAGCCGTAGCTGGTGCCGGTCTTCCAGGCCACGCGCGGGCGGCCGCTGGTGTCGAAGCCGTCCTCGCGCTGGCCGGGGCGGCCGTGCTGCTCCAGGATCTCGCGCACGATCCAGGCCGCGCCCGGCGACAGCAGCCGGCGGTCCTGGCGCGGCGCGTCCGGGCGGTAGCGCACCGGGCCGGCCAGGCCGTCGCGGTTGAGCGCAGCGTAGGCGCCCACCAGCTCCTCCAGCCGCGTGCCGGTGCCGCCGAGGATGATCGACAGGTTCGGCCGGGCGCCACGCGGCAGCTGCAGGGTCAGGCCGGCGTGCGCCAGCCGGGCGGCGAAACGCTCCGGTCCCAGCCGGTCGAGCACGTCCACGGCCGGCACGTTCAGCGACAGGCGCAGCGCCTCGGCCACCGACACCGGTCCATTGAAGGCGGGGTCGAAGTTGGCCGGCCGGTAGTCGCCGAAACTCTGGGGCGCGTCCACCAGCAGGCTTTCCGAATGCACCAGGCCGTCGTCGATGGCCAGCCCGTACAGGAAGGGCTTCAGGGTCGATCCGGGCGAACGGGTCGCCCGCACCATGTCCACGTGGCCCAGACGGGCGGCGTCACCGAACTCCAGCGAACCGACGTAGGCGCGCGCCTCCAGGCTGGCGTTGTCCACCACCAGCAGCGCGGCCGAGGTGCGTTCGGGCAGGCGGGCGAAATACGCGGCCAGGCGCTGTTCGAGCAGGCGCTGCAGCCCGGCGTCGAGCGTGCTGGTGATGCGCGCCTGGTCCGGCGCTTCGGCGCGCAGCCGCTGCGCCAGCAGCGCCGCCGACATCGGCGGCTGCAGCCGGCGCGACACCACCGGCTCGATGCGTGCGTCGGCCACGTCGGCGGCGGACCAGACCTGCCGCGCCGCCATCCGCGCCAGCACCTTGTCGCGGGCCGCCCGCGCCGCCTCGGGGTGGCGGTCGGGGCGCAGCCGGCTGGGGGCCTGCGGCAGCACCGCCAGCAGCGCCGCCTCGGCCTGCGACAAATTGCGCGCGGGTTTGCCCAGGTAGGCCCAGCTGGCCGCCTCGACGCCTTCGATGGTGCCGCCGAAGGGCGCGTGGTTGAGGTAGAGCGTCAGGATCTCGTCCTTCGAGAACCGCCACTCCAGCTGCAGCGCGCGCAGGCCCTGGCGCAGCTTGCCGGTCGCGGTGCGGGGATGCGGATCCAGGATGCGCGCGACCTGCATGCTCAGGGTCGAACCGCCCGACACCACGCGGCCATTGGCCAGCCATTGGCCGCCCGCCCGCAGCAGCGCGAACGGATTGATGCCCGGGTGCCGGCGGAACCAGCGGTCCTCGTAGGTGACCAGCGCCTCAAGGTAATGCGGCGACACCTGGTCGAGCGTGACCGGGTAGCGCCAGACGCCCTCACGGTCGGCGAAGGCGCGCAGCGGCGTGCCGTCGGCTGCCAGCACCACGGCGCCGCCGCCGTCGGCAGCAGGCAGCGGCGGCGGGAACAGGCGGTCCAGGCAGAACAGCAGGGCCAGCAGGCCGCCCGTGGCGATCAACACCGTTCGGGCGCGCGGGATCCGGCGCCCGGGCCGGGCGGTATCGCCGCGGCCCTTCCAAGGCCAGGCGACCCGCGCCACGCGCGGACCGCCCCGGGGTGCCGCCGTCGCCATCTCAGGGCTGCACGACGGTCACAGACGCCGGCACCGCGCGACCGACGCCGCGCAGCTCGGGCCGATACATGTCCTCGACCTGCGGCGGCGGCACCACATAAGTGCCCGGCGTCACGGCCCGCACCAGGTAGAACAGCTGGGTGGCCTGGCCGGCGTAGAGCTTGATCGCCGCCACGTAGCGGTCGTCGCGATACTCCTCGTGCAGCACTTCGGCGGCATCGCCGCGGTCGCCGAGCGGGGTGCCGCCGACGCTGACATCGGCCCACTGCGCGGGATCGGTCAGGTTGAGGTTCTCGACTTCCAGGCCGGCCGGCAGCAGGTCGACCACCAGCGCATCGGGCATGGCCTCACGCGCTTCGATGCGCAGGGCCGCCACCAGCACCTGGCCTTCCTTCAGCGGACCCGGCTTCCAGGGCGTACCGTCGGGGTTGTGCCAGCTGCGCTGTACGCTGATCGCGCTGTCGTCGGGCGCCGGGGCCGTACGCGGCACGCCAGCCACGTCGATGCTGGCGAACACCGGCGCCTGCGCCTTCGGCGTGAAGCGCACGCCGGCATTGAGGTCGCCGATGCCGAAGTCACGGCTGAACAGCCTGTCCGCGCTGAGCTCGTCGGTTTCGCCGCCCACGGCCAGCTGGCCGGAGAAGGTGCCCGATGCGTCCAGCGTCAGTGCCCGGCCCAGCCGCGCCAGGGCGATCTGTTCCTGGGTGCTGAGCCAGTAGTGGCGCTCGGCGCCGCGCGCCTGCAGGTCGCGCGACAGGGCCAGCAGGCGGTCGTCCTGCGGCTTGCCGCCGCGGCCGTTCTCCCGCAGCAGGGCCAGCATCAGGGCGCGGTCGCGCAGCTCGCTGCCGTAGTCGCCGAGCCAGCGCGGCCGCTGGTCCTTCTTGGCCAGGGCTTCGTTGATCGCCTTGGCGCCGCGCGCCTCGTCGCCCTGCAGGACCAGCGCCAGGCCCAGCTGCAGCAGCGGCAGGCCGGTGCGGGCCTTGCCGCGCTCGTTGTCGTAGAGCGCGCGCAGCGTGCCCAGCGGCGCCCGGTTCAGCTTGGCCAGCACGTAGCCGGCCTGGGCCTGGTAGGCGAAACGCAGGTGGTCCGACTCGTCGTAGGCGTAGAAGGGCACGCCACCGGTGAGCAGGTCCTCGTTGAGCCGTTCGAGCGACTTCTGCAGCATCGCCTCGGGCACCGCGAACCCGGCCTCGCGCGCGCCGAGCAGGAACTCGGCGATGTACGGGGTCAGGATCGGCGTGCTGTCGTCGCCGCCCCACATCGAGAAGTGGCCGTTCTCGGTCTGCAGGGCCGCCAGGCGGCTGAAGGCGCCTTCGAGGCGCTGGCGGCGCGTGGTTTCGTCCAGGCCGGTGAAGCCCATGCGGCGCGCACTGTCGCCATCGAGCAGCAGGGCCGCGTAGCCGCGCGTGGTGGTCTGCTCGACGCAGCCGTAGGGGTAGTCCAGCAGGTCCTGCAGCGCGCGCGCGAACGGGATCGGCGGCACCGCGGTCACCGTCAGTCGCGTGGACACCGTGCCAGGCATCAGCCCGGCGGCCAGGTCGCTGCCCAGCGCCAGAGATGCCTCCGGGGCCAGGCTCTGCGCGCGCGAGCGCACGATGCCGCTCCAGGCCGCACGCACCGGCACGTCGAACTCGCGGTTGACCGCATGGCCGCCGCCCTCCACGCGCAGCCGCAAGGTGCCGACGCCGAAACCCTCGGTGCCGCTGAGCGCGTAGCTGAGCGTGGTCTTTTCCTCGGCCGCCAGCGCCACCTTGCGGCGCTCGCCGGCCACCGCGATCGGCCCGCGGGTGTCGAGGCTGACCGTGAACTCGCCCGCTGCCCCGGTGTAGTTCTGCAGGTCCAGCGTGACCGTGCTGCGGTCGCCCGGGGCCAGCGCGCGCGGTGCGCTGACCTCGGCCAGGATCGGCGCGCGCAGCACGCTCTCGCTGCTGCCCTGGCCGTAGACCTCGTCGCTGAAGACCAGCGCCGACACCCGCAGCGTGCCGTTGAAGTCCGGCACCGCCACGTTCACCTGGGCGCGGCCCTGCGCGTCGAGCTTCACCGGGCCGGCGAACAGGTCCACCGTCTGCACCCGCGCGGTCGGGCGGCGCGCCTGCGGCAAGGCCGCCAGGGCCATGTCGCCGCCGAAACGCAGCGTCGCCGCCTCGCCCTCGAAACTCTCGATCACGCGGCCATAGAGATCACGCGCATCCACGCCGAGCCGGCGCTGGGCGAAGAAATGTTTCGCTGCGTCCGGCACCGGGAAGCGGGTGATGTTGAGGATACCGACGTCCACCGCCGACACCGTCGCCCAGGCGGTCTTGCCGGCCAGGGCGGGCGCGGTGATGGTCACCGGCAGGTCCTGCTCGGGTCGCGTCTGCTTCGGCGTCTCGACCGTCACCGGCACGCTGCGCGCGGCGCGGTCCATCGGCACGTGGGCGACGCCGACGGCGCGCGCCGGCGTGACCTTCTCCACCGCCGAACCGCCGCGGAACACCAGGGCGGTGATGTAGACGTCATGGCGCTCCCAGTCTTCGGTGACCGCGAGCTCGTAGGTGGCGCCGGGCTTGGCGTCCAGCGGCTGCACGTGCAGCAGCCGGTCGCTTTCCACGATCAGGATGCCGGGGCCCGGCTGGGGCGGCGTCACCGTGACCTTGAGTTTGTCGCCGGCCCGGTAGGCGGTCTTGTCCAGCGCCAGCTTGACCTTGTCGGGGCGGGCGTCGAGGCCGCGGTTCTGGTTGTCCCAGCTCCAGCCGGCGACGAAGGGCAGGCGCGTGGTCAGGCCGGTGGCCGGGTCGGTGATCTCGAGGCGGTATTCGCCCCACTCCACCTGGAAGTCGATGCGGGTGCCGCCGGAGGGCTGGGTGGCCAGGCTGCGGGTCTCCACCGTCTCGTACCGGCTGGTGAAGTCGTACCCCCAGCCGCCGCTGTCCTGGCGCCAGTGGTAGTCGCGCAGTTCGCGCACCAGGCTGGCCTTCAGCTCAGGTGCCGCGGAGAGCTTGCCGGTGGCATCGCTGCGCAGGACCTCGAAGCCGGCGACGCCGTTGGCCGGCGCGCCTTCCTTGAGATCGAACAGCGGACGCACCCCGACCAGCTGCGGCGCCGGCCACACGCTGCGCTTGAGGCTGCGGCTGACCGGGCGGCCGCCGCTCTCGTAGACGCTGCCGGTGACCACGACCGCGACCGGTGCGCCCGGATTGGATGCTTCCTCGGGCAGCGCGAGCCGGGTGCGCAGGCGGCCGTTGCCGGCCAGCGCCTCGTCCACCATGTCCTTCGCGTCCTTGGGCAGGGTGATGGTCGGGTCGCCGAAGAAGTGGTCGGGATACTGCTCGACGGGATGCTGGTCGGGCGTCACGGCCAGGCGCGCGGTGAAGCGGTTGCCCGCGGCCGGCGCGCCGTAGAGATAGGCGGCATCCACGTCCACCGTCAGCTTCTCGCCGGGCCGCAGCGTGGCCTGCGCCGAGCTCAGCTCCAGCTTCATGCGCTCGGGCAGGAACTCCTCGATGCGCAGGCTCATGCCCTGCACCACCTCGGCGGCGCCCGGCGCGGTGCGGAACTCCACCTGCCAGCGGCCGGTCGGCACGTCGGCGGGCAGCGCCTGGCTCCAGCCGTAATAACCGCCCTCGCCCGGCGCCAGCTGGGTTTCCAGGAACACTTTGCCGTCGGGCTGCTTCAGGCTCAGGAACAGCGGCTGCGCCTTGACCGCGCGGCCGTCGAAATCGCGCATCAGCGCCGAGATGCGCACGGTCTCGCCCGGCCGGTACAGGTCGCGGCCCGACCACGCGAACACGTCGAACCAGGCCTGCGGCCTGCCCGCCACCGCGAATTCGGAAAGATCCAGCGCCGGCTGGTTGAACGGCAGCAGGGACACATCGTTGCCGCTGCGCGCGACCAGCACGTGGCTGGCGTCGAGCCTGTAGCCGACCCGGGCATTGCCGCTGCCGTCGGTGACGGCCTTGGCCACCACCTCGCCCTTGCGGTCCAGCACTTCCAGCGCCACGTCGCCGGCGGCGGCGCCGCTCTTGAGCGAGGCCGTGTGCACGAAGACCTGGTCGCCGTAGGCGCGCAGGTGCAGGCCGATGTCGCTGATGAAGAAGATCGCGGTC
>CBFGOZ010000052.1:0-11944 GCA_965650505.1 uncultured Arenimonas sp.
TCCGGGGCCAGGCCGCCGATGCCGCCGATCTGGATCGCGATCGAGCTGAAGTTGGCGAAGCCGCACAGCGCGTAGGTGGCGATCAGTTTGCCCTTCTCGCTCAGCACCACGCCCTCGACGTTGCCGTTGACGATCTCGGCCAGCTGCAGATAGGCGACGAATTCGTTGAGCACGATCTTCTGGCCGATCAGGCCGCCCACGGTGGTGGCGTCCTGCCAGGGCACGCCGATCACCCAGGCGATCGGGGCCAGCAGGTAACCCAGCAGCGTGGCCATGTCGGTGGGGCGGCCCAGCCACTGCGCAAGGCCGGTGACTTCGCCGATCCAGGTCAGCGGCCAGTTCAGCAGCGCGATCAGGGCGATGAAGGCCAGCAGCATCGCGCCGATGTTCAGGGCAAGGCGCAGGCCATCCGCGGCGCCGGCGGCGGCGGCGTCGATCACGTTCGAGGTGGTCTTCTCGACTTCCATCTTCACCGTGCCGCGGGTGAGCGGGTTGCCGGTTTCCGGGATCAGCAGCTTGGCGATCACCAGGGTGGCCGGCGCGGCCATGATCGAGGCCGCCAGCAGGTGCTTGGCGTAATAGGCCGATTCCACCGGGTCGCCGCCGCCGAGCATGCCCACGTAGGCCGCCAGCACGCCGCCGGCGATGTGGGCCATGCCGCCGATCATCATGGTGATCAGCTCGGATTCGGTCATGCGCGGGATGTAGGGGCGCACCGTCAGCGGCGCCTCGGTCTGGCCGATGAAGACGCTGGCGCAGACGCTGGTGGTCTCGGCGCCCGACACCTTCATCACCTTGGTGATGGCCCAGGCCATCACCCGCACGATGGCCTGCATCACGCCCAGGTGGTAGAGCACGCCCATCAGGGCGGCGAAGAAGATGATGGTCGGCAGCACCTGGAAGGCGAAGATGAAGCCGTAGGTCTCGACGTTCATCAGGCCGCCGAAGATGAAGTTCGAGCCGGCGCCGACGAAGCCCAGGATCTTGACGAAGCCGTTGCCCAGCGCGTCGAACACGTCCTTGCCGCCCGGCACCAGCAGCACCAGGGCCGCGAAGGCGATCTGCAGGCTGATGCCGGTGGCCACCAGCCGCCAGTCCACCGCGCGCTTGTTGTTGGAGAAAAGCCAGGCGATGCCGATGAGGACGGCGAGCCCGAACAGGCCGAACAGGATGCTGCTGATCATTGCGAAGGGAATCCCCGGGAGATGCGGCAGGGTAGAGCAGGCCCCCGGCCCGGGCAAGGCGAGGCCTAGCCTTCGCGGGCCACCACCCGGTTGCGGCCGTTGTCCTTGGCCAGGCGCAGGCGCTGGTCGGCGCGTTTCATCAGGCCCGACAGGTCGTTGGCGTCCTGCGGGCAGCCGGCCAGGCCGGCGCTGAGCGTGAGCCGGCGCGGCTCGACGCCGGCCTCGGGCACGAAGGGCTGGGACTCGAGCCGGCGCCGCAGCAGTTCCAGGCGCTCCCAGGCGGCGCCGATCGGCAGCCGCAGCACCAGCACGAACTCTTCGCCGCCGACCCGGATCAGGCTGTCGCCGTGGCCCAGGTCCGTGCGCAGCACCTTCACTGCATGGCGCAGCGCGCGATCGCCGGCCAAGTGGCCGAGTTCGGCGTTGATGTGGCGGAAGTGGTCGAGGTCGATCAGGGCCAGGCTGAGCGTGCCGCCCTCGGCGCGCGCCTCGGCCACCTGCTGCGGCACCCGGGTGTTTAGGAAGCTGCGATTGGGCAGGCCGGTCAGGCCGTCGGTGCCCGAAAGCTGGGTCAGGCGCTGGGCGCGGAACACCACCACCGCGGTTAGCAGGGTCACGGCCAGCAGCAGCACCAGGCGCTGCAGCTGGCTGGAGGCGCTGACCGTGCCGTAGGCCGCCGACACCAGCGGCCCGTTCACCATCTGGGTGACGGCGAGCCAGAGCAGGGCCGACTGCACCAGCGCCATCGCGCCGGCGAACACGGTGACGCGCAGGTCGTGGCGCAGGGCGGTGGCGAAGATGGCGAGCGGATAGCAGCACCAGACCACGGCGCTGTTGAGCGTCGCCACCGGGGTTTCCAGGCTCAGCAGGGCCAGCACCAGGGTGACCAGGGTGACGTCGAAACCGGCCGACACCGCCGGCAGCCAGGCGTGCCGGCGCTTGCGCTTGGCCAGGCCCAGCCAGAGCCGGCTCAGCAGCAGCACCAGGGCGACGCCCACCAGGCCGGCCAGGGTTTCCTGCACGGTGCCGCCGGACAGATGGTTCAGCGCCGGCAGCAGCACCAACAGGCCGGCCAGCAGCATGCGCAGGCGCGCGACCAGCAGTTCGCCGCCGGCGCCGACTTCCAGCAGGATCTCGTCCGGCCGTTCGCGCAGGGCGGCGAGTACGTCTTCGAAGGTGTCGCGCAGGGTACTCACGCCGGGGGTCGTGGCCTGTCAGGGTGGGTCGAGGATAGCCGGGCCATACGTGGCTGTCAGGTGGACTTTCGGGACAGCCCGGCTTCCCGGCCGGCCTAGCCCGCCCCCGGCAGCCCGCGCAGGGCGACCCACAGGCCAAGGCCGGCGAACAGCGCGGCGGCGGCCCAGCGCGCGGCAGTGAGCGGCAGCTTCGCGGCGAAGCGCGCGCCCAGCAGCACCACCGGTACGTTGGCCAGGGCCATGCCCAGCGTGGTGCCGGCGACCACCTGCCACAGCGGCGAGTACTGCGCGGCCAGCACGATCGTGGCGACCTGGGTCTTGTCGCCGATCTCGACGATGAAGAAGGCGACCAGGGTGGCGACGAAGGGTCCGAAGCGCGGCGGCTTCACTTCGCCCTCGTCGAGCTTGTCGGGCACCAGGGCCCAGGCGGCGACGGCCAGGAAGGACAGGACGACGCCCCAGCGCAGCCACTGCGGGTCGACCCAGGCGGTGATGAGGCTGCCGAACCAGCCGGCCAGCGCGTGATTGAGCAGGGTGGCGGCGAGGATGCCGGCGATGATGGGCCAGGGCTTGCGGTAGCGCGCGGCGAGCACGAGGGCCAGCAGCTGGGTCTTGTCGCCGATCTCGGCGATGGCCACGGCCAGGGTGGAAACGAACAAGGCGTCCAAGAAGTACTCCGGGGCCGGGACGCAGGGCGGACGAAGGCCGGCGCCTCGCGGCCCGGCCCGGGTTCGCGACGCGCTGGCCTTCGGTCTTGCCCGCAAGGCGGCTGCCTTGCCCGCGCACCATGGCGTGTCGCCAAGTGTGTTGATGCGCGGTTCCCGGGAGGGATGGGCTACTCCCCGAAGCCAATGGAACGGCCGCGATTATACGCGGGCCCGGGCCCGGTCCAACAAACCGGCGCTCCCACGCCCGGCCCTTCCTGCTTCCGAGCCCGCTCGTCCCATGCCCGCCCTTGGAGCCTCAGCCCCGGACTATTCGCAGAAGGCCCGCGGCGCCCGCCCCGGAGAAGGCGCGACATGGGCGGGATACGCAAGCGCACGTGACTGGTCGAACCGCCGTCCGCCGAAGTAGCGCTGGTGCAGCGCCTCGGCCTCCTTGTACGCATTGGCCACGCCGGTCGCGTCCAAACTGGTGAAGGTGGACAGGCGGTCGCGCATGCCGAACAGTCGAACGCTCAGCAGGTGGAACACGGCGGCCTGGAAGGTGTCGTCCGGGACCAGCGCGGTAAATGGGCCGTGGTCATCCTGATAGGCCGTGAACAAGGAAAATGCCGCGGTCGGATTCCCCGCACGCAGCGCGGCATGCATCATTGCCGGGCTGTCGCGTCGCCAGGCCTCGAAGTGCAGGTCCAGGGCGATGCCTCGCATCTCAATGCCGAAGTGCATGCCTTCCGCATAGGCATGCATTGCATAGGGATCGCCGGCGTAGGCGGCTTGCCTCAGATAGTTCGAACCCTGGCCGCGAAGGTGCACCGGCACCGTTGCGCAGTGTGCGAGGCGCTCGATCCTCCAGATTTTTTCTTCGGCCTGGAAGTTGGCGGCACCGAGATTGCCCTCGTGATCGAACATCGACTCGATGTCCGGCATTCCAAGCGTAATCCGGTTCCATTGCTCCAACTGCTCGCATCGAAGCAGTTCCATGCCCAGCCGGCAGGCAGCGCGGGAATCGCCGGCCTCGGCTCGTGCCACCAGCGACGGCACCGTCGTGGCGAGCGGCGCATCCTGCGGTGGCAGGGGAGGCGAAGCTTCTTTTGCCGGTACGGTCGGCGGAGCAAACGGGATGTCCTCTGCCAACTCCTCGGGGTTCGTCGCCTGCGACAGGCGCGCGGGGGGGCTGTTCCGGAAAAGGAAAACGGCGAGTGCCAGCGTGACGCCGACCGCCAGGAGCAGCAGGTTCCGGCGGCGATTCATGGGGCCGCCTCCGGGAGACTCTTGCTGCAGGGGTCGACGAGGCGCGAAGGCCGCGGCCAGCTGAACTCGTTTTCGTCATCGATCGCATCCACCAGGCCCGCCAGGTGGTCCCGGATCTCGAGCTTTCGCGCGCCGAATGTTTGCCGGTGCCAGTCCTCCGCCAGTCGCTCGGCTTCGCGGCGCTGTTCGGGCGTGAATCCGTGCATCTTCAGGTGGCGGCGCAGCGACGGGTGCTCGCCGAACAGGTGGCGCGCAAGCAGCCGGTAGGCGAGGTCGAGAGTCGGATCCCGCGGGGTGACCATGCTCAGGAAGTTGGCTTCGCCTCGGGCCTCGAGCATGACCAGCACCGCTTCCGGATGGCCGGCGGCCAGTCGCGCCTCCAGCATCGGCAGGGCTTCGCGCCGCCAGGTGTCGAACTGCGGCGTCCGGATGAACCCGAAGGTCGAGCGCCCCATCAGGTGCTGCCCCCGCGAGTACCGGATCATCGCCTCCGGTTCGCCCGCCAGCGCGGCCTGTCTCAGGTAGTCGAACGCCCGGCGCTGCAGCGTTTCCGGCACGCCGTCGCACTGCTGGCGGATGCGCGTTACCTTCAGCAGGGTGGCCGCGGACGAGTTCGCGCCGGCCAGGTCACCCTTGGCGTGTTGCTTCGCTTCCTGCGCACGGAGGGCATCCAGCATCTCGTCGGAAAAGAACGAAGCACGCGTGCAGAGATTCAGGCGTACCCCGAGCTGGCAGGCGGCCGCCGCATCGCCGGCGTCGGCGCGCGACAGCAGCGAGGCGATTTCCGCAGGCAGGGCCGAGGCAGGCACGGGACCCTCGGGTTCCGGGGGCGGTTCGCTGCGCTCTGCAGGGGCGGATCCAAGCTGTTCCGTGCCGGTTGGCGGAACGGCGCCCTGCGCAGCAGTCGGTGCTTCGTACCGCCACCACCATGCTGTCGCGAACATCACGGCCAGCAGCATCGTCAGTCCCGCGACGCCGCGTCGGTGCTTGCGGCGGTCAGCCACGGGCGGGGGTCCGCGGCGGTTCGCAGAAGGCGTGGTCGCGGAAGGCCGGTCCCGAGATGCCGGTCGGGTCGTACATCGGC
The DNA here is from genome assembly GCA_965650505.1 of uncultured Arenimonas sp. GTDB lineage: Bacteria > Pseudomonadota > Gammaproteobacteria > Xanthomonadales > Xanthomonadaceae > Arenimonas. The sequence goes on from CBFGOZ010000052.1 coordinate 5,378, forward strand.
GACAGGCCATGCAGCGAAGTCATGAAGTCGAGCTGTCGACCCTGGAAGTGCCGCTCATGCAGGGATCCCGCCAACTCTTCGGCCTGGCGGACATGGTCCGCGCCGAGGCCCTGGGGCGGCGGAAGCGGCGTGGCCGTCGGGCTGTTGAAGAGCCGGCCCTGAAGCAGGAAATAGGCGTGCGCCAGCATCGGGTCGTCGGCGACCAGGCCCTGCACCCAGCCCTGGTCGCCGGCATAGGCCTGGCGCAGCAGCTCCACCGCTTCCGGACGTCCGGCCGCCAGGGCGGCGTGCAGGACGGCCGAGGCTTCTGCACGCCACTGATCGAACTCCGGCGTCCGCACGAATCCGTATCCTCCCTGCGTGTCCAGCGACTGGCCGTCGGCGTAACGCAGCATCGCCTCCGGCTCGCCCGCCAGGGCGGCGGCCCGCAGGTACCGCGGCCCCTGCGCAACCAGGCCTTCCGGGAGCGACGCGCAGAGCCGCGACTGTTCGAGGTAGCCGAGGTTGAGGCCAGCCACCCGGTTGGCATCTTCCGGCTTGCCCTTCGCCTCCTGGGAAAGTTCAAGTTCCTGCATCCAGTCGGCGACCAAAGCCTGGTGCACCTTGAGCAGAAGATGGCAGCGCAGCAGTTCGATGCCGAGCCGGCAGGCGGCCTTGTGGTCGCCGGCATCGGCGCGCGACTGCAGCAGCGGCGCGATGTCGGTGATCGCAGCCTCCCGAGGCGGCAAGGGTTCGCCGGGTCGTGGCGGGGCGATCCCGTTCGGCGCGCGGGCCTCGGAATCACTGGCCGGGGCGGTCGGCAGCGTGGCGCCCGGTTCGTTCAGCGCTTGGCCGGGCAGGTGCTGCCCGGCGCGGAACGAGACGAAGGCGACCACCGCCAGCAGTACGGCGGTCACCAGCAGCACGCGGGTTCTGAAACGCATCCGTCGGGACATCCGGAGTCTCGGGTGCCCAGTAGAACGTTGACGGTGCGTCGTGGGCAAGCATCGGCGACCGCGCCTGTCCGGAGGCGCGGCCGCCGGAAGCGGGGCTCACTCCGCGGAATCGGCCTCGGTCTGGATCACGATGTGCTCATTGCCTTCTTCGTCCACCCAGCGCTGCCGGCTGACGATGCGGGTGACGACGCCGTCGGCGAAGGCGACGGTGTCGCCGTCGATGGCCGGCGGCGGAGGCGGTGCAGGCGGGGTCGGCGCGGCGCCCGGTGCGGGGGGCGCCGGCGGCGCAGGGGCGACGCCCGGAGTGCGCGGGGTGGGCGGTACCGGCGGCGCCGGCGGGGCGGGCGGCGGGGGCGGTGCGAACCAGCGCACGCCGGGCGCGTCGGGCACGGTCACTTCCACGGTGCGCGCCTTGCGTTCGCGCAGCACCTCGACCTTGACCTTCTCGCCCTCGTCCTGGTCGCGCAGCGCGCGCATGGCGTCGCGCGGCGACTGCACCGCCTGGCCGTCGATGCGCTGGATCACGTCGCCCGACTCCAGCGCCTGCATGCCTTCGCCTCCGCTGAGCACCAGCACGCCGGTGGACGTGCCGAAGTAGCGGCCGAGCTGCGGGTTCATCGAGGCCAGGTTCAGGCCGCTCCAGCGGAAGGCCTGGGCCAGGGCGGGGAAACTGCAGTCTTTGTCGCTGCCGGGCGGGCAGGGCGCGGCCGCGAGGCGGGCCAGCTCCATCTCGACGCGCGGCGCGATCACCGGCATCGCGCGGGCGCGCTCGTAGGCGAGCGCTTCTGACGGGTCCGGGTCGCCGGTGCGGAACACCATCACCCGGTCCAGCGGCTCGGCCTTCACCGTCGCCTGGCCGGCCTTGCCTTCGCGCACGTAGCCGAGCCGGAGCTGCTGGCCTTCCTTCAGGTCGCCCAGCAGTTCGCGCGCCTGGGCGATGGCGGTTTCGCCCTTGCCGGAAATGGTCTTGCCGTCGACGCTCAGCAGCACGTCGCCGGCGCGCAGGCCGGCCTTCGCCGCGGGGCCGTTCGGCGTGACCGCGGCCAGGCGCACGCCGTTCGCGGCCGGATTGGTGCCCATCACCACGCCGATCGCGGGCCGGCCGCGCACGCGGTCGAACTCTTCGCTGTTGAAGGAGAAGCTGTAGCCGCCGCGCTCGCCGAGTTCACGGCTGAGCTCGGCGACACGGCCGGCGTACCGGGCCATCTCGGCGCGGGCGCGCTCGAGTTCGGCGCGCTTGGCGGCGTCGTCGCTGGCGGCCTTGGGAGTGTCGGCGGCCTGGGCCGAGGTCGCCAGTGCGGCGGCCACCATCAGGGGAATCAGGCGGAGCTTCATCGGGAATACCTCGTGGGGTGAAAAGGAGTCAGAAGGTGGCGACCAGGGCGCCGTCGAGCGTGCCGCCATCGGCGGCCAGCCACTGCGAGGTGCCCTGCACGCCGGCGTATTCGCGCAACAGCGAGACGCGCTGCTGCCAGAGCTGGGTGCGGGTGGGAAGGTCGAGCGTGGGCGCCGACAGCGCGACGTCGAGGCGGCGCAGGCGGTCTTCGTACTCCAGCCCCAGCGCGGCGGCGCTGGCCGAGGCCATCTCGTCGGCGGACACGGCGCTGATGAAGTTCTCAAGCTGGGCGGATTCGCGCATCAGCGCGTCAAGTTCGTCGGCGGTGGCCGGCGCAGTGGTGGCCAGGGGCGCAGGCGCAGGCGCGGTGGGCGGCGGCGTCATCAGCCGGGGCATTAGGGCGGCCACGGCAAGCACGGCCGCCGCGGCGATCGCGAACGGCCAGCGTGGACGCGGATGCGCCGGTGCCGCGGCGATGATGCGGCGTTCGAGCAGGGGCCAGGCGCTGCGGTCCGGCGTTTCCAGCGGCAGCCGGGCCAGGGCTTCGGCAACGCTGAGCTCGTGGCTGGGGGTGTGGGCGTCAGGCATGGGAGCCGACCTCCGTTTCGACGTTCAGCAGCTCGCGCAGGCGGCGGGTGCCGCGGGCGAGCTGGGATTTGGAGAAGCTGGCGGTCTTGCCCATCAGGCCGGCGATCTCCTCGTGGGTGTAGCCCTCGGCGTGGTAGAGCCAGAGCACGCTGCGGGTGGCGTCGGGCATGCGGCCCAGGGCGCGGGTGAGCAGGGCGGCGTCGGCCGCCGCCGGCGGCAGCATCGTGTCGTGGCACTCGAGCTCGATCTCGTCCGAGTCTTCGGTGAAAGGCGTGCGGCCGCGTTTGCGCAGGCGCATCAGCGCCTCGTTGACGGCGATCTGCCGCAGCCAGCCCCAGAAGGGCGACTCGGAGCGGAACTCGCCGATGCGGTCGAAGAGTTTGAGCATGGTGTCCTGCAGCACGTCCTGGGCCTCCTCGCGCTCGCCGGTGAGGCGCAGCGCCAGGGTGAAGACCGGCCGCTCGAACCGCCGGTAGATCTGCTCGAACGCACTCGCCTCGCCGCGTCGGGCGCGGGCCAGCAGGGTGTCGGGCACATCGATGGCGAAGGACGAGGGTGGGCTCACATCGGTCATGGATGCGGCGGCAGGGAAAAGGGTCGCAGCAGATCCGGGGTCAGAGTCGATTTATATTGCCCAGGGGAAAGGGCATAAGGAGGGGCGGGTTCCCTTCCCCGGGGCCGGTGTCCGGCCTGTGGCCAGATTACGCCTCGGGAAGTCGATCTGGCCCTTTTCCGGCGGTACGCACTGGAGCAATGCGGCGGCGGAAGATAAATGGACTCTGACCCCGGATTTTGCCCCTGTTTCTGGCGGCAAAGAAGAAAGGGCCGGGGGGAGCCCCGGCCCTTGGATCGCACGCCCGCCGGCCGGCCTCAGAAAGCCAGGCGGATGCCGACGAAGGCGCTGCGCGGCTGGCCCGGGCGGGCGCCGGCCGGGCGGCGGGCGACGATGTACTCCTCGTCCGCCAGGTTCTCGATGCGGGCGTAGAGCTCGGCCTGCTCGTCGAGGCGGAAGCCGGCGCTGAGGTCCCAGACCACGGCCGAGTCGGTGGCCTCGCCCGCCGGGATGGCGCCGCGGCCCGCGACGCTGCGCATCTCGTCCAGGTAGTTGGCGGCCAGCGCCAGGCGCCAGCGTTCGCCGACCACGCCGGCTTCGGCGTGCAGCAGGTGCTCGGGCAGGTAGGGCAGGCGGTCGCCGCTCTGCACGTCGCCCCATTCCTCGAAGCTCGATTCGAAGCTGTTGCGGAACTCGGCGCGGGTGTAGGTGTAGCTGAGCGACACCGGGAAGGACAGCGCGCCGCCCTGGCCGAAGTCGTAGCCCAGGGTAGCCTCGAGGCCGCTGACCCGCGCCTCGCCGCCGTCGAACTGGTCGCCGATGGTGCAGTTGCCGCCGCTGGAGGCGGTGCAGGTGCCGACCAGGTTCGAATAGTCGCTGACGAAGCCGACCAGTTCGGTGCTCAGCGCGTCGCGGCCATACCGCAGGCCGAACTCGGCGTTGACGCTCTTCTCCGACTCGGAACCCGAGGCCGGGCCGGGCGGGTTGAAGCCGCGGTGCACGCTGGCGAACAGGCTCAGGTTCTGATCCATCAGCCAGGTGGCGCCGAAGCCGGGAATCACCGCATCCACTTCGGTTTCGTTGACCGACAGCACCACGTCGCGGCGGCCGGTGGCGGTGGAATAGTTGGTGCGGCTCAGGTCGATGCGCTCATAGCGCACGCCCGGGCTGAGGATCCAGCGGCCCAGGGTGATGGTGTCCTGCACGTAGAGCGACAGCGCCTCGGCGTCGCCGACGCGGTTTTCCTGGGTGCCGGGCGCGCCGTCGGTGGTGAGCACCAGCTGGCCGCCGACCATCTGGTAGCGGTCGTCGTTCTGGTAGCGGTCTTCCTGGTCGCGGTGCAGGCGCAGGCCGATCTCCAGGTCATGCGCGGCGGCGCCGCTTTCGAAGCCCAGGCCCAGCACGCTCTGGATGCCCTGGGCGTAGTAGCTGCGGTTGTTGTTGCGCAGGCGCAGGGCATTGACCGGGCTGTCGGTGCTGCCGGTCAGCCAGCCGTACTGCGCGGCGTAGGTCGTGGGGTCGGCCAGGATGCTGGCGATGGACACGCCCTGGACGTCGTTGAGCTTGTACCAGTTGCGCGAGAACTCGGTGCGGTAGGCGACCGTGGTCAGGTCGGCGTTGTCGCCGAGTTCGATCAGGTGGCGCAGTTCGTACAGGTGCTGCTCGGTCTGGATGTTGTCCAGGCGCGAGGCGGCGTAGCGGCGGTTCGGGTCGGCGGCGAAATCGGCGTCGGTCAGGCCCAGGTAGGTTTCGTCGCTGTCCTGGGTGTTGCGGCCGATCTTGAGGTCGAGCTGCTGGTAGCGCGTCGCCTCCGGGCTGCTGATCCAGCGCAGCTTGGCGACCGCGTCGTTCAGGCCGTAGCCGCTGTCGCCGCCGCCGTCCACGCGCTTGAAGCCGTCGGTCTGCTGGCGCACGCCCTCGATCAGGCCGCCGAAACGTTCGCCCATGGCGCCGGCCCAGCCGTGGGCCAGCAGGGTGGCGTCGCTGCCGACCGAGACGTCGATTTCGCCGGAAGCGGTGGTCGGGATCGGGGTCGAGATCAGGTTCAGGGCGCCGCCGGTGGTGCGCGGGCCGGCCACGACCGAGGCCGAGCCCTTGCGGACCTCGACCGCGCTGATGCGCGACATGGTCGGGAAGTAATACGCGGCCGGGGCGGCATAGGGCGCCGGCGCGATCAGCACGCCGTCCTCCATCACCGTGATGCGGCTGTTGCGGTCGGTGCCCGAGCCGCGGATGCCGATGTTCGGGCGCAGGCCGTAGCCCTCTTCCTCGACCAGGTAGACGCCGGGCACCTGGCGCAGCACGCGGTGGATGTCGCGGTATGCGAACTTCTCCAGCGTCTCGCCGTCGATGTAGTGGGCGGAGCCGGCGGCCTGCTTCACCTCGGCCAGGTTGCCGAAGACGTTGATGCGGTCGAGGCGGACCAGGGACTGGTCGGGGTTCTCGGCCGCGAAAGCGGCGGCCGGCAGCAGGGCTAGCGAGATGGCGAGGCGCAGGGTCGGGGACATGGGGGTCTAACCAAGGGGGCCGGGGGAGCCGGCGGACGGTTAAGATTTTATTACGGACAAGAATGATTCGCAATAACAACCGCCCAGCGGCCCGGCCGCCACGCTATAGACTGTGGCCCTCGTTCACAGGGGAGTGCGAACCATGGAAGTCCTGACCGTCATCATCCTGCTCGCCGGCGTCATCGTCCTGATCAAGACGGTGCGGATGGTGCCGCAGGGTTATGAGTGGACCGTCGAGCGCTTCGGCAAGTACACCCACACCATGAGTCCGGGCCTGCACTTCCTTATGCCGGTGATCCAGAGCGTCGGCCGCAAGGTCAACATGATGGAGCAGGTGCTGGACGTGCCCTCGCAGGACGTCATCACCCGCGACAACGCCGTGGTGAAGGTGGACGGCGTGATCTTCTTCCAGGTGCTCGACGCCGCCAAGGCCGCCTACGAGGTGTCCAACCTCGAACAGGCCACCATCGCACTGGTGATGACCAACATCCGCACCTCGATCGGTTCGCTGGACCTGGACGAGTCGCTGAGCAAGCGCGACGAGATCAACGCCAAGCTGCTGTCCGTGGTGGACGTGGCCACCCATCCGTGGGGCATCAAGGTCAACCGCATCGAGCTCAAGGACATCCAGCCGCCGCGCGACCTGGT
>CBFGOZ010000053.1:0-11742 GCA_965650505.1 uncultured Arenimonas sp.
CCGCTTGGCCATCGTGCACTTCCCGCTCCGCCTGGTTGGCAGCCGCATGCTCGCGCCCACCGTCCGCCACCTCGCCTTCGCGCGCGACGACGGCCAGCCGCTGGACTTCATCCCGGGGCAGTTCGTGCAGGTGCACTTCAACTATCCCGACGGCACGCCGACCAAGCGCAGCTATTCGCTGGCGACCATGCACGACCATGCGCTGGCCCCGGGCGAGACGGTCGAGATCGCGGTGAGCTATGTCGCCGGCGGCGCCGCCACGGCGCTGTTCGAAGCCCTGGACGAAGGCCAGCAGATCCAGGCCAGCGGGCCCTACGGCCGCTTCTGCCTGATGCCGGGCGACACCAACCGGCGTTACCTGCTGATCGGCACCGGCACCGGCGTCACGCCCTACCGCGCGATGCTGCCGACCCTGCACGCCCTGATCCAGGAGCGCGGCGTCGAGGTGGTGCTGCTGTTCGGCTGCCGCACGCCGGCCGAGCTGCTGTACGGCGAAGACTTCTATGCCTTCGCCGAAGGCCACCCGAATTTCCGCTTCGTGCCCTGCTTCAGCCGCGAACTGCCGGAGAATCCCCATCCGGACGTGCGCAAGGGCTACGTGCAGGACGTGCTGGCGGAGTTCGCGCCCTCGGCCGAAGGCGACATCGCCTACCTGTGCGGCAACCCGAACATGGTGGACGCCTGCTTCGAGGCGCTGAAGACGGCCGGCCTGCCGGTGCCGCACATCCGCCGCGAGAAGTACGTCAGCAGCAAATAGCCGCGGCGCTGGCCCACCAGGCGGCAGCCGCGCGGCCGTCCCCTTTGTCACGTTTCGGCACCCCGGTTCGTCTGTCATCCTGACGGCCGCTTTGGCCTAGCCATGGGGATGCCATGAAACCGCTGTTGTTGCCTTTTGCCCTCGCCGCCGCGCTGGCCTCGTCGCCCGCCGCCGCGCGCACCCTGGGCAGCCTGGAGTTCACGCCCTGCGAGCTTTCGCAGCCCGGCACCGGCGCTACCTCGCGCGCCGAATGCGCGGTGCTCGAAGTCCCCGAGGATCCCGCCAAGCCCGATGGCCGCAAGCTGTCCCTGAAGGTCGGCCTGGTCGCTTCGCGCGCCGCCGAACCGCAGCCCGACCCGGTGATCTTCTTCGCCGGCGGCCCCGGCCAGTCGGCCACCGAGAGTTATGCCGGAATGGCCGGCGCCTTCGCCCGGCTGCGCGACAAGCGCCACCTGATCTTCGTCGACCAGCGCGGCACCGGCGGTTCGCATCGCCTGGCCTGCCGTTTCCCCGAAGACCTGTCGGCGTCGCTGGCCACCGACCCGGCGACGCAGACCCAGCTGGCGAAAGACTGCCTGGCGACGCTGGACGCCGACGTGGCGATGTACACCACCACCGTGGCCGCCGGCGACATCGAAGCCCTGCGCCAGGCCATCGGTGCACCCAAGCTCAATCTCTACGGCGGTTCCTACGGCACGCGCATGGCGCAGGAGTACGCGCGCCAGCATCCCGAGGCCGTGCGCAGCCTGATCCTGGACGGCGTGGTGCCGCCGGAGCTGGCCCTGGGCAGCGAACACAGCATCAACCTCGAGGCCGCACTGAAGGCCATCCTCGGCCGCTGCGCAGAGCAGCCCGCCTGTGCCAAGGCTTTCGGCGACCCCTACCGCCGCCTCTACGCGCTGCGCGACCAGGCGCGCGCGGCGCCGGTACCGGTGTCGCTGCGCGACCCGCTGACGCACCAGCCGCGCGACCTGGCCTTGGATGAATCGGCGGTGGCCGTCATCGCCCGCCTGTTCGCCTACGGCCCCGAGACCGCAGCGCTGATGCCGCTGCTGGTGGACGAGGCGCTCAAGGGTCGGCCGGAGTCGCTGGTGGCGCAGGCCGCCCTGGTCTACGACTCGCTAAGCGGCATGATCAACCACGGCATGCAGCTGTCGGTGATCTGCGCCGAGGACGCCGCGCGCCTGGGCAACCGCGACGAGGATGCCGACCTGATCCTGGGCAATGCCATCGTCGGCGTCACCCTGAACCAGTGCGCCGTATGGCCGAAGGGCCCGGTGTCGAAAGACTTCAACCAGCCCTTGAAGACCGATACGCCGGTGCTGCTGCTCTCGGGCGAGTTCGACCCGGTGACGCCGCCGCGCTACGGCGAGCAGGTGCTGGCCTCGCTGTCGAAGGCGCGGCATCTGGTCGGCAAGGGCCAGGGCCACATCCTGCTGCCGCGCGGCTGCACGCCGCGGCTGGCGGCGGAGTTCGTCGACAAGCTCGATCCCGAGGGCCTGGACGCCAGCTGCCTGGATTCGCTGGGCGCCACGCCCTTCTTCATCAACTACAACGGAGCCGAGCCATGATCGAGGTCCGCGACCTGCACAAGGCCTTCGGCACCGTGAAGGCGGTCGACGGCGTCAGCTTCTCCGCCGCCGACGGCCAGATCACCGGTCTGCTCGGCCCCAACGGCGCCGGCAAGACCACGTCGCTGCGCATGCTCTACACGCTGATGAAACCCGACCGCGGCCAGGTGCTGGTGGACGGCATCGACGCCACCATCGACCCGACCGGCGTGCGCCGCCGGCTGGGCGTGCTGCCGGATTCGCGCGGCCTGTACAAGCGACTCAGCAGCCGCGAGAACATCAGGTACTTCGGCCGCCTGCACGGCCTGGACGACGCGCTGATCGCGCAGCGCACCGAGGCGCTGAGCAAGGCGCTGGAGATGGGCGACATCATCGACCGCCGCACCGAAGGCTTTTCGCAGGGCCAGCGGGTGAAGACCGCGATCGCCCGCGCCCTGGTGCACGACCCGCGCAACGTGATCCTGGACGAGCCGACCAACGGCCTGGACGTGATGGCGACGCGGGCCATGCGGCGCTTCCTGCTGCAGCTCAAGGCCGAGGGCCGCTGCGTGCTGTTCTCCAGCCACATCATGCAGGAGGTGGCGGCGCTGTGCGACCGCATCGTCATCATCGCCCGCGGCCAGGTGGTGGCCGAAGGCACGGCGGACGAGCTGCGCGCGATGACCGGCGAAAGCAACCTCGAGGACGCCTTCGTCAAGGCGATCGGCACCGAAGAAGGACTGATGGCATGAACGCGGCCTGGACTGTATTCCTGAAGGAAGTCACCGAGAACCTGCGCGACCGCAAGACCGTGGTGAACGCGCTGGTGATGGGTCCGCTGCTGGGCCCGGTGTTCTTCGCGATGATGATGGGCTTCATCATCACCAAGCAGCTGAGCAATGCCGAGAAGCCGCTCGAGGTGCCGGTGGTGGGCGCCGAGCACGCGCCCAACCTGGTCGACTGGCTGGAGCGGCAGGCGGTGGTGGTGCAGCCGGCGCCGGCCGATGCCGCCGCGGCGATACGGGCCCGCGACGCCAAGGTGGTGCTGAGCATTCCCGCCAGCTTCGACACGCACTGGCGCGCCGGCGAGACGGCCCAGGTGGAGCTGCTGTTCGACAGCTCCGACCAGGACAGCCGGGCGCCGGTGGCGCGGCTTTCCGGCCTGCTGGAAGGCTACGCGCGCCAGACATCGGCGCTGCGCGTGTCGGCGCGCGGCCTGCACCCGGCGATCCTGTCGCCGGTGGTGGTGGCCGAACGCGACCTGGCCAGCACCCAGCAGCGTGCCGGCCAGCTGCTCAGCTTCCTGCCCTACCTGCTGGTGCTGGGCGCCTTCCTGGGCGGCATGTACCTGGCCATCGACACCACCGCCGGCGAACGCGAGCGGCAGTCGCTGGAACCGCTGCTGGCCAACCCGGCCACCCGCGCGCAGATCGTGCTGGGCAAGCTCGGCGCCACCTTCGGCTTCGCGATGGTGAGCATGATGCTGAGCCTGGTGATGTTCGCGATCGCCTTCCAGTACATCCCGCTCGACCGGCTGGGCATGAAGGTCGACTTCGGACTTGGCCTGATCCTGCGCGCCGGCCTGTTGATGGTGCCGCTGGTGATGGTGTTCGCGGCCCTGCAGACGATCGTCGCGGCCTACGCCAAGAGCTATCGCGAGGCCCAGACCTACCTGTCGCTGCTGATGCTGCTGCCGATGCTGCCGTCGGTGATCCTGATGATCAACCCGATGAAGGCCGAGACCTGGATGGCCGCGGTGCCGCTGCTGTCGCAGAACGTGCTGATCATGGAGCTGGCGCGCGGCGAGGTGGTCGAGCTGGCGCGCTTCGCACTGAGCTTCGGCGCCAGCCTGGTGCTGGCGGGGGCGCTGGTCTGGGTCGCGGTGCGGATCTATCACCGCGAACAGCTGGCCGTTTCGGCGTAATCCGCGGTACCTCAAGGCAAGAAAAAGGCCCGGCAATGCCGGGCCTTTTTTCTGCGCAGCAAAACTTCCGGCTTACGGGCGGAAGGTGAAGGTGCGCGTGAGCGTCGCCGGCGCATCCATGGGCTCGAACTGCCAGCCCCGCACGGTCTGGATGACCTCGCGGTCGAACTCGCCGCGCGGCTGGGCGCGCACGATGCGGACGTTCGAGACGCTGCCGTCGGCGGCGATGCTGATCTCGACCGTCACTTCACCGGTGATGCCGGCGCGGGCCGCGGCGCGGGGATACGGCGGCTGCGGGGTGCGCACGCCGACCGGCGTGCTGGCGCGCGGCGCCGGAGCCGGGGTGGTGGCGACCGGGGCCGGGGTCGGCTGGGTCGCGGGCGGCGGCGTGGTCGGCTGGGTCGCGGCCGGCTGCGGCTCCGGCTGGGTCGGGGCGGGCGTCGGGGTGGCCGGCGCGGCGGCGGCGGCGGCCGCTTCGGCGGCGGCACGCTGGGCGGCGGCCTCGGCGTCGCGCTGGCGCTGCTCTTCGCGGGCCAGTTCCTGGGCGGCGCGGTCGGCGGCGCCGGCCTGGCCCTTGGCGATGGAGTCCTTGATGCGCGGCAGCGCCGGCGCCTGGGCGTCGGTCTTCTCGATCAGGGCGCGCAGGCGCTCGGCTTCGGTGAAGTCCTCGCGGCCGATGGCCTGTTCGGCGGCGATGATGGCATAGGGCATCAGGTCGATCAGGGCGCTTTCGGCCGAGGCGTCGGGCTTGTCGCTCTTCTCGCGCAGGGCCAGGTAGTACTCCATGGCGTTGTCGCCGGCCGGCGCGTACAGGCGCTGTTCGCGCAGGGCCTGGCTGCCGCGGCTGCGCAGCTCGTCCGGGCTGAGGGCGGCGAGCGCGGCCTGGGCGGCCTGGGCGGCTTCCTGCGCCGCGACTTCCTCGGCGGACGGACCGGCCGGCTGGGCCGGCGCGGCGGCCTGCTGGCCTTCGGCCGGGGCGGGCTCGTCCTTGGAACAGGCCGCCAGGCCCAGGCCGAGGGCGAGGGCGATGCCCCAGCGCAGGGCGCGGGTGGAGGAGGTGGTCGCAGCGATCATGGCTTTCCCCTGGAAAAATATGAACAAAACATGACCTTCAGCACATAAGACTTTGGCCGGTTTGTCAAGGCGCCCGCGTTGCGAAGCGCCAAGCAGGCCACAGAATAGGCCGATATCGAAGCGGCTGCCCGGCTGCGCATCGCGTAAGCTCCCGCCATCACCGTGATCCCGGGGGGAGATCGCCTTGAAGACCGTTCGCCTGGGCCTGTTGGCCCTTGTTGTCCTGCTGTCGGCGGCCTGCGCCGGGTCGGCGCAGAAGGCCGCCGCCCCGGAGCCGATGCCCGCACCGGTGGTCGCGCCGCCGCCGCCGCCGCCGCCCCCGTCCCCACCGCCTCCTCCGGCCCCGGCCCCAGCGCCGGCACCGCCGGCCTCAGCGGCCCCGGAAGGCTTCAACGCGCCCCCGAAGTCGGTCCCGGCCCCCGCCGGCGATGCGACCGCGCGGGAGATCGCGCGGATGGAAGCGGAAATGGCGAGGCAGCGCGCCGCCCGCGACGCGGAAGACCAGGCCGCCCAGCGCGAGGCGTCCGACGACGCGCGCCGCGAAGCCGCCCGGGCAAGCGCCGCACGCCGACCGGCGGCCGCCCGGCCGGCCGCCGCGGCACGCCCGCGCCCCCTGCCCGCCGGCCGCAAGCCGCAGCCGGCCCGTCCGCCGGTCGACCCCGAAAAGAACTACGCGACCATGCGCGTGTTCTACGCGACCGACCGCGCCGCGGCCGCCGATTTCGCCAACCTGCCGCCGGCCGAACGTTACGGTGGCGCCCGCGGCAAGCTCGACTACGGCCTGGCCGAGGTCAGCATCCCGCGTGAACACAGGCCGGGCATCCTGGAGTCGCCGTCCGTCTGGCGGCTGGAGTTCCGCGAGGACCCGTCGCGGCACGTGGTGCTGATGTCGGTGACCCGGCGCAGCGGGCCGCTGTTCTTCCAGGAACTCTCGGCCCGGGTGGCGAACTCCGGGGGCCGCAACGCCTTCCTGTTCGTACACGGCTACAACGTCAGCTTCGCCGACGCGGCGCGGCGCACCGCGCAGATGGCCTACGACCTGTCCTTCGACGGCGCGCCGGTGTTCTACAGCTGGCCCTCGCAGGCCTCGCTGGCCGGCTACACCATCGACGAATCCAACATCGAGTGGTCGACCGCGCACATCAAGCAGTTCCTGGTCGACTTCGCCGAGAAGTCCAAAGCCGAGAACCTGTACCTGATCGCGCACAGCATGGGCAACCGCGGACTGACCCGCGCGCTGCAGACGCTGATGCTGGAGCGGCCGGACCTGCGCGGGCGTTTCCGCGAGATCATCCTGGCCGCGCCGGACGTGGACGCCGAAGTCTTCCGCCGCGACCTCGTCCCGGCCCTGCGCCAGGCGGGGCAGCGCGTGACGCTGTACGCCTCGTCCAACGACCTGGCGCTGAAGGCCTCGAAGGAAGTGCACGGTTACGCCCGCGCCGGCGACAGCGGCGACGGCCTGGTGGTGCTGCCGGGCCTGGAGACCATCGACGCCTCGGGCGTGGACGAGAGCATCCTGGCCCACTCCTATTTCGTCGAATCCAAGCCGGTGATCCGCGACATCCTCAACCTGCTGCGGCACAGCCTGCCGGCGGGCCGGCGCGAGGGTCTGGTCGGCGAGAAGGGCGAACGCGGTCCGTTCTGGCGGTTCCGGGCGCCGGAAACACCCTGATCCGCGCTATTTGCCGATGCAGAAGCTGCTGAAGATCCGGCCCAGCAGCATCTCGGCGTCGACGCGGCCGGTGATTTCGCCCAGCGCGTCCTGGGCCTGGCGCAGTTCTTCGGCGGCGAGTTCGCCGGCGCCGTGGTGCAGCTGGGTGGCGGCGCGCTGCAGCCAGTCGGCGGCGCGGTCCAGCGCCTCGAGGTGACGGGCGCGGGCGCTGAACGCGCCCTCGCTGCCCTCGCCCTGGCCGGCCGCTTCGCGCAGCTCGCGGCGCAGCGCGTCCAGGCCGTCGCCGGTCTGGGCCGACAGCCACAGGTGGCGGCCGTCGCGGCGTTGTTCCGTGCCGGCGGCGTGTCCGCTGAGGTCGTTCTTGTTGTGCAGCCACAGCACCGGTACGCCATCGGGCAGGGGCAGGGGTTCCGCTTCCGCGCGGCTGTCGTCGAGCACGGCCAGCACCAGGTCGGCGCGCGCGAGCTCGGCGCGGGCGCGGCGGATGCCCTCCTGCTCCACCCGCTCCGGCGTGTCGCGCAGCCCGGCGGTATCGACCAGGGTGATCTCGATGCCGTCGACGACGATGCGTTCGCGCAGGAGGTCGCGGGTGGTGCCGGCGATGTCGGTAACGATGGCGCGCTCTTCGCCCGCCAGCGCATTGAGCAGCGAGGACTTGCCGGCATTGGGCGCGCCGGCGATGACCACGTGCAGGCCGTCCACCAGGCGCTTGCCGCGCTCGGCGGCGGCGCGCAGGGCCGCCAGTTCGCCGGCGACCGACTGCAGGCGTTCGCGCAGTTCCGGGGCGGCCAGGAAGTCCACTTCTTCTTCCGGGAAATCCAGCGCGGCTTCGATCCAGACCCGCAGCGCGGTCAGGCCCTCGACCACCGCGTCGACGCGCCGCGAGAATTCGCCCTCCAGCGACCGCCGCGCGGCGCGCGCCGCCGCTTCGCTGCCGGCGCTGACCAGGTCGGCCACCGCTTCGGCCTGGGCCAGGTCCAGCCGTCCCTCCAGGAAGGCACGCTCGGTGAACTCGCCAGGCCGCGCGGCGCGGGCGCCGAGGTCGAGGCAGCGGCGCAGCAACCGCGCCAGCAGCACCGGGCTGCCGTGGCCCTGCAGTTCCAGCACGTCTTCGCCGGTATAGGAGTGTGGCGCCGGGAAGTGGATCAGCAGGCCATCATCGATCAGGCCGCCGTCGCCGTCGCGGAAGCGCAGGTAGTGCGCATGGCGCGGCTGCGGCGCACGGCCGAGCAGGGTCGCGGCGATCGCGCGGCAGCCCGGTCCGCTGAGCCGCACGATGCCGACGCCGGCGGCTCCCGCGGCGGTGGCGATGGCGGCGATGGTGTCGCGTTGGCCCATGGCGGAATGGTGGCAGAAAAGCCAAATGCATTGGACACGGATGAACGCGGATAAACGCGGATGAAGCCTTGAAGCTGGAAACGAAGAAGGGGTCGCGGTATGCCCGCGACCCCTTCCTGTCCTGCCTTATCCGCTCTTATCCGCGTCGATCCGCGTCAAGAAGCATTATTTGGCCGCCGCAGTAGCTTCCGGCTTCTCGCCATGGCGCTTGGTGATCACCCACTGCTGCAGCAGGCCCAGGATGCCGTTGGTGCACCAGTACAGCACCAGGCCGGACGGGAAGAAGGCCATCATCACGCCGAACACCAGCGGCATGAAGGTCATGATCTTCTTCTGCATCGGGTCCATGCCCGGCGTCGGCGTCATCTTCTGGGTCAGGTACATCACCACCAGGTTGATGGCCGGCAGGATGAAGTAGGGGTCCGGCGCGGTCAGGTTCTGGATCCAGCCGATCCACGGCGCCTGGCGCATCTCGACGCTCTCGAGCAGCATCCAGTACAGCGCGATGAAGACCGGGATGGTGACCAGGATCGGCAGGCAGCCGGCGGCCGGGTTCACCTTCTCCTTCTTGTACAGCTCCATCATCGCCATCTGGAACTTCTGCTTGTCGTCGCCGTAGCGCTCCTTGAGCGCCTCGATGCGCGGCTGGATCGCGCGCATCTTGGCGAAGCTGCGGTACTGCTTCGCCGACAGCCAGTACAGCGCGATCTTGATGATCAGCACCGTCAGGATGATCGCCCAGCCCCAGTTGCCGGTCAGGTCGTGCAGCGGCTTGAGCACGTAGTCGAACATCGGCTGGGCGAGGAAGGTGAAGATGCCGTAGTCCAGCGTCAGCTTCAGGCCCGGCGCGATCTGCTCCAGCTGCTCCTGCAGCTTGGGGCCGACCCACAGCACCGACTCGCGCGTGGTGCTCAGTCCCGGCGCCACCTGGATCGGGGCGCTGACGCCGCGCACCAGGTAGCGGCTGGAATCGGGCAGCGGCAGCATCTCGAAGCGCTGCGCCTCGGCCTTGTTCGGGACCCAGGCCAGCATGAAGTGGTGCTGCAGCATCGCGATCCAGCCGCCGGTGACCTCGCGCGACTGCGCGCCGTCCTCATACAGGTCGGCGACCGCGATCTTCTCGAACTTCTCGGTCGGGCTGTACCAGGCGGCGCCGACGAAGCTGAAGGCCTCGGGATTGGTGAAGGTGGACGCGGTGGAGCGCTCCGGCGGCACGATCCGCTGCAGCTGTTCATAAGGCGAAGCGCTCCAGGGCTGGCCGCCCTGGTTGCTGATCTCCAGGCGCTGGGTGATGGCGTAGGAGCCGCGCTCGAGCACCAGGGTCTTGCGGACGGTCACGCCGCTGGCGGCGTCGGTCCAGACCAGGGGCACTTCCAGGGTCTGGGCGCCGTCGGCCAGGGTGTAGTCGCTGCGGCCGTCCTCGGTGCGGAACACCGCCTCATGGGTGGGCGCGCGGCTGCCGGCGACCGCGAGCAGACCGGACTGGGCGACCGAGAAGCGCGAGGTCGCGGCGTCGAGCAGGCGCACCTTGGCTTCGGGCTGTTCTTTGGTGACCGGGTAGGCCAGCAGGTCGGCGCCGACCAGGTTGCCGCCGCGCGGGTCCAGCTGAAGGCGCAGCACATTGGTGGTGATGGTGATCGGCGCGATGGACGCCGTGGGACCCGGGGCCGCGGCGCCGGACGCGGTGGCCGCCGGAGCCTGGGGGATGGCGCCGGCCGAGGGCAGGGCCGCGGCCGAAGGCGTGTCGCCGGTCGCCGGCGTCGTGGTGGCGGCGGGAACGTCGACGGGCGCGGGCGCGGCCGGTCCCTTGCTCCATTCCAGGAAGAAGAGGAAGGCGACGGCAAGCCAGGCGATCAGCAGGAAGGAGCGGGTCTGGTTCATGGGCAGGCGGCGGGCGCCGGCGGGAGAGCCGGGGCCGCGCTGGGGGTCTCGGTCAGGAATCGGAGGCGGGGCGTTCGCACGCGCCCGGGGAGGCCGGCATTGTGCCGGGCGTGGGCGTGGGCTTCAACGACCGGGCGCGCTCGAGCAGCTGCAGGAACTGCGCGCCCAGTTCGGCGGATTCGAGTTTCGCCGCGCCGGGCTGGGCGATCAGCACGTAGTCGCCGGGCGGCAGGCAGGCGCGCTGGCCGCGGAAGATTTCCCGCGCCAGCCGCTTGATGCGGTTGCGGCCGACCGCACGCTTGTCGACCTTCTTGGACACGGCGACGCCGAGCCGGGGCGCGGTGGCCTCGGCCCGGACGTGGGCATGCAGCTTCAGGTGCGCGCTGGAGAGCTTGCGCCCCGCCTTGAACACCGCCTGGAACTCGGCGGAAGCGCGCAGGCGCGCGCTGGGCGGGAAAGGGCTGGGTGCCGTCGGCGGGAGCGTCATCACGGTCCCGGCGGCACGATCCGCGGGTCGCCGCCGGAAACCGGCGGCAACGGGTCAGACGGCCAGGCGGGCCCGGCCCTTGGCGCGGCGACGGGCAAGGATCTTGCGGCCGTCGGCGGTCTTCATGCGGGCGCGGAAGCCGTGGTCACGCTTGCGCTTGAGATTGCTGGGCTGGTAGGTACGCTTGGTGGCCATGGTGGCACCCCGGTTGAGTTTTTGGGCGGAAAAGACCGCGGACTATAGCCATCCTCCCCCCAACCCGTCAAGCCAAACCGGCATGGCGGGCGCCGTCCCGCGGCGCTAGACTGCGCCCCCGACCACTTATCCACAGCAGCGCCCCGGCGCCGCTGTCGCATGGACTTTCGCTTGAACATGGATGCTGCCTGGCCCCGCTGCCTGGAACGACTGGAAGCCGAACTGCCGGCCGACGAGGTCCACACCTGGCTCCGGCCCCTGCAGGCCGAGGCCCACGCCGACGGCCTGACCCTCTACGCCCCCAATGCCTTCGTGGTCGACCGCGTGCGCGACCACTACCTGGTCCGCATCCGCGAGCTGATGGCCCATTTCACCGGCGGCCCCGCCCCGGTGGCCGTCGCCGTGGGTTCGATCAAGCGCCCCGAGGCCACCCCGGCACCGGCCGCGGGCGGCTCCCGGCCGGCCGCGCCGCCGGTGGAGTTCGCCGGCAACCTAGACAGCCACTACACCTTCGACAACTTCGTCGAGGGCCGCAGCAACCAGCTCGGTCGCGCCGCGGCCCTGCAGGTGGCGCAGAACCCGGGTCGGGCCTACAACCCACTGCTGCTGTACGGCGGCTCGGGCCTGGGCAAGACCCACCTGATGTATGCCGCCGGCAACCTGATGCGCAGGAACAATCCCGGCATGCGGGTGCTCTACCTGCGCTCCGAGCAGTTCTTCAGCGCGATGATGAAGTCGCTGCAGGACAAGTCGATGGACCAGTTCAAGCGCCAGTTCCAGCAGGTTGACGCGCTGCTGATCGACGACATCCAGTTCTTCGCCGGCAAGAACACCACGCAGGAGGAGTTCTTCCACACCTTCAAC
>CBFGOZ010000054.1:0-11585 GCA_965650505.1 uncultured Arenimonas sp.
TCGGCTCGCCTCGAAGAGACGTGGCGACGACGTAGACAAGGGGGTATGGCTGAAGTGGAGGGCAGGATGCCCGCAACGGCCGGTCGTAAGCTGGTCATGGATGACGCTCGCGCGCGACCGGGCAGCCATACCCCCTTGTCTGCGGCGGCGCACGCCGGATCAACCGCCGACGAGAACTGGACCTGCTTGCGAAGCAAGCGTCAGGCGTCGAGGACGGCGCGGATGTCGGATTCGGGGACGTCGCCTGCGACTTCGGCGCGGCCCAGGCCCGACCACAGGATCAGCCGCAGCGTGCCGGACACGGCCTTCTTGTCGAGCTTCATGCGCGCCAGCAGCGCATCCCCGGACAGCCCGGCGGGCAGCGCCACCGGCAGGCCCAGCCGCTCGAGCAGCGCGGCCAGCCGCGCCGTGTCCGACCAGGGCGAACGGCCGAGGTCCGACGAAAGCCGTGCCGCCAGCACCATGCCGACCGCGACCGCCTCCCCGTGCAGCAGCCCCCCGTAACCCTGCTCGGTCTCGATCGCGTGGCCGAAGGTGTGGCCGAAGTTGAGCAGCATGCGCTCGCCCTGCTCGGTCTCGTCGCGGGCGACGATGCCGGCCTTGTGCGCGCAGCTGACCTCGATGGCCTGGGCCAGCGCGTCGGGGTCGCGGGCCAGCAGCGCCTCGGCGTTCGCCTCGAGCCATTCGAAGAAGCCGGCGTCGGCGATGGCGCCGTACTTCACCACCTCGGCCAGGCCGGCGCGCAGTTCGCGCTCGGGCAGGGTGTCGAGCGTGGCCGTGTCGGCGATCACCGCCGCGGGCTGGTGGAAGGCACCGACGAGGTTCTTGCCCTGCGGCAGGTCGACCGCGGTCTTTCCACCAACCGAGGAATCGACCATCGCCAGCAGCGTGGTAGGCAGCTGCACGAAGCCCACGCCGCGCATCCAGCAGGCCGCGGCGAAACCGGCGAGGTCGCCGACCACGCCGCCTCCCAGGGCGATCACCGTCGCGTCCCGGCTGGCGCCCAGCGCCGCCAGCGCCGCCATCACCTCGCCGAAGCGCGCCAGGGTTTTTTCCTGTTCGCCCGGGGGCAGCACCAGGGTGCCGACCGACTTGCCGGCCAGGGCGGCCTGCACCCGCGCCAGGTAGTGCGGCGCGACGTTGCGGTCGGTGACCACCAGCGCGTGCCGGCCCGGGACGCGTGCCGCCAGGGCCGTGGCGTCGTCGAGCAGCCCGCGTCCGATCCGGATCGGATAGCGCCGTGCGCCCAGTTCAACCTGCAGTTCGCGCACGCTCACGCCGCCACCCCGCCGCGCTGCCAGCGCTGCTCCAGCAGGGCGCCGAGCCGTTCCGCGGCGATCGCCACCGTCAGGCCATCCGCATCGAAGGCCAGGTCGGCGACGGCTTCGTAGATCGGGCCGCGTTCGACCGCCAGCGACTCCAGACGCGCCCGCTTGTCGCCGAAGGCCAGCAGCGGGCGGCTGCGGTCGCGGGCCAGGCGTTCGATCTGCTGCGGCACGCTGACCTGCAGGTGCACCACGAAGCCGCGCTCGCGCAGGCGCTGGCGGTTCTCCTCAGCCAGCACGGCGCCGCCGCCGGTGGCCACCAATTGGCCCTGGCCGCGCATCAGTTCGGCGATCAGCGCGGTTTCGCGCGCGCGGAACCCGGCCTCGCCTTCACATTCGAAGATCAGCGGCACGGGCGCGCCGGTCACTTCCTCGAGGCGATGGTCGCAGTCGACGAAGGCCAGCCCCAGCCGCGCGGCCAGGCGCTTGCCGATCGAGGTCTTGCCGGCGCCCATGGGGCCGACCAGGACGAGGTTGGGGGCGGGATTCATGGGGTGTGATGCTAGCATCCCGCCATGTCGACATTATCGAAAAGCCGCGCCGCTGCTGGCGCTGCGGGTGGCGTGGTGGTCGTGGCCGGTGCCGGTGACGTTGGCGGGCGGTTCGCCGCGCTGCGCGTGCTCGCGGGCGACGAGGTGATCGCGCTGCGTCGTCGCGAGGTGCCGGCGGCGCCGGGCCAGCGCACGCTGCGCGCCGACCTCGCCAGCGGCGAGGGTCTGGCCAGGCTGCCGCGCCGCGCCGAGGCCCTGGTGTTCTGCGCCGCACCGGACCAGCGCGACGAAGCGGCCTACCGCGCGCTCTACCTCGACGGCCTGCGCCGACTGCTCGATGCCTGCGAGGCGCCGCGTGTGGTCTTCGTCTCGTCCACCGCGGTCTACGGCCAGGACGCCGGCGAGTGGGTGGACGAGGACACGCCGGCGGAACCGGCCGGCTTCAATGGCCGCGTGCTGCGCGAGGCCGAGCTCGCGCTGGCGCCGCATCCCGGCGGCATCGTGCTGCGGCTTTCGGGCCTGTATGGCCCGGGCCGCGAGATGATGCTGCGCAAGGCCCGCGCCGGCGAGCCGGGCCGCCCGCACTGGACCAACCGCCTGCACGTGGACGACGCCGCTTCGGCGCTGTCGCACCTGGTCGGCCTTTCCGCGCCTGCGGCCTGCTACGTCGGCAGCGACGACCTGCCGGCGATGGAGCACGAGGTCCTCGCCTGGCTGCGCGACCGGTCCGGGCAGCCGGCGGTCAGCGCGGCCCCCGCGGCGGAGTCGGGCCGGCGCGTCCGCAACGCCCGCCTGCGCGCCAGCGGCTGGGCGCCGCGGTTCCCCGACTACCGCGCCGGCTACGGCGCCCTGCTGGCGGCGCCGGGCGTATAGTCGGTCGGGCCCGTTCCGGGCACCCCAGGAGCAGATCATGGCAACGGCTACCGTCACCAAAGTGATCGAAGTTTCGTCTTCCTCCAAGAAGGGCATCGAGGACGCCGTACAGGGCGGACTGAAGAAGGTCGCCAAGAGCGTGAAGAACATCAAGGGCGCGTGGGTGAACGACATCAAGGTCATCACCGACGACGTCGGCGTGGTCACCGAGTGGCGCGTGAACATGCGCGTGAGCTTCGTCGTCAGCTGACCGGGCGGCGCATCGCGTCCAGTGTGATGCAGCGGTCCGCGCGGTCCGGCAGCGTGCGCAGCGCCTGCCGGGCCACCCGCTCGAAGCCCTGCAGGAAATCCTCGACCCGGGCCCGGTCCATCGCCGGCCGTCCGGGCCGCGCCGAATGCATGGCCTGTTCCTGCTGCCAGCGCCAGTCGCGCGCGGTGTCCCAGTCCGGCGGCTGCAGCCAGGTCAGCCAGTCCAGCCGCTGCCAAAGGGCCGCGTAATCCGAGAGCGCCGCGTTGCAGTGGCGGCGCCAGCGGCCATCGGCGTCCCGTTCGCGTTCGAGCGCATTCAGCGGCGGCGCCAGCGCGGCTTCCTGCTCCGGCGGCGTGCCCAGGAACCAGCCCTCGAACACCAGCAGCCGTGGCGGTCGCGCCGGCCGGCGCCAGCGCGACGGTGGCAGTCGCGTATCGGCCAGTTTGTCGAAGCGGGGCAGGGCGACGGACTCGCCCCGGCGCAGCGCATCCAGCACGGACAACGCCAGCGGCAGATCGTGGCTGCCCGGCGGCCCCCGATGCGCCAGCCGCGGATGCACGCGGCGCGCCAGCGCCTGGCGTGCCCGCCGACCCAGGTAGAAGTCGTCGATGGACAGGGTGGCGACGGCGATGCCCCGGGCTGCGGCCAGCTTCGCCATCTGCCGCGCCAGCGTCGACTTGCCGGTGCCGGGCAGGCCGGCCAGGCCGTACACCGGCACGGTGCCGCACAGGGCCAGCGCCTCGTCCAGCCGTTCGGCGACGAAGGCGGGCGCGAATCCCGGCGCGGGATGCAGGGCAGGCGGCATCGGAGGACAATAGCGGCAGGAGCGAAACCGAGGAAGCGCCGATGACCGACCTGTACGCCGAAGCCCTGGCCACCTTCGACAGCCTCATCGAGCAGGCGAAGGCCGCCGGCGATCCGGACGCCACGGCGATGACCCTGGCCACCGCCGACGCCCAGGGCCGCCCCGCGGCGCGCACGGTGCTGTTGAAGGCGGTCGATGCGCGCGGTTTCGTCTTCTACACCAACTACCAGAGCCGCAAGGGCCGGCAGCTGACCGAGAACCCGCACGCGGCCCTGCTGTTCCTGTGGAAGACGCTGCGCGACCAGGTGCAGGTGAAGATCGAGGGCACGGTGGAACCGGTGGACCTGGCCGAGGCCGATGCCTACTTCGCCTCGCGGCCGCGCCCCAGCCAGATCGGCGCCTGGGCTTCGCTGCAGTCGCAGACCCTGGATTCGCGCGATACCTTCGAAGCGCGCATCGACGCCTTCGAGAAGAAGTTCGAGGGCGTGGAGGTGCCGCGTCCGCCGCACTGGTCGGGTTTCCGGGTGGTGCCGGAGATGATCGAGTTCTGGTACGGCGCGCGTTTCCGCCTGCACGAACGCCAGCGCTACGAAAGGGTCGACGGCCAATGGCGCAAGCGGATGCTGTATCCGTGAGCTTCGGACCCCGCCGCATCGTCTGCCTGACCGAGGAACCGACCGAAGTCCTGTACGCCCTGGGCGAGCAGGACCGCATCGTCGGCATCAGCGGTTTCACGGTGCGGCCGGCGAAGGCCCGCAGGGAGAAGCCCAAGGTCAGCGCCTTCACCTCGGCCAAGATCGGCGAGATCCTGAAGCTGCGGCCGGATTTCGTGGTCGGCTTCTCCGACATCCAGGCCGATATCGCCGCCGAGCTGATCCGGCACGGCGTCGAGGTCTGGATCAGCAACCACCGCAGCGTGGCGGAGATCCTCGACTACGTGCGGCGGCTGGGCGCGCTGGTAGGCGCCGGCGAGCGCGCGGATGCCTACGCCGGGGAATTGAAGCGCGGGCTCGATGCCGTCGAAGCGGCGGCGGCCGGGCTGCCGCGCCGGCCGAAGGTGTACTTCGAGGAATGGGACGAACCGCGCATCACCGGCATCCGCTGGGTGGCGGAACTGGTGCGCATCGCCGGCGGCGACGACATCTTCCCGGAACGTGCGGCCGAATCGCTGGCGAAGAACCGCATCCTGCCCGACGACACCGAAATCATCGCCCGCGCCCCCGACATCGTGTTCGGCTCCTGGTGCGGCAAGAAGTTCCAGCCCGGCAAGGTCGCCGCGCGCGCCGGCTGGGAAACCGTGCCGGCCGTGCGCGACGGCGAACTGCACGAGATCAAGTCGCCGATCATCCTGCAGCCGGGGCCCGCCGCGCTGACCGATGGCGTGCGCGAACTCTCAGCCCACATCCGGCGGTGGGCGCTGCGCTGAATCAGCCCAGGGCCTCGAGCCCCAGCTGCGCCAGCAGCCCGGTCATGCGCCCGGCCTGCACGGCCTGGTCGCTGGAGGCGTTCCCCTGTTCGGCGCGTTTGGCCACGCCCTGGGCGATGGCGGCGAGGCGGAAGAAGCTGAAGGCCAGCACGAAGGGCCAGTCGGCGGGGATGGCGCGGCCGGTGAGCTGCGAATAACGCGCCAGCAGCGCCGTTTCGTCGGGAATGCCGAGCGCGGCGCGGTCCAGCCCCGCCAGGCCGGGCAGGGCCGGATTGCGCGGCAGCCGCAGCGCCATGCAGAAGTAGCCGAGGTCGGCCAGCGGGTGGCCGAGCGTGCTCAGTTCCCAGTCGACGATCGCGGCCACGCGCGGCTGCACGGGATCGAACATCAGGTTGTCGATTCGGAAGTCGCCGTGCGTCAGCGCCACGCTGCCGTCGTCGGCGGGGCAGCGGGCCGGCAGTTTTTCGATCAGCGCGTCCATGGCCGGGATGGGCCGGGTTTCGCTGGCGCGGTACTGCTCGCCCCACCGCCTTAGCTGGCGTTCGAAATAGTTGCCGGGTTTGCCGAAGTCGGCCAGGCCGACCGCCGCCGGGTCCACCGTGTGCAGGGCCGCCATCGCCGCGATGATCGCGTCGTAGATGGCGCCCCGACCGGCCGGCGTGGCGTCCGGCAGGGACGGGTCCCAGAAGATGCGGCCCTCGACGAACTGCATCAGGTAGAACATCGAACCGATCACCGATTCGTCCGAGCACAGGTGCAGCGGCCGGGCCACCGGCACCGGGCCGCCGTGCAGTGCCTGCAGCACACGGAACTCCCGGTCCACGGCATGCGCGGATGGCAGCAGCTGGCCCGGCGGCTTGCGGCGCAGCACGTACTTTCCGCTGGCCGCTTCGATCAGGTAGGTCGGGTTCGACTGCCCGCCCCTGAACTTGGTGGCGGTGAGCGGGCCGCGGAAATCCGGAACCTGGGCCTCGAGGTAGTCGGCCAGGGTTTCCGTCGGCAGGGTGGGTTTGTCGGTCATGGCGAAGCCGCTCCGTTCGCGCGCCGCGCCAGGGCCCGGCCGCCGAGGACGGCCAGGCCCAGCAGGCCGGCGGCGAGGCAGGCGATGTGCAGGGTGTCGAGGGAAACGGCGCCCAGCCAGGGGTTGCCGGCCAGCCCCGGCCAGAAGGGGCTCATGTCGGCGTGCATGACCGCGTCGAGCGCGATGTGTGAGAACGTGCCGACGTAGGCGCCGGCGAACGAAGCGCCCCAGGTGAAGGACGGGTTCGCAATGCGCAGCCGCCGCAGCGCGAATTCGCTGATCGGCCGCCCGATGAGGCCTGCGGCGGTGCCGATCAGCAGAGCGCCCGGCACGGTATGCGTGTAGCCGTGCAGCACCGGCCAGCCACGCAGCATGCCGACCAGCGGTTCGATGTCCATCAGCACCTGCGCGCCGCCGAACACCATGAAACTGAAGCGGCGCCCGCCGATCGCCTTGAAGGCCAGGCCGGGACCGAGATGGATCGGCGTGAAGGGCATGCTCAGCCCTTCAGCATCGAGCGCGCCAGCGAGGCGATGTGCACCTCGTCCGGCCCATCCGCCAGCCGCAGCGAGCGTGCGCCGGCATAGGCCTGGGCCAGGAAATGATCCTGGGAAAGGCCGCCGGCCCCGTGCACCTGCATCGCCCGGTCGATCACCGCGCAGGCCATGCGCGGGGCGACGATCTTGATCATGCCGACGAGGTCGCGGGCCTGCTGCACGCCCGGGGTCTTTCCGTGCAGCCCGTGCGCGTCCAGCGCCGCGGCGGCCTGCAGGGTCAGCAGCCGCGCCTGCTCGATCTCGCAGCGGCTCAGCGCGATCGCCTCCTGCGCCATGCCGTGCTGGCCGATCGGCCGGCCGAAGGCCTCGCGCGTGCGGGCGCGCTCGACCATCGCGTCCAGCGCCCGCTGCGCCAGCCCGATCAGGCGCATGCAGTGGTGGATGCGGCCCGGCCCCAGCCGCGCCTGGGCTATCTCGAAGCCGCTGCCGGATTCCCGCAGCCGATTCGCGACCGGAACCCGCACGTTGTTGAACTCGATCTCGACGTGGCCATGCGGCGCATCGTCGTAGCCGAACACGGTGAGCGGGCGCAGGACACGCACGCCCGGCGTGTCCATCGGCACCAGCACCATCGACTGACGGCGGTGCGGCGGTGCATCCGCGTCGGTCACGCCCATCACGATCAGGATCCGGCAGCGCGGGTCGCCGGCGCCGGTGGTCCACCACTTGCGGCCGTTGATGACGTAGTGATCGCCGTCGCGGACGATCGGCAGGGCGATGTTGGTGGCGTCGGAGCTGGCGACGTCCGGTTCGGTCATCGCGAAGGCCGAGCGGATCTCGCCCGCCAGCAGCTTCGGCAGCCAGGGTGCCTGCTGCTCCGGCGTGGCGAAGTGCAGCAGCACCTCCATGTTGCCGGTGTCGGGCGCGCTGCAGTTGAAGACTTCCGGCGCGTGCAGGGAGCGGCCGGTGATCTCGGCGATCGGTGCGTAGTCGAGGTTGCCCAGGCCCGCGCCGTGCACGGATGCATCGGTGTCACGGGAGGCAGGATGCCGGGAGTGACCGCCCGGTGTCGCGTCCGGCAGGAACAGGTTCCAGAGGCCGGCGGCCCTGGCTTCGGCCTTCAGCGCCTCGAGCTTGGGCGGGATCGTCCAGCGCGTCGCCGGGTCGGCGGCGTGCGCGGCGAACTCCGCTTCGGCGGGGATCACCTTGTCGGCGACGAAGGCGGCGACCTTTGCCTGCAGTTTGAGCGAGCGGTCGGAAAAGGGGAACAGGGTGCTCGGGCGCGGATTGGGCATCTTGGGCTCGCGGGGTTCGGGGCGCGGTGTCGGTGGCGATTTCAGTAGTAGGTCCACAGCTCGCGTTCGCCGTGCAGGTGCGGCAGCGCGTTCCAGCTGCCCAGGCGCAGGCGGCCGCCGTGCGGATGGAATTCGCTCAGCGCGCTGTTGCGCAGCGCCAGGTTCAGTTCGACCGCGCGGTGGTCGGGCACCTCCAGCGCCATCTGCGCCAGGCGCGAGATCACGCCGCCGGAGCTCAGCACCAGGGCCTCGCCGTCGCCGGCCAGGGCTTCGAGGCGGTCCCCGGCCGCCTGCACCCGGGCGCCGAAGGCGGCCCAGGATTCGGGCAGGCCCGGCAATTCGTCCCGGGCCCAGGCCAGCAGCGCGGCCTGCAGCATCGCGCCGACGTCGCGCGGCTTGCCGCTGCGGCTGGCAAGGGCCACCGGGTGGTCGGCATTGCGGGTCAGCCAGGTGCTGAAAACCGCCTGGTGGTCGAATTCGGCGAAGCCTTCATCGGCCACTGGTTCCGGCAGGTCCAGGCCCTGCGCGGCGAACGCGGCGGCCACGCCCTCGGCGGTCTGCCGGTGCCGGCGCATGCCGCCGACCACCACCGCCTTGAACCGGTGCCCGCCGCGCGCCAGCCACTCGCCCAGCCGGCGCGACTGTTCGTGCCCGCGCTCGGACAGGTTGTCGTAGTCGGCGGCGCCGTAGCTCGCCTGTCCGTGGCGAACCAGCAGCAGGCTCACTGGGGGAAGAACTCCTGGCGGAAGCTGGCCCGGATCGGTGCGGCGGCGCCCTCGGTGCTCACCTCCAGCTCGAAGGCCAGCGTCTCCTGGCCCTGGACCCGCGCCTCGGCGAGGTAGTAGATCGCCTCGCCTTCGCGCACCTCGCGCACCCGCAGGCTGGAGCGCTGGCCGTTGAGGTTGGTCGCGGCGACCATGACCCGGGCCGGAACCGCCTGGTCGGCGCCGGGTTCGCCCCGGCGCACGGACACGTTCACGAGGGCCCGGTTCGCCGAACGGGTGATGCCGTACTGGCGCGCGACCTCCGGGGTCAGGCTGGTGGTGGGTACGGCGTTGTAGTGCACCACCCATTCTCCGGAACGCACGGAGTTGGCGGCCAGCGCCGGCAGGGTGGCCAGCAGTCCGGCCAGCAGGGCGGAGAACATAAGGAAGTGCGAACGACGCATGGCCTGACCTCCTTGGGGCGGGAAGGCATCATCTCGCCGCGGCCGCGGCCTGTCATCCACGGCGCGTGAGGATCAGCCGCCGCCGGCGGCCAGCTCCCGGCCCCGCCGGGTGGCGGCGGCGATGGCCTGGTCCACCAGCGTCCGGAAGCCGCCGGCCTCGAAGGCATCCAGCGCCGCCTGGGTGGTGCCGCCCGGCGAGGTGACGCGCTGGCGCAGCACGGACGCCGGTTCGCCGGACTCACTGAGCATCCGGGCCGCGCCCAGCAGAGTCTGCAGCACCAGGACGCGGGCTGTTTCCGGCGCCAGACCCTGGGCTTCGCCGGCGGCCTGCATCGCCTCGGCCAGCAGAAAGGCGTAGGCCGGGCCGCTTCCGGAGACGGCGGTCACCGCGTCCATCAGGGCCTCGTCCGGGATCCAGGCGGTGATGCCGGCCGCCTGCATCAGCGTCTCGGCCGCCTGCCGCTGTTCCGGCGTGACGCGGTCGTTGGCATACAGGCCGGTGGCGCCGGCGCCGAGCAGGGCGGGGGTGTTGGGCATGCTGCGCACCACCGCCTGGCCGCCGCCCAGCCAGCGATCGATCTGGGCCGTCGTGATGCCGGCGGCGATGGACACCAGCAGCGGGCGCCCGGCCTGGGCCAGCGGCGCCAGGGATTCACAGACGTCGCGCATCACCTGCGGCTTCACGGCCAGCACCCAGGTGTCGGCGTCCTGCGCGGCTTCGGAGGCGGTGGCATGGACGCGCACGCCGAAGTCGCGGGCCAGGGCCTCGCGCAGGGCCTCGACCGGTTCGGCCACGCGCAGGGCCTCGGGGGCGTGGCCACGGGCGACCAGGCCGCCGACCAGGCTGCGCGCCATGTTGCCGCCGCCGATGAAAACGATGGGGTGTCTGTCCATGCCGGCACCGTAAAGGAAAGGTACGGCCTCAGTCACGCCGGCCGAACAGGGCGGTGCCGATGCGCACCAGGGTCGAGCCTTCGGCGATGGCCAGGGCGTAGTCGTCGCTCATGCCCATCGACAGGGTGTCGGCCGAGGGATGGGCGGCGGCGACCTGGTCCTGAAGCGCCTTGAGCCGGCGGAAGGCTTCGCGCCGGTGCCCGGGATCGGGATGGGGTTCCGGGATGGCCATCAGCCCGCGCAGCCGGAGCCGGGGCGCGGCGGCGATGCGTTCGGCCAGGGCCATCACCTCGCCGGGCGCGCAGCCGGACTTGCTGGCCTCGCCGTCCACGTTCACCTGGATCAGCACGTTCAGCGGCGGCCGGCCGGGCGGGCGGGCCTGGTCCAGGGCGGCGACCAGCTTGGCGCGGTCGACCGAATGCACCCAGTCGAAATGTTCGGCCGCCTCGCGGCACTTGTTCGACTGCAGGTGGCCGATCAGATGCCATTCCAGGCCCAGGTCGGCCAGGGCCAGACGCTTGGCCACGCCCTCCTGGACGTAGTTTTCGCCGAAGGCGCGCTGGCCGGCGGCAGCCAGGGCGCGGACCGCTTCCGCGGGCCGGGTCTTGGACACCGCCAACAGCTTCACGGCCCCTGGCCGGCCGGACAAGGTTGCCGCGTTTTCAATACCTTGCAAGACGCCGTGCAGGGTCCGGGCGAACGATTCCATGGATGGCATTGACCTCTGTGGATGGCGCTATACTGCCCCGGGGGCACGCGATCGCCTATTCATTGTTATTGGATGCGCCGCTAAGGGGATTGAAGATGGACATCGCCGAACTTCTGGCATTCTCGGTCAAGAACAAGGCCTCCGACCTGCACCTGTCGGCCGGCCTGCCGCCCATGATCCGCGTCGACGGCGACGTCCGCCGCATCAACATCCCCGCCCTGGACCACAAGCAGGTGCATGCGCTGGTCTACGACATCATGTCGGACAAGCAGCGCCGCGACTTCGAAGAATTCCTGGAAGTCGACTTCTCGTTCGAGATCCCCGGCCTGGCGCGCTTCCGCGTCAACGCCTTCAACCAGAACCGCGGCGCCGGCGCGGTGTTCCGCACCGTGCCCTCGGAGGTGTGGACGCTCGAGGACCTGGGCTGCCCGCGCATCTTCAAGGACCTGATCGAGCAGCCGCAGGGCCTGATCCTGGTCACCGGCCCGACCGGCTCGGGCAAGTCGACCACGCTCGCGGCGATGCTCGACCACGTCAACAAGAACGAGTACGGCCACATCCTCTCGGTCGAGGACCCGATCGAGTTCGTGCACACCTCGCAGAAGTGCCTGATCAACCAGCGCGAAGTGCACCGCGACACGCACGGCTTCAACGAGGCGCTGCGTTCGGCGCTGCGTGAAGACCCGGACTACATCCTGGTCGGCGAGTTGCGCGACCTGGAAACCATCCGCCTGGCGCTGACCGCCGCGGAAACCGGCCACCTGGTGTTCGCCACGCTGCACACCTCGTCGGCGGCCAAGACCATCGACCGCATCATCGACGTGTTCCCCG
>CBFGOZ010000055.1:0-11439 GCA_965650505.1 uncultured Arenimonas sp.
GAGTTCGATAACCGGCCCGGATGGTCCGCAGGTCGTCGTGCGTGAGGGCTTTTTCCGGGGCTTCGAAAACATGGACGTTTTCGAAGAGCCCCCATGGATGGGTTCACGGCGTCCCCGGAGAAAGACCTCACGTACGGCGGCCTATCGCCTAGAACGAGCCCGGCGCGGAAAACGTCACGTCCGGCCGCCTATCGCGAGAACGATCCCGACCCATGCCCGGCAGGGACGTCTTGGGGCTTTGCAAAGCAAGCGCGGAGGTAGGCGCGGACGCACAAGCCCCCGCATAATGTGCCGGCCTTCCCGGGAGCCGCCTGATGGCCGAAGCCGTCCGCCACGACAAGACCGCACGGCAGCTCCGGCTGCTGTCGGACGCGCTCGACACCGGCCGCCTGGGCCCGGTGCGCCGCCTGGTGAACAGCCTGTCCCCTGCCGAGATCGGCAACCTGCTCGAATCCCTGCCGGCCGGCAAGCGCGAGATCGTCTGGGGCCTGGTCGACCCCGAGGACGACGGCGAAGTACTGGTGCACGTCGGCGACGACGTGCGCGAAAGCCTGCTGGCCGACATGGACCCCGACGAAATCGTCGCCGCGGTCGAAGACCTGGACATCGACGACCTGGCCGAACTGGCCGAAGACCTCCCCGACACCGTGATCGAGGAAGTCCTGAAGTCCATGGACCGCGAGAACCGCGAACGCCTGGAACAGGTGCTCAGCTACGGCGAGGACACCGCCGGCCGCCTGATGAACCCGGACGTGATCACGGTGCGCACCGACGTCACCGTGGACGTGGTGCTGCGCTACCTGCGCCTGCGCGGCGAGATCCCCGAACACACCGACCACCTGTTCGTGGTCAGCCGCCGCCACCAGTACCTGGGCCGCGTCGCGATCGCGTCACTGCTGACGCACGACGCGGGCACGCCGATCAACGAACTGATCGACGACCAGCAGCCGGCCATCCAGGCCGACATCCCGGCCAACGAAGTCGCGACCCAGTTCTCCGACCACGACTGGATCTCGGCACCGGTGGTGGACGCCAACAACATCCTGCTCGGCCGCATCACCATCGACGACGTCGTCGACATCATCCGCGACCACGCCGCCCACCAGGCCCTGAGCGCGGCCGGCCTCAACGAGGACGAGGACCTGTTCAGCCCGGTGCCGCGCGCCGCGCGCCGGCGCGCGATCTGGCTGGGCATCAACCTGGCCACGGCCTTCCTCGCGTCGTGGGTGATCGGCCGATTCGCCAACACGCTCGAACAACTGGTCGCGCTGGCGGTGCTGATGCCGATCGTCGCCAGCATGGGCGGCGTCGCCGGCACGCAGACCTTGACCCTGATGGTTCGCGGCATGGCCCTGGGCCAGGTCGGCAGCGGCAACCTGCGGGCGCTGTTCAGCAAGGAAGTGCTGGTGGGCTTCCTCAACGGCATCGCCTGGGCCCTGGTGGTCGGCGTGATCTCGGCGGCATGGTTCAGCGACGCCAAGCTGGGGGCCGTGATCGCCGCGGCGATGGTGATCAACCTGGTCACCGCGGCCCTGGCCGGCGTGGGCGTGCCGCTGATCCTGCGGCGCATGAACATCGACCCGGCCCTGGCCGGCGGCGTGGTGCTGACCACGGTCACCGACGTGATGGGTTTCTTCTCCTTCCTCGGCCTGGCCACCCTGGTGCTGCTGCGCTGACATGTCCACCGTGGTCCTGCACCGGCTGGCGCGACTTCCCAATGCCTGGCTGCTGCTGTCCCTTATCGCGCTGGTGGTGCTGTATCCATTCCTGGAGCCCTTCCCGGGTGGCCATGCCGCGATCGCGGTATTCGACCTGGTTATCCTGGTGCTGGCCCTGAGGGCAGCCCGGGCCACCGGCCCGGAGGCGCGCATCGGCTACGTGCTGGTCTGGCCGGCGATGCTGCTGCACATCGGCGCGGCGTTCGCGCCCGGTCACGGGCTGCTGGCGGCGAACCTGGCGACGCAGGCAATGTTCCATGCTTTCGTGGTGGTCTGCCTGCTGCGCTACATGCTGCGCGACGAGGTGATGACCCTGGACGAACTGTTCGCCGCGGCCGGGCTGTACGTGCTGATGGCCTTCGTGTTCGCCTACCTGTACGCACTGGTCGAAAGTTTCGTGCCCGGATCGTTCTTCATCAACCCGGCGAACAACCCCGACGGCATCACGGCCTGGTGGGACCTGCTGTATTTCAGCTTCACCTGCCTCACCAGCGTCGGCTTCGGCGAGATCACCCCGGTGAGCGACCACGCGCGATCGCTGGTGATGATCGAGCAGATGCTGGGCGTGCTCTACCTGGCCCTGGTGATCTCGCGGCTGGTGGCGATGCAGGCGCGGCGCCGGGACGGCATGCCGGGCGGATGAGCGAGGGCACGCAGGAACTGATCCACACCGTCGCCGCGGTGATCCGCGACGCCGGGGGTCGGGTGCTGCTGGTGCGCAAGCGCGGCACCGCGACCTTCATCCAGCCGGGCGGGAAAACCGAGCCCGGCGAGGACGCGCTGGCGACGCTGGCGCGGGAACTGCACGAGGAACTTGGCGTATCGATGCGCGCGGACTCGGCGCTGCCGCTGGGCGGGTTCGAGGACGTGGCCGTCAACGAAGCCGGGCGGCGGGTGTGCGCCCAGGCCTTCCTGGTCGAGGTGGACGGCCATCCGCTCGCGGGCGCCGAGATCGAGGAGCTGGCTTGGGTGCACCCGGCCGATCCCGGTGCGCTGGTGATCGCGCCCCTGTCGCGCAACCAGCTGCTGCCGCTAGTCGCCCGGCTGTGGTCGCCGGTGCAGCGTGATGCGCAGCGGCACTACCCCTGGGGCGGCGACAGCGAAGGCTGGCACCTGCTGCAGCGCGAGGACCTTTCGGTGATCGCCGAGCGCGTGCCGCCGGGAGGCAGCGAACGGCGGCATCGCCATGCGAGGGCGCGGCAGTTCTTCTACGTGTTGTCCGGCCGCGCGCTGATCGAGATGGCGGGACGCGAGGTCGCGCTCGCCGCCGGCCAGGGGCTCGAGGTGCCGCCGGGGCTGCCGCACCGGTTCATGAACCCCTACGACGAAGACGTGCACTTCCTGGTCGTCTCGATGCCGAGCACGCGCGGCGACCGCCGCGACGACCCCGGCTAGCGCGGCGTCGGTTTGCCCTGCTCGGCCAGGGTCAGCGCGACCTTGTCGCGCAGGTAGGCCGGTTCGAGCGCGTCGGCGGCGATGGCGCGGCCGAGCTGGAAGTCGCGCGCGGCCAGGCGCGCCAGGTCGGCGGCGTGCGGCAGGGCATCGGCATCGAAGCCAGCCAACAGGCCGGCGTACCGCTGCACCAGCGCGCCGTGTTCGGCACCGAAGCCGGTGCCCACGCCATGGCGTGGGCCGGCCGGCAGCGGCGCCAGATGCGGCGGCACGATCAGTTCCTCCGCTGCTCCCGACACCAGGCCATCGGCATCACGCACGAATTCGCCGAGATAGACCTCGCCCATGCGGGCGTCGATCGCTGCGAGGACCCGTTCGCCCTGCCCCTGCATCGCCAGCGTGGCCAGGGTCGACACCGGCAGCACCGGGCGGTCGAGCGCCAGGGCCAGGCCCTGCACGATCGCGATCGCCAGCCGCACGCCGGTGAAGGCCCCGGGGCCGCGGCCGACTGCAATGGCATCGAGCTGGGACTTGCGCAGGCCGGCGTCGGCCAGCAGCTGCTCCGACCACGGCAGCACCAGCTGGGTGTGCCGGCGCGGCGCGAGCTCGTGCAGTTCGCGCACTTCGCCGTCAAGGTACAGCGCGACCGAGCAGGCCTCGGTGCTGGTCTCGATCGCCAGCAGCTTCATGTCCAGTCCTCTTCCACCGCCTGCGGCGCCGCGGTCGATTCTGGGGCAAAAAAACCCTGCACGTCGGCCAGCACGCGGGTGCGCGGCATCGGCGGCAGGCTGTCCAGGAACAGGCGGCCGTAGGATTTTCCGACCAGGCGCGGGTCGCAGAGCACCAGCACGCCGCGGTCGGACGGACTGCGGATCAGGCGGCCGACGCCCTGCTTGAGCGCGATCACCGCCTGCGGCAGCTGTTCGTCGCGGAAGGGATTGCCGCCGCCGCGGCGCACGGCTTCCAGTCGCGCCTCCAGCACCGGATCGTCGGGCGCGGCGAAGGGAAGCCGGTCGATCACCACGACGCTGAGCGCCTCGCCGGCCACGTCCACGCCCTCCCAGAAGCTGGCGGCGCCGAGCAGCACGCCGTTGCCCGAGGCCCGGAACTGCTCCAGCAAGGTGTTGCGCGGCGCCGTGCCCTGGACGAAGAGCGGCCAGGGCGCGTCGCGCATCATCTCGGCCGCCTCGCGCAGGGCCCGGTGCGAGGTGAACAGCAGGAAGGCGCGGCCGTTCGAGGCCTCCAGCACCGGCCAGACGGCGTCGATCATGGCGCCGACGTAGTCGCGGCTGTTGGGTTCGGGCAGGTTGCGCGGCAGATAGCACAGCGCCTGCGCGGGCCAGTCGAAGGGGCTGGGCTGCAGCAGCTCGCGCGGCCCGTCCAGGCCCAGGCGTTTGCCGATGTGTTCGAAATCGCCGGCCACCGCCAGCGTCGCCGAGGTGAAGATCCAGGCTGCGCGGCTCTGCTCGCGGTATTTGCGCAGCGGGCCGGAGACGTCCAGCGGCGTGCGCTGCAGGGTGAAGCCGCGCTGCGTCAGCTCGTACCAGCGCACCGAAAAATCGGGGTCAGGTTCACTTTCCAGACCCGGATTCGCCCCGTGCTCCGGAGCCCCGTCGCCGGAAAGTGAACCTGACCCCGATTCTTCGTCGCCGCGCCAGCCGCGCAGGCGGCGCAGCAGTTCGACCGCACGGTCCGAACAGGCGGCGAAGCCCGGCGCCGCGTCCGACAGCGGACCCAGCACGCGCTGCAGTTCCGACAGGGCGTGTTCGAGCGCATCCAGCGCCGGCGGCACCGGCGCATGCGCCATCAGGCGCGCCATCGGGCCGCGCTGCGGCAGCTT
The DNA here is from genome assembly GCA_965650505.1 of uncultured Arenimonas sp. Taxonomy (GTDB): domain Bacteria; phylum Pseudomonadota; class Gammaproteobacteria; order Xanthomonadales; family Xanthomonadaceae; genus Arenimonas. The sequence goes on from CBFGOZ010000055.1 coordinate 4,951, forward strand.
GTCCATCGCCAGGCGCAGGTCGCGCATCGACTGCTCCAGTCCGCGCGCCGGGCCGAGCACCGTGGCCAGCGAAGCGGTGACGTTCTTGCATTCGGCCAAGCAGTCGCGGGACAGATCCAACAGCTGTCGCGCCCCCAGGGCCTCACCGAAGAACTGCGCGGCGAGCTCGGGCAATTGATGTGCTTCGTCCAGCACGAATGCAGCCGCGCCCGGCAGGATCTCGCCGAACCCTTCCTGCTTGATCGCCAGGTCCGCCAGCAGCAGATGATGGTTCACCACCACGACGTCGGCAGCCTGGGCCTGCTGCCGCGCCTTGGCGACGAAACACTCGCTCCAGAACGGGCATTCGCCGCCCAGGCAGTTGTCGGCAGTGGAGGTGACCTGGGGCCACAGCGGCGAGTCCTCGGCGATGTCGGCCAGCTCGGACAGGTCGCCGCGCATCGTGCGCCCGGCCCAGGCGACCACGCGCTGGAACTGCGCGGCGACTTCCCGCGAGGGGAATTTTTCGCCCCTGGCCTGCTCCAGCCGGTACCGGCACAGGTAGTTCGCGCGGCCCTTGAGCAGGGCGGTCTTCAGGCCGGCGCCGAGCGCGGCGCGCACCCGCGGCAGGTCGCGATGGTAGAGCTGGTCCTGCAGCGCCCGGGTGCCGGTCGAGATGATGGTGCGCTGCCCCGACAGCAGCGCCGGCACCAGGTAGGCATAGGTCTTGCCGGTGCCGGTGCCGGCCTCGGCGATCAGGGTCGCGCGCTGGTCCATGGCCGAGGCCACGGCCTCCGCCAGCTGCCGCTGCGCCTCGCGCGGGGAGTAGCCGTCCAGGCCTTCGGCCAGCGGCCCGCCGGCGGCCAGCGCCGCACGGGTGCGTTCGGCCAGGTCGTCCACTTACATGCGGACCGGCAGCGGCACCGCGCAGGCTTCGGCCTGGCGGCGCGCGACGCCGGCGCCCGCGCTGTCGCCGCGCGCCTCGCGGGCATGGGCGATGGTGCTCCAGCTGCGGCGGCACAGCCCGCCGAGCCGGGTGCCCTTTTCGTAGGCCTCGTTGGCCTGGCGTTCGGCATCGGCCCAGCGGCGGCGCAGCAGGCTCAGTTCGGCGCGCCACTGCAGCAGTTCGTTGTCGGCGGGCGCGATCTTCAGGGCTTCCGTGATCGTGGCCGCGGCGGCCTTGTAGTCGCCGCCCGCCTCCAGCGCCTCGGCCTTCGCGCGCAGTTCGTCCACGCGCGGATCGCGCACCGGCTGCACGAACAGGTCGTCGTCGCCGACGCTGGCGGCGCGGATCGCCGCCACCATCGCCACCGGATCGGGCTTGGCCACCGGCGTGTCGCGCGAGGGCGGCGGCGAGCTGCTGCCGCAACCGGCCAGCAGCAGCACCAGCAGGGCGGCGGCCTTATTCATCGCCGCGCCGGCGTTCGCGGTCGCGATCGCTGTCGCGCCTGTCGTCTTCATCGTCGTCACCACCAAATCGGAACCAGTCGAGCCAGCTGCGCTCGACGCAGCTGACGTGTTCGGGCGGCAGGTAGCCGGCCACGAAAGCATAACGGCGGGCACCTTCGCAGTTCTCCTCGGTGGTCGCGAACTGCTGCGCATCCACCCAGCCCCACTCCAGGCCTGCGCCGCCGACGTCCAGCGGGCTGCTGGGCAGCTTGGTGAAAAGCGCCGACCACACCCGCATCGCGCCGGTGGCGCCGTACAGGCCGGTCGGTTCGTTCTTGTCGTTGCCGACCCAGACCACCGCCAGGTGGTCGCCGGTGTAGCCGGCGAACCAGCTGTCGCGGCTGTCGTTGCTGGTGCCGGTCTTGCCGGCCGCGTTGAGCCGGCCCAGGCCGTCGGCCAGCAGCGGCCGGCCGGTGCCGCGCGCCACCGCGTCCTGCAGGGCCACGGTGACCAGGCGCGCGGCGACCGCGTCGCCCTCCTTCGCCGGTTCGGCCCGGAAATCGTAGCGATTGATCGCCTTGCCCTGGGGATCGACCACGCCGCGCACCGCGCGCAGCGGCTGGATCTGTCCGCCGGAGGCGAGGAACTGATAGACCTGGGCCATCGCGAACGGGCTCAGGTCGACCGAGCCCAGGATCAGCGAGGGGTTGGCCGGCGCACGCAGGCCCGCCAGCACCTTGAGCAGTTCGGCCAGGCGCTCGGGTCCGACGTCCATTCCCACCCGGACCGTCGCCTGGTTGTAGGAGAACGACAGCGCGTCCAGCAGGCTGACGCGGCCGTGGCTGCGACCGTCGGAATTCTCCGGGTTCCAGGTCCGGCCGTTGGGCAGGGTCAGGTTCACCGGCGCGTCGTCCACCGGCGTGGCCAGCGACCAGTTGCCCGGCTGCGCCAGCGCCAGCAGGTAGACCATGGGCTTGAGCAGCGAACCGACCGGCCGCTGCGCTTCGAGCGCGCGGTTGAAGCCGGGCGTGTCGGTGTTGCGGTTGCCGACCATGGCCAGCACTTCGCCGCTGCGCGTGTCGGTGACCACCATGCCCGCCTGCAGGGCCGGGCCGTCCTTGCGCTGCACCTTGGCCAGGGTGCCGCTGACGGCCTGTTCGGAGAGCAGCTGCGCCGAAGGCGACAGCGTGGTCAGCACGCTCAGGCCGGCGCCGCGCAGCGCATCGGCGGGGTAGTCGCGCGCCAGCTGGCGGCGCACCAGGTCCATGAAGGCGGGATTGCGGTTGCGGGTGACGCCGGGGCGCGCGCTGACCGCCAGCGGCGCGGCGCGCGCGCGCCTGGCCTCGGCCTCGTCGATCAGGCCGAGCTCATGCCACACGCCCAGCACCAGGTCGCGGCGGCGCTTGGCGGCCTCGGGCTTGCGGCGCGGGTCGTAGATGGAGGGCCCCTGGATCATGCCCACCAGCAGGGCCATGTCCTCGGTGCGCAGGCTGCCGAGCTCGCGCCCGAACCAGAATTCCGACGCCGCGGCGACGCCGTGGATGGACTGGCTGCCCTGCTGGCCGAGGTAGACCTGGTTGAGGTAGGCCTCGAGGATGCGCTGCTTGTCGTAGCGCGCCTCGATGATCAGCGAGTAGGCGATTTCCTTGAACTTGCGGCTCCAGCGCTTCTCGCGGGTCAGGAACAGGCTGCGCACCAGCTGCTGGGTCAGCGTGCTGGCGCCCTGTTCCAGTTCGCCCTCGCGTACGTTCACCCACATCGCCCGCATCATCCCCCAGGGGTCGATGCCGTGGTGGTGCTTGAAGTCGCGGTCCTCGACCGCCTGCAGGCCGGTCACCAGCAGCGAAGGCACTTCCTTCAACCGCACCAGCCGCCGCTCCTCCTGCACGTTGCCGTAAAGGGTGGCGATGCGGGCCGGGTCGATGCGCGCGGTCTCGAGCCGGCGTTCGCTGCGCCGGTCGCGCAGGGCCGCGACGCGACCGCCGGAAACCTGCACTTCCAGCCGCTGCGCGGGCACCGCACCGTCGAGGTCCGTGAAGGACCGGGTGGCGATATGGAACCGGCCGCCATCGCGCGACCAGGTGCCCGGCAGGTCGCCGCTGCCGTCCTTGCGGTAGGCCGCGGCGGAAAGCTCGAGCTCCAGGGTCGCGGCGTCCAGGCGCAGACCGGGCTCCAGCCGCAGCGGACGGGCGTAGACGCGGGTCGGCACCTGCCAGGCGAGCTGCTCGAACTCGGCGCGCACCTGCTTGTCCAGGATCCAGACCACCGGCACGCCGATGCCCACGGCCAGGCCCAGCGCCAGCAGGCCGCCGCGCACGAGCCAGGTGCGCCAGCGGGGCCGGGCGGAAGCGGAGCCGGAATTTTGGGGGGAAGCGCTACGAGGCACGGACATGGATAATCCGGAGGTGCGGCGAGTCTAGCAGGCCGCCACGCCCGCGCCCCTACCCGAGACTGAACACGCCGCATGGATGCCCCACCCCTCCCGGTCCTCAGCGTCTGGCACGCAGACGACCGCCCCCTTTCGCCGACGGCGGGCGGCCTCGAACGCGTGCCGGGCGAGGCCGCGTCGGCCCAGGAGGCGCTGGCGCGGGCACGCCACCACCACCCCGGGCGCGACGTGCTGGTGCTGCGCGGCGACGCCGTGCTGCCCGGCGACGGCCTCGACCGGCTGCTCGCCGCCTGGCGCGATTCGGATGCCGACGTGCTCTCGCCGCTGGACGGCCGGTGGCCGGTCTTTCCCGCCGGCCTGGATGATGTCGCGCGCGACGCGCTCGCCTGGACCTGGGGCGAGCATGCAAGTTTCGCCTGGGCCGGCTGGTCGCCGGTGTGCTCGCTCTGGCGCGGCGCGCGCCTGCCCGCGGCCGGCCCCGTCGCTCCGCGGCCCGGCCGTTCCGCCCTCCTGCCCTGCGTCCTGGTCGGTTCGTCCTGGGCCGAAGGCGAGGCGACGGCCCCGCCGCCGCCCGTGGCCCGGCTGGCTGAACGTATCGCCGCCGCCGATGGCAAGGCCATCGATGCATCGAAACCCGCCGTGCTGCACATCCTGCACGGCTGGGGCGGCGGCGCGATGCGCTTCGTGCGCGACCTCGCGGCCGGCGACGACGCGCGCAACCACCTCGTGCTGGTCGCGCACAGCGGCGACGACCGTCCGCCCTTCGGCAAGACGCTGGCGCTGTACGCCGACCTCGAGGACCAACCGCTGCGGCAATGGACGCTGTCCGAACCGGTCGTGGATACCGCGATCCACTCGGCGGAGGTGCAGTCGCTGCTGGCCGAACTGCTGCCGCAGTGGCGCGTCGGTGCGGTGCTGGTGTCCTCGCTGGTCGGCCATAGCCTGGACGTGCTGCGCACCGGCCTGCCGACCGCGGTCTGCACGCACGACGCCTACCCGCTGTGGCCGCTGCTGCATGACCCCCGCGACCCGGAGCGCGAGCCCTTCGACCGGGACACGTTGGCGGAGGAGCTGGCGCGGATACCCGACGGCCACAGCTTCGTCTTCTCCCGACGCGATGCCGGGCAGTGGTGGACCCTGCGCGAGGCCTTCCTGGCGGCCGTCGCCGAACACGCGGTCGGTTTCGTCGCGCCCAGCGAATTCGCCCGCCGGCGCCTGTGCGCGATCGCGCCGGCACTGTCGTCCCGGAGCTGGCGCGTCATCCCGCACGGCCTGGCGCCGTTCGGTGGGGCGCCCGGCGCGCGCGCCGCTCGACCCATCGACGCACCCCTGCGCGTGCTGGTGCCCGGCCGCCTGGACGGCGGCAAGGGCGAACACCTGATCGCGGCGATGCTGGAATCGCTGCCCCCGGGCGTCGAACTGGCGCTGCTGGGCTGCGGCCACGCGCACGCGCGCTTCGCCGGACGGCCGGGGCTGCATGTCGAACAGGACTACCGTCGCGACGATCTTCCCGGCCGGGTCGCGCACCTGGCGCCCGACCTTGCCCTGCTGCCGTCGACGGTGCCGGAGACCTTCAGCTACACGCTGTCGGAGATGTGGGCGCTGGGCCTGCCGGTGCTGTGCGCCGCGCCGGGCGCGCCGGCCGAGCGGGTCGCCGCCGGCGGCGGCTGGGTCGTCGCGCCCGATGCCGCGGAAGTGAACGCGATGCTGTCGCGCCTGGCCGCGGATCGTGGCCTGCTGCGGCTGCCGTCGCCGCCCGCCCCCTCGGACCTTGCCGCCATGGCCGCCACCTGGCGCGGGGCGCTGGAATCCGCGCCGGTGCCGATGCGGCTGCCTGCCGCCGGACCGCCGCTGCTCGCACGGCTGGCGCTCGAAGGCGAGATATCGGCGCGGCGACGGCGTCTGGACCATCTGGAGACCGCATATGCAGAGGCCGAGGCCGAGCTTCGGCGGCGTGCGGACTGGGCGTTCGGCCTGGATCGCGAGATCGCGGCCCTGAAGGAACAGAAGGCCAAGCTCGAGCAGCGGCTCGCCCACGGGCGCGACGACCACGAGGGCGAGATCGCGCGGCTGGGCGAGTACATCCTGCAGTTGGACCACCAGCTGGCCGAAGCGCACGGCTACTACCAGCGCGACAGCACCGACCTGGCGCGCCAGCGCGACGTGGCGATCCGCCAGCGCGACGAGGCGCAGGCCCAGCTGGCCCGGATCCGCGACAGCCGCTTCTGGCGTCTGACCGCGGTCCCGCGCCGCATCCTTGGCGCCCTGCGCGGCACGTCCGGCGCGGTGCTCTACCACGCACGACGGCTGCGTTCGCTGACCAGCCGGGGCCTGGCGAGCCTGCGCACCCGCGGACTGGGCGGGACGCTGCAGCGCATCCGCGAGCGCCGGCGCGCTCCCGCACCGGTCGAGGTCGTGGCAAGGGCGCGTCCGGGCGTCGAGCGTGCGTTCCGCCTGCCGCAGCCCCCGCGGCCGAAAGCCAGCATCATCGTGCCCGCCTACAACCACCTTCCGGTCAGCCTGGCCTGCCTGCGTGCGCTGGCCGATTCCGGCGACCAGACGCCGTTCGAGGTGATTTTGGTCGACGACGCCTCGACGGACAGCACGCCGCAGGTGCTGCCCGGCATCCCCGGCCTGCGCTACCACCGCAACCCGCAGAACCTGGGTTTCATCGGCGCCTGCAACACCGGCGCGGAACTGGCGCGCGGCGAGTTCCTCGTGTTCCTCAACAA
>CBFGOZ010000056.1:0-11376 GCA_965650505.1 uncultured Arenimonas sp.
CGTCGCGAAGCTCACCCAGGCCAGGTAGGGAACCAGCAGCCACGACGCCGGCCGCGACACGGGGCGGGCCGCGATGATCGTGGCCAGGATGGCCAGCCACATCAGCACGATGCAGGCCAGGGCCGGGGCCGGGGCCTGCAGGCCGAAGAACAGGGGGGACCAGGCGGCGTTGAGCAGCAGCTGGACGGCATTGAGGCGCAGCGCGCGGCCGCGCGGTGCGCCCGGCGCGGCCCGCCACAGCAGCCAGGTGGCGACGGCGATCATCAGGTAGAGCGTGGTCCAGGCCGGGCCGAACACCCAGTTGGGCGGGTTGAACGAAGGCTTGGCCAGGCCGGCGTACCAGTCGCCGGGCGGGAACAGCGCGCCCAGCGAGGCGATGGCGGCGACCAGCAGTACGCAGGCCAGCAGGGCCGGCACCGGATGGCGTCGGGCGAAGGGGGCGGCTTGGTTCATGGCGTGTCTCCGCAGGGGGTGCGGCCAGTGTCGCCAGCGGCGCGAAGGGCGCCGTGAAGGCCGCGATGAAAAACGGCCGGGCCCGAAGGCCCGGCCGCCACCGGCGATTCCGCGCGCCGGGAACCGGTTCAGCGCACGACGATCAGGCGCCCGGCCTCGACGTGGTGCACGCCGCGGGTGGCCGTGGCGATGCGGATCGCGGTCAGGCGTTCGGCATTGGTGCGCGTGGTGCCGCTGAGGGTGACCACGTTGGCCTGGGTGTCGACGTCGATCTTCGTGCCGGCCACCGTGGTGTCGGCCAGCAGCTGGGCCTTGACCTTGCTGGTGATCCAGGCGTCGTCGATGCCGTCGCCGGACTCGTCCATGGCCTCGCGCACGTCGCCCGAGGCGGTGGCGGTGTCGGCGTCCTGGCGGCGTTCGCTGTCGTCGGTGGCCACCACCAGGCGGTTGTCGACCCGGCGCACGCCGTCGGCGCTGCCGGCGATGCGGGTCGCGTCGAGCTTGGCGCGCACGCTGTCGGCGCCGCCGCGCAGGATCACCACGCCCTTGCTGGTGTTGACGTTGATGTCGAAGCCCTTGGTGCGTTCGTCGGCCAGCAGCATCGACTTCACCGCGGCGGTGATGCTGGCGTCGTCCAGGGTGGTGGCCAGGCTGCGCGGCGAACGGGCGTTGTCGTTCGTGCCCATGCAGGCGCCCAGGGAGGCGGCGATGGCGAAGGCGAGCAGGCTGCTCTTGAGGATGTTCATGGGGATTTCCTTGGCGGATGCGGATCGCTGCGGGGCAGCGCGCGGCCCGGGGGGCCTGGTGGCGACGGAGCCGGAATCGGACACGGGGCGTCACGCCTGTCCGCAGGCTGCGCGCCGTCGGCCCAACCGCAGGTGAAGCGGGGTCGCGGCTGTGTGCGGCAGCGCACATACGACGACGGCCGGATCCGAAGATCCGGCCGCCGAGGTCCACTCTGACGTGGAATGACGCGGGGTGCGGCCCGGGCAGTCCCCCGGGCGAAACCCTTACTGCTCCTTCACCAGCAGCTGGTCGGCGATCACCGTCTTCACGCCCTGGGTGCCGGCCGCGATGCGGATCGCGGCGTCCTTGGCGGCCTGGCTGTCGGCGGTGCCGGTCAGCGTGACCACGTTGGCCTGGGTGTCGACGTTGATCTGGGTGCCCTTGACGGCGGCATCGGCCAGCAGCTGAGTCTTCACCTTGCTGGTGATCCACGCGTCGTCGACGGTGTCGGTTGCCTTGTCCATGGCGCCGTCGGCGTTGGCGTTGGCGTTGGCGTCGACATTGGCCTTGGTGCCGTCGCCGTCGATGGCGGCTCGCAGCTCACCGGAGGCGGTCGCCGTGTTGGCGGCGTCGCGGGCGTCGGTGCCCGGGGCGGCGACGACCAGCTCGTTCCTGATCAGCACCACGCCCTCGACCTCGCCGGCGAGTTCCTGGGCGGCCTGCTTGGCGGCCTGGCTGTCGGCGCCGCCGCGCAGGGTGACCACGCCCTTCATGGTGTCGACGTTGACGTCGAAACCCTTGGTCCGCTCGTCGGCCAGCAGCTTGGTCTTGATCGACGCGGTGATGGTGGCGTCGTCGATCGCCTGTTCGGCGGTGCGGTCCGACGGGGCCGCGTCTTCGGCGAAGACGGGGGTGGCGCCCAGGCCCAGGCACAGGGCGGTGGCGAGCAGGGAAGTCTTCAGCGCGTTCATGGGGTTTCTCCTTGCGAACGTTTGGGGGGTTGGCCAGATGGCCTCGCTCCGGGCGGGATCCTTGTCCCTCAGCACGGCCCGTGAAGCGTGGGGCGAGGTTGGCGCCGGCCAGCGCAACCAAACCTGAAGCGCTTGTTTGAAATCCGTTAGCGGGCCCCGAAAACGCCCCGGAAACGCAGCAGCGGCGCGGGTTTCGCGAAACTGAACGAGCTGGAAACCCATCTGCCGAACCGTGCCTGAGGAGGTGCAATGGCTCCACTAATGGAGTAGTCTGCAATCGAACTCCACACAGGGAGGCGCCATGAGCGCACGCACCGCCCCCGTTACGCCGCCGGTCCCCGACCTGGGGGGGCCGGCCCTGCGCGCCTTCTTCCGCATCGCCCAGGCCTGGGGCCTGAAGTCGGCCGAGGCCCGGCGCCTGCTGGGCGATCCGCCGGAATCCACCTTCTACAAATGGAAGAAGCAGCAGGACGGCGCGCCCAGCCGCGACGTGGTCGAGCGCATCAGCTACGTGCTGGGCATCTTCAAGGCGCTGGAGCTGCTGTTCCCGGACCCCACCCGCGCCGACGCCTGGATCCGCAGGCCCAATGCCGCCCTGCCCTTCGGCGGCCGTTCGGCGCTGGAGCGGATGCTGTCGGGCAACGTCGCCGACCTGTACGTCGTGCGCAGCTACCTGGATGCGCAGCGCGGATGGCAATAGAAAAGCTGCCGCCGCGGCGCGCGGTCGACTGGCCCGAAGCCTGGCGCATCGTGCCCAGCCGGTTCCCGCCGCGCGGCGTGTTCGACCGCATCGCCGCGCCGGAAGACCTGGAGGCGCTGTTCGCGATCGAGTCGCTGACCAATGCCCGCCTGCGTCAGGAGCTGGGCCAGCTGGACCTGGTGCCGCGCGAGCGCCGGATCAGCGGCCCGGGCACGCAGCCGATCATGGCGGCCTTCACCCATCTCAATCCCGACGGCAGCCGCTTCAGCGACGGCAGTTACGGCGTGTTCTACGCCGCGCGCACGCTCGACACCGCGGTGGCCGAAACGATGTTCCACCGCGCGAAGTTCATGGCGGCGACCAAGGAACCCGCAATGAAGCTGGAGATGCGCTGCTACCGCACCGCGGTGAACGGCCGCCTGCACGACCTGCGCAAGGGCTGGGCGGCGATGCTGGACCCGGCCGACTACCGCGCGCCGCAGGCGCTGGCGCGCGAGCTGCGCGCGGCGGGTTCCGACGGCGTGGTCTATCCCAGCGTGCGCCACGAAGGCGGCGAGTGCGTCGGCCTGTTCTTTCCCGACCTGCTCAAGCCCTGCGTGCAGGCCCAGCACCTGATCTACAGCTGGGACGGCCAGCGCATCCAGGCCGAATACGCGGTGGCGACGCTGCAGACCTCGGGTTGATGCGGCCGGCCTAGCCGCCGGCGCGGAAGCGCACCACGTGGCGCTGCCCGTGCACCATCGGCTCCAGGCTGTAGCGGCCGTGTTCGGCCAGCACGCGGTCGCGCACCGCCGGAAGCGCCTGCAGCGGCGGCAGGTGCTGGGCGTAGGGCGAGAACTCCAGGTCGATGTGCAGGTCCACGGTGCGGCCGTCGGCGCCGGCGTCGGCGACCTTCAGCTGCAGGCCGAAGCGCCGCACCATCTCCAGCCGCACCGCCTCGCGCACCACCGCCTGGCAGATGCGGTAGACCGTGGTGCGGGCGTCGTCGTCCAGGCCGTCCACCGGTCCATCGAACGCGGCTTCGAAACTGACGCCGGCGTCGTCCAGCATTTCCCGCAGCGGGCCGCCGTCGAGCGCGCGGCGCAGGCCGTGGCTGTCGAGCATCGAAGGCCGCAGCTGGCGCAGCGCGCGGCGCAGGCTGTCCTGGATCTCGCGCACCTGTTCGCGCAGCGATTCCAGGAATCGCGTGCCCTGTTCGTCGCGCACGTCGCGGAAGGCCAGGCTGATGCGCGTGCCCAGGGCGTGGATGGCGTGGCCCAGTTCGTAGTCGAGCTCGTTGGCGAGTTCGCGCTGGCCCTGTTCCTCGATGCGCACCAGGCGCTGGCTGATCAGCCGCAGTTCGCCGGCCAGGGCGCCGAGCTCCTCGTTCTTGGCGGCCAGCTCCTGGTGCCGCTGCGCCAGCGCTTCGTGGCTCAGGCGCAACGCGGTGCTGGCGGCGCCCAGCACCAGGGCGCCGGCGCCGACGATGGCCAGCACCAGCTGCAGCATGGTCACGCTGACGGTGAGCAGGCCGGCCTGCACCAGCAACTGGATGGCCGCGCCCAGGGCCGCGGTGCCGATCGCCGCGCCCTCCCAGCCGTGGCGGAAGCCGAGGAAGAACAGCGGCGCGAAGGCCAGCAGGATCACGTAGTCCATCAGCCCGACGTAGGCCTGCAGCAGCAGGAACACCGCCAGCGCGCCCACCAGCACCAGGCCCAGGTCGCGCCACAGGCCCGGGTGCCGGCGGCTGTGCAGCAGGCCGTGCAGGGTGGCGATCAGCAGGGGCGCCAGCACGATCTGGCCGATCAGGTCGCCGTAGAGGAAGGCGAACACGCTCACCAGCGAGTCGGCCGTGCTCATCGGCACCGTCACCAGGAACAGCCACAGCAGGGGCGACACGCCGGCCGCGGCCATCAGGCCGGCCAGCAGGAAGACGATCATCCGGGTCGGCGATTCGAACACCGGCGCCGGTTCCGGGCCGCGGAAGACGTAGACCACGGCCGCATAGACCAGCCAGGGCGCCACGCACACCGCCAGGAAGGTGGTGGAGAACAGCGCATAGCCCAGGATCAGCGACTTGGTGGCCTGGGCGCCGATCTCGGCCGCCGCCAGCCAGCCCCAGCGCCGGGCCGGGGTGAGCCACAGCAGGGCCAGGCGCAGGCCGGCCGGCAGGAACCACAGCTGGGCCGAGAGCTGCTCCAGCGCCAGCCAGGCCAGCAGGGCAAGCAGGGCAATGGCGGCCCAGTGCCCGCGCCGTCCGGGCGCGGAGTCCTGCAGCAAGGCCAGTGCTTGCGAAACCATGCGTGCGCCTGTTTCCCCTGGGGCCGGCGAGCCCGGTTCCAGCATCGCATTGGAGGCCGGCGTGAAGAAAGGGCGGCGATGCGCCTTCCGTGGGCCACGCGGGGCCGATATAATCGCGGCCTTCGAATCCACGGGCCCCGGCCCGCCGTCCAGGTACGACAGTGCGCAACCACGATCTGGTCTTCCTCAAGCATTTCTCCCAGGTCATCGCGATCCTGGTCGCCATCACCATCGCCCTGATCGGGCTGGGCATCTACATCAACGGCCAGCTGGAACCGGAGCCGAACCCGGTCGCCGAGCGCGCCACGGAAGCCCGCATCCAGCCGGTCGGCGGCGTCTACGCCGGTTCCACCGGCGCGGCCGCGCAGGCCGCCGCCAAGGCCGCGGCCGCCGCGGCCGCCGCGGGCCAGGTCGCCTACGACGGCACGCTGGACGGCTCGGTCATCTACGCCGCGCTCTGCGGCGCCTGCCACACCTCCGGTGCCGGCGGCGCCCCGAAGCTCGAGAAGGCGGCCTGGGCCGCCCGCATCGGGCAGGGCATGGACACGCTGAACAAGCACGCCATCGAGGGTTACCAGGGCGCCGCGGGCATCATGCCGGCCAAGGGCGGCAATCCCTCGCTGACCGACGAGCAGGTCATCGCCACCGTCCAGTGGATGGTCGACAACCTCAAGTAAGCTTGGGCCCTCGCCCAACCCGCCAACGCCGCCTCCGGGCGGCGTTGCCGTTTCCGGAGCCCTGAAATGCGCCTTCCGATCCTGATCGCCGCCAGCCTGCTGGCCACCGCCTGCGACGCACCCGCCGACACGCTCGCCGCGCCCGCCGGCGGCCCGCGCACCATCGGCGAGGTGCAGGGCAGCGGCCCGCGCAGTCCGCTCGAAGGCCAGACCGTGACGGTCGAAGGCGTCGTGGTCGCCGCCTTCGAGGGCCTGGGCGGCGCCTTCGTGCAGTCCGAAACCGGCGACGGCGATCCGGCAACCTCCGAGGGCCTGTTCCTGGACCTGGACGCGCTGCCCGCCGCCGGGCGACCGCGGGCCGGCGACCGCCTGCGCGCGACCGGCATCGTCACCGAGTCCGGCCAGGGCGAGGCGACGCTGACCACGCTGCAGGTCCGCACGATCGAGGCGCTGGGCCAGGGCGAAGTCGCGGCCACCACGATCGCCGAGGCGCCCGCCGCCGTCGCCGACTGGGAGCGCCACGAAGGCATGCGGCTGGACATCGCCGCGCCGCTCACGGTGTCGGGCAACGACGGCCTGGAGCGTTTTGGCGAACTTACCGCCAGTTTCGGCGGACGGCTCTACGCTCCCACCGAACTGGCGCCGCCGGGCGCCGAGGCGCAGGCGATCGCCGCCGACAACGCGCGCCGCGCGCTGCGCCTGGACGACGGCGTGGCCGAGCAGAATCCCAAGGCCATCGCCTGGCTGCCGGCGCCGCTGTCCGACGCCGCGCCCTTGCGCACCGGCAGCACCGTCACCGGCGTGCAGGGCGTGCTCGACCAGCGCTACGGCAGCTACCGCCTGCAGCTGACCGCGAAGATCGGCGCGATCGGCCAGGCGCCGCGCCCGGCCGCGCCGACCGTGGCCGGCGACCGCCGCATCGCCGGCTTCAACGTGCTCAACCTGTTCAACGGCGACGGCCGGGGCGGCGGCTTCCCGACCGAACGCGGCGCGAAGTCCGCGGCCGAATACGCGCGGCAGCAGGCCAAGCTGGTCGCCGTCGTGCAGGCACTGGACCCCGACCTGGCCGCGCTGATGGAGCTGGAAAACGACGGCTACGGCCCGGAATCCTCGATTGCGCAGTTCGTCGCCGCGCTCAACGCCGCCGGCCCGCACCGCGACTGGCGCTTCGTCGACACCGGCGAAGGCCCCGGCACCAACCCGATCCGGGTCGGCATCGTCTACCGCGGCAGCCGCTTCACCGCGGTCGGCGCGCCGGTGACGCTGGCCGAGGGCCCCTTCGCCGACCGCAGCCGTGCGCCCCTGGTGCAGGCCTTCCGCGCCGGCGCCGGCCCGGTGTTCGTGGTCGCCGCCAACCACTTCAAGTCCAAGGGCTGCGGCGACGCCGCCGGTCCCGACGCCGACCAGGGCGACGGCCAGGCCTGCTACAACGCGGCCCGGGTCGAATCGGCCCGGCGCCTGCATGACTGGCTGGCCACCGACCCGACCGGCACCGGCGCCACCGGCGCCCTGGTCATCGGCGACCTCAACGCCCACGCCCAGGAAGACCCGCTGCGCCTGCTGCGCGCGCAGGGCTGGCAGGACGCCTTCGTGCTGGCCGGCGCCGACCGGCCCTATTCCTACGTCTGGGCCGGCCAGTCGGCGCGGCTGGACCATGCCCTGCTCGACGCCGGCCTGGCCGCGCGCCTGCGCGGCGCGGCGGAATGGCACAACAACAGCGACGAGGCCGGCGTGTTCGACTACCGCCGCGACGCCCCCGCCAGTCCCTGGCGGGCCTCCGACCACGACCCGATGCTGCTCGGCCTCGACCTGGCCCGCCCCGGGCTATGATCGCGCCCATGGACGCCCTGCCCGCCTTTCCGACCGAGTCCGGCTCCCTGCACCTGCAGGGACCCGCGGGCCGCCTGGAGCTGATGGTGGACCTGCCTGAACCGGGCCAGGAGCGCAGCGGCGTCGCGGTGATCTGCCATCCCAATCCGCCCGACGGCGGCACCCTGCACAACAAGGTCGTCACCATGACGGCGCGGGCGCTGAGCGAACTGGGCCTGGCGGCCGTGCGCTTCAACTTCCGCGGCGTCGGCCAGTCCGAGGGCAGCTTCGACAACGGCCGCGGCGAAACCCTGGACCTGCTGGCGGTCACCGACTGGGTGCGCAAGACGCGTCCGGACGACGCCCTGTGGCTGGGCGGTTTCTCCTTCGGCAGCTGGGTCGCCCTGCAGGGCGCGCGCCAGCTGCCGGTGAAGCAGATGATCTCGATCGCGCCCCCGGTCGGGCTGCGGCCCTTCGCCGGCGTGCTGCCGCCGCCCTGCCCCTGGCTGGTGATCATGGGCGAGGCCGACGACCTGGTGGATCCGCAGGCGGTCTATGCCTGGATCGACACGCTGAAGGAAAAACCCACCCTGGTGCGCATGCCCGACACCGGGCATTTCTTCCACCGGCGGCTGATGGACCTGCGCGGCGCGATCAAGAACGGCGTGCGCAAGAACCTGCCGCCGCCGCGCCATGGCTGAACCCGCGGCGGCGCAGCTGCCGTCGGCCGCCTATGCCGCCGGCGTCGGCGCCGGCCGCTGGCAGCAGGACCCGGCCCAGCAGCCGGGGCTGGCCGAACTCGACCGCATCCACCGCCAGCTGCGCGCGCGCCAGCGGCATCCGTTCTGGCGCCGGTGGCTGTGGGCGCTGCGCCCGCCGCCGCCGGTGCGCGGCCTGTACCTGTGGGGCGGCGTCGGCCGCGGCAAGACCTTCCTCAACGACCTGCTGTTCGACCAGCTGGGCGACGAGGTGCCGCGCCGGCGCTGGCACTTCCACCGCTTCATGGTCGAAGTGCATGCCCGCATCCAGGCCCTGCCCGACGACACCGCCGACACCGTGGCGGTGGTCGCCGACCAGTTCGCCGACGAGATGCGGCTGCTGGTGCTCGACGAATTCATCGTCAGCGACATCGCCGACGCGATGATCCTGGGCCGCCTGCTCGAACGCCTGTTCGCGCGCGGCGTGGTGCTGGTGACCACCTCGAACACCGCGCCGCCGAACCTGTACAAGGACGGCCTGCAGCGCGCCCGTTTCCTGCCGGCCATCGCCCTGATCGAAAGACACTGCGCGGTGGTGCACCTGGACAGCGCGCACGACTACCGCCTGCGCCAGCTCACCCGCGCCAGCACCTACCTGACGCCGCTGGGTCCCGAGGCCGAACGCGGCCTGGCCGAACATTTCCATCGCCTGGCCGCCGACTGTCCGCACGAGGCCGGCCCGCTGGCGGTCAACGGCCGGCCGATCCCGGTGCGGGCCCTGGCCGAGGGCATCGCCTGGTTCGACTTCGCGGCGCTGTGCGAAGGGCCGCGCGCGGCGGCCGACTACATCGAGATCGCGCGCGACTTCCACACCGTGCTGGTGTCGGGCGTGCCGGTGTTCGACGCCGCCCACGACAACGCCGCGCGGCGTTTCGTGCACCTGGTGGACGAGCTCTACGACCGCAACGTCAACCTGCTGCTCAGCGCCGCGGCCGAGCCGACGTGGCTCTACGGCGGCGAGAAGCTGATGCAGGAATTCGAGCGCACGGCCTCGCGCCTGATCGAGATGCGCAGCGCCGAATACCTGGCGCGCGAGCACCGGCCGTGAGCGCGGCCGCGCCGCCCGTGCCCGCTCCCGCACCGGAAGGCCCGGGCGCGCGGCTGGCGCCCTGGGTCGCCGCGGCGGCCGGGCTGGCCGCCGTGCTGTACGTGTTCTGGCCCGGCTACATGAGCTGGGATTCGGCCTATCAGTGGTGGCAGGCGCGGCACGACCGCTTCGACAGCGTGCATCCGCCCCTGATGGCGATGATCTGGCAGCTTACCGACCGCGTCGTCGAGGGGCCGGGCGGCATGTTCGCGCTGCAGTGCGCGCTGCTGTGGTCGGCGCTGGCGCTGTTCGCCGCGGCGCTGCCGGTGCGGACGCCGTGGCGTGTCGCCATCGTGCTGGGTTTCGGGCTGTGGCCGCCGCTGCTGGGCCTGCAGCCGCACGTGTGGAAGGACCTGTGGACGCTGGCCGGGTTCGCCTGGGCGCTGGCGCTGATGGCGCAGGAGCAGCGCGCGCCGCATCGCGGCTGGCGCGCCGGCGCCCTGCTGGCGCTGACCTTCGCCTGCGCCTTCCGCCACAACGCCCTCACCGGCGCACTGCCGATGCTGGCCTGGCTGGTGTGGCGCGAGCTCGGTGTGCTCCTGCCCGGCGGCAGCGCGCGGCAGCGGAGGTATCGGACATTCGGCGGGACCGCGGTGTTCAGCACCCTGCTGGTCTACCTGCCGATCGCGGTGAACCAGCTGCCGCAGGTGCGCCGGACCGAAGCGGTCTGGTCGGTGGTGACGCTGTGGGACGCGGCCGCGGTGTCGCTGGCCGAGAACCGCCTCATCTATCCGCCCGAACTGATGGACCCGACGCTGACGCTGGACGAGCTGCGCGGCAAGTTCGTCGACTACAGCAACACCTCGGTCTATGAGACCGGCAAGCTGCGCCACAGTTTCGACGGCCCCTACACACCGGCGCAGCGGGAAGCCCTGCAGGGACTGGCGCTGGCGCTGCCGCTCGAACACACCGCCGCCTACGCCGCGCACCGCTGGCGACTGGCGCAGCTGCTCTACGGCTGGGACCGCGCCGGCCTGCCCGACGGCCTGGTGCTGATGCCCGGCCTGCATGCCTATGGCGACAACCCGCCGCTGCCGACGCAGCGCGGCGAGCTGCACGACCGCGTGCTGGCCGGACTGTTCCGGCTGGTCGATACGCCGCTGTTCGCCGGCTGGATCTACCTGCTGGCCTGCGCCTCGGTGCTCGGCCTGGCCGCCTGGCCCGGTACGCGGCGGCCGGGAAGCGGGCTGGCCGCAGCAGTGGCGGCGTCATCCCTGCTGTATGCGCTGCCGCTGGCCTTGGTGTCGGGCAGCGCCGAGTTCCGTTACCTGGCCTGGCCGGTGCTGGCGACGCTGGCGGCGCTGGCCATGTGCGCCGCCGGCCGCATCGGTGGACGGCGGCGCGCCGCCTGAGTTCCGATGACGGGCCGGTGTTAGCATCGGCCCGTCCTTCACGGGGAAAGAAGATGCGCCGACTGCTGCTGGTTTCCGCCCTCGCCGCCGCGCTCTGCGGCCCCGCCGCGCACGCGGCCGACGTCGAAACGCTGGCCACCGCGGTTGACGCCAAGGTCCAGGCCTGGCGCCGCGACATCCACCAGCACCCGGAGCTGGGCAACCGCGAGGTGCGCACCGCCAAGCTGGTGGCCGAGCACCTGCGTGCGCTGGGCTTCGAGGACGTGCGCACCGGCATCGCCACCACCGGCGTCACGGCGGTGCTGCGCGGCGGCAAACCCGGCCCGCGCATCGCCGTGCGCGCCGACATGGACGCGCTGCCGGTGACCGAGCGCACCGGCCTGCCCTTCGCCTCCAAGGTGACCTCGACCTTCCGCGGCGAAACCGTCGGCGTGATGCACGCCTGCGGCCACGACGCCCACACCGGCATCCTGATGGGCGTGGCCGAGGCGCTGGCTTCGATGAAGGCCGAGCTGCCCGGCGAGATCCTCTTCATCTTCCAGCCCGCCGAGGAAGGCCCGCCG
>CBFGOZ010000057.1:0-11189 GCA_965650505.1 uncultured Arenimonas sp.
CGCCGGCCGTACTGCAGGCCGAAGGCGCCGCGCCAGCCGGCGATCTCGTTCTGCACCGCCTCCAGGCGCAGCTCGGTGCCCTCGTTCTCGAACACCGTGCCGACTTCCTCGCCCTCGAACTCGGTGTGCTCGTACTGGCTGCGGGTGGCGCGCCAGTTCAGCTCCTGCAGCGGGCCCAGGCCGCGGAAGCCGCCGCGCACGTCCAGGCGGTCCTGGCGCAGGTCCAGCCGGACCACTTCGGCGCCTTCTTCCTCTTCCTCCTCCTCGCCCTCCTCGTGCGCGTGCGCGCCCGGCGGGATGCCGTAGTTGCTGCGGTAGGTGTTGGCCGAGGCGCCGAACCAGGCGCGCTCGCCGAACCAGCTGGCGCCGACCGCGCCGCCTTCCGTGGTCAGCGCGCTGTTGGGCAGCCTGCCGCGGGCGAAGTGCTCCAGCTCCTCGCCTTCGGCCAGCTCCTCGGCGATGAGTTCGGGCGAAAACGCGTAACCGGGGATGCGGTAATCGCCGCTGTCGCGGCGGAACAGGTCGGCGTGGAAGGTCAGCGGACCGGCGTCGGCGTCGATGCGGCCCATGCCGGTGTTTTCGTCCGACACGCTGCCGTGGCGGATCTCGGCGCGGCCGGTGAGGTCGCGGCCGGCGCGCTGGGTCGGCACGCGGCCGTCCACCACGTTCACCGCGCCGCCGATCGCGCCGCTGCCGTAGAGCAGGGTGGCCGGACCCTTCAGCACTTCGATCTGGTCGGCCAGGAAGGGTTCGATGGTGACCGCGTGGTCGACGCTGATGGTCGAGACGTCGGCGGCGCCGGTGCCGCCGTTGAGCACCTGCACGCGCGCGCCGTCCTGGCCGCGGATGATCGGCCGGCCGACGCCGGCGCCGAAGTAGGACGACTGCACGCCGGTCTGGCGTTCCAGGGTTTCGCCCAGGGTGCCGGCCTTGCGCGAATCCAGTTCCTCGCCGGCCAGCACGTCGACCGGGCGGGCCAGGTTGTCGATGGCGTTGCGCAGGGGCGAGGCCGTCACCTCGACCGCGTCCAGGGTGCGGGCGGTGTCGTGTTCGTGCGGTTCACCGCGCTTGTCGGCCAGGGCCAGGCCGGGCAGGGCCAGCAGGATGGCGGCGGTGAGCGCGGCGGAGCGGGGGATTCGGGGCATGGTTCGGGTCCGGTTGTCTGGCGTCGGGGCGGAATGTTATATTGTTCCAACTCCAGCGCAAGCCCCCGGAAGTCATGGCCACCCTGATCAAACCGCGAAGGTTCCACCTGCCGTACTGGGCTGATCGCCTGGGCGCCGTCGGGGCCTTCATCTGCGCGCTGCACTGCGCCCTGATCCCGGTGGCGCTGGCGGTGGTGCCGGCGCTGGGCCTGGGCCTGGTGGCCTGGCACGGCTTCGAGTTCGCCTTCAGTTGTTTCGCCACCGTGCTGGCGCTGACCAGCCTCTACCTGGGTTACCGCGGCCACCGCGCCTACCACGCCTGGCTGCTCGTCGCGCCGGGCCTGCTGCTGATCTGGGGCGCCTATCTGTACCCCCCGCTGCACGACTCGATCACCCCGCATGCGGTGGCGATGGCCGTCGGCGGCGTGCTGATCGCGCTGGCGCACCTGGTCAACCTGCGCCTGTCCTGGGGCCACTCGCACTGATCGCCGCGGCCGGCCATCTTGGTCGGCCGGGCGCGCGGTGATAGGCTACGCGCCTCACCGAACATCACTTTCAAGGAATCACCATGGGTAGGGGCGACAAGAAGACCGCCAAGGGCAAGCGTTTCACCGGCAGCCACGGCAATGCCCGTCCGCAGACCGTCAAGAAGCCGACCGCCGTGAAGGCCGCCACCGTGAAGGCCCCGGTCGCCGCCAAGGCCCCGGCCAAGAAGGCGCCGGCCAAGAAGGCCGCTGCCGCCAAGTAATCGCGCCCCGCGTGACGCTTGAACGAAGCCCCGCTCCGGCGGGGCTTCGTGTTTTCGCACGTCCTTAATCGACAGATTCGGGTGGCGTGGGCGGCGGCGGGGAGGGCAAGATCCCCGCATGACTCTACGTCCGCTTTTTCGATGCCTTGGCGCTCTCGTGCTGTGCTGCCTTGCCGGCACGGCGTTCGCCGACAGCTGGGGTCCCGCTTCAACCAAGACGGAGGAGAGCCCCGACGGAACGTTCCGCTTCACGGTACGGCCCGGTGGTCCCTGGTCCGACCGGCGGCCTGATTTCGAACAGGCGACCCGTCATGCAGAACGAAGCGCACCGGCGCAGATCGACCCCGAAGCGCCGCCCATCGGGCGCCTGGACATCCGGACCCCCGGCGGTTGGGAGCCGGTCTGGGAACGCCCGCTCGTCAACGCCATCATGCCCTTGGACTGGCTGGTAGCCGACACGGGAAAGTACGTCATCACTTGGGACAACTGGCTGATGGCCGGCATGGGCCCGGATGCGTTGGTCGTTTACGGTTCTGGGGGGCGCCTGGTCACGTCGTTGTCGCTGGAGCAGTTCCTTCCCCCAGGTATGGTCACGACCCTGCCGCGCTCCGTGAGCTCGATCTGGTGGGCGGGTCCGCACGCGTTTTCGGCGGACGGCTCGCAGGTGCTGATCCGCGTGGTGGTGCCGGGTGACGAGAGGACGACGGACAAGCGTGAGCATTTCACGCTCATGCTCGATCCTGCGACGGGGCAAGTGCAGCCGGTCAGGGATGCGCTGTGGCACAAGGCCCTTGCCGCGGCGGTGGCGGTGCGCCGCAGGGAAAAACAAGCGGCGGCGGAATTCGTCGATCCGATGTCGGCGCCACGGCGCGACTCCCGGCTGGCATGGCGGAACTATGCCTACGAAGCCTTCCATCGGCTCGGACAGGACGGGCAGACCACGCGTCCCGACGTGACGGTCCTGCGGCTGCCGCCCGACGCCGACGCGATCACCGATCTGCGGTGGATCCCCGGCAATCTCGCATCGGCACCGGTCGGATCCTCGCTGGTGTTCGTATCCTCCGCCCCCGACGCGCTGGCCGACGCCCTGGTGATGTCCGCGCTGAGACTGCGCAGCGGCTCGCTTGCCGGCCGCCGCATCGTCGCGTTCGTCCCGGCGACGGACGTCGGCAGCGTGCGTCTCGCGCTCGGCAGGCTGGGCGCCGAGGCCATCGTGCTGCCGCCGGATAGCCCGATTCCGCAATCGCCCGAACGCCTGCACCGGTGGCAGGCGCTGAACGCAGAGCTCAGTCGCTGACGCGGCGGCCGGCGATGTGCACGGCGTGGGCGATGTCGCCGCCGAGCCAGTAGCACAGTTCGGCGGGGTGCTGGATGTTCCACTGCACGAAGTCGGCGCGCTGGCCCGGCAGCAGGCGGCCGCGGTCGTGCAGGCCGAGCGCGGCGGCGGCGTGCACGGTGGCGCCGCGCAGTGCTTCCTCCGGCGTCAGCCGGAAATGGGTGCAGGCCAGCGACATCGCCAGCCGCAGTGACTGCAGCGGCGAGGTGCCGGGATTGAGGTCGGTGGCGACGGCCATCGGCACCGCGTGTTCGCGCAGCGCCGCGATCGGCGGCAGCCGGGTTTCCCGCAGCACATGGAAGGCGCCAGGCAGCAGCACCGCGACCGTGCCCGCCCGGGCCATCGCGCGCACGGCCTCTTCGCCGGTCCATTCGATGTGGT
Source organism: uncultured Arenimonas sp. (assembly GCA_965650505.1). Taxonomy (GTDB): domain Bacteria; phylum Pseudomonadota; class Gammaproteobacteria; order Xanthomonadales; family Xanthomonadaceae; genus Arenimonas. The sequence continues at coordinate 3,611 of CBFGOZ010000057.1, forward strand.
CGGCGGAAAGGCCGCCGAACTCGGCCGCCAGGGCCGCGCCGCCGAGGTCGCTGAGCTGGTCGGCGTGCAGCTTCACCGGCAGGCCGAGCGCGCGCGCCGCCTCGAAGACACGCCGCGTCTGCGCCGGCGAGAAGCCGATGCCTTCGCAGAAGGCGTCGACCGCATCGACCAGGCCTTCGGCGTGCAGCGTCGGCAGCCAGTCGACCACCGCAGTGATGTAGTCGTCGGCGCGTCCGGCGAATTCCGGCGGCAGCGCGTGGGCCGCCAGATAGCTGGTGCGCACGGTCAGGCCCAGGGTGTCGCCGAGCCGGCGTGCGGCGCGCAGCATCCGCCGCTCGCTGTCCAGGTCCAGGCCATAGCCGGACTTGATCTCGACCGTGGTCACGCCATCGGCGCGCAGCGCCCGGGCGCGGGGCAGGGATGCCGCGAGCAGCGCCTCCTCGTCCAGCGCACGGGTGGCGCGCACGGTCGAGACGATGCCGCCGCCCTCGCGTGCGATCTGCTCGTAGCTGGCGCCCTGCAGCCGGCGCTCGAATTCGACGGCGCGGTCGCCGCCGAACACCAGGTGGGTGTGGCAGTCGACCAGGCCCGGCGTGATCCAGCGCCGGTGCGCGGAATCCACCCGCGTGGCCAGCTGTGCCGGTTCCCCCGGCAGTTCGCTGCGCGGCCCGGCATAGGCGACCAGGCCGTCCTTCCAGGCGAGCACGCCATCTTCGATGGCGCCATAGGCGCCGAGGTCGTCGCGCAGCGTCGCCAGCCGCGCGTCCAGCAGCAGCCGGTCCCAGGGCGGCGCGAGGCGGCCGATCACCGGATGGCGCCTTCCAGCCGCAGGCTGGCAGGATCGAAGCCGTAATGCCGGGCGATCTCGTCGCTGTGCTGGCCCAGTGCCGGCGGCCCGCGCTCCAGCCGCGGCGGCGAGGCCGACAGCTTCAGCGGGCTGCCGACCATCGGTACGCCATCGAGGGTGATGCGCATGCCGCGCGCCTGCGCCACCGGATGGTCCAACGCCTGCCGGACCGAATTGATCGGCGCGGCCGGCACGCCGGCGCGCGCGAACAGGTCCAGCCAGTGCGCGACCGGCTGCGCGCCGAACATCGCCTCCAGTTCACCGCACAGCACCTCGCGGTGCTCGACCCGTGCGGCGTTGTTGAGGAAACGCGGATCGCGCAGCCAGTCGCCGCGGCCCAGGGACTCGCAGGTCTGCATCCAGAGTTTTTCGCTGGCCACGGCCAGCACGAACTGCCCGTCTCGGGCGTGGAAGGCCTGGTAGGGCACGATGCTGGCATGCGCGTTGCCGTAGCGCGCCGCCTCGCCATCGGTGAACAGCGCGTTGCTGCCCACGTTGGCCAGCAGGGCCAGCTGGCTGTCGAACAGCGAGACATCGATGCGCTGGCCGCGGCCCGTGCGGTGGCGCTGCATCAGCGCGGCCAGGATGGCGGTGGCGGCGTTCTGGCCAGTGGACAGGTCGGCCACGGCCACGCCGACCTTGTGCGGCTCGCCGTCGGCGGGCCCGGTGATGGCCATCAGCCCGGCTTCCGCCTGCACCACGTAGTCGTAGCCCGGCAGCTGCGCGCCAGGGCCGGAGCGGCCGTAGCCCGAGATCGAGCAGTACACCAGGCGCGGGTTGATCCTCGCCATCTGCTCGTAGCCCACGCCCAGCGACTCGGCGCCACCGGTGCGGTAGTTCTCCACCAGCACGTCGGCCTCGCGCAGCATGGCCTCCAGCAGGGGCCGGGCCGCCGGCGCGCGCAGGTCGATCGCGAGCGAGCGCTTGTTGCGGTTGCAGCAGGCGAAATACGCCGACATGCCATCCAGGAAGGGCGGGCCGAGGCCGCGGGTGTCGTCGCCGTCGAAGGACTCGAGCTTGATCACGTCGGCGCCCAGGTCGGCCAGCACCATGCCGCACCAGGGTCCGGCCAGCACCCGCGACAGCTCCAGCACCGTGATCCCGGACAAGGCGTTCATGGGGCGGCATTGTATGCGGCCCGGAGGCGGCCATGCGAAACTCGCGCCATGCCGGACCTGCCGCTCGAACACCATTTCACGCCCGAAGGCTGGGCCGTGCCGCAGCCGCTGCAGGGCGTGGACGTGCTGCGCTCGCGCTGGCGCCTGACCGGCCTGCCGAACCTGCACTCGCACGCCTTCCAGCGCGCGATGGCCGGCCTGGCGGAACGCCAGAGCCATCCGGAGGACAGCTTCTGGACCTGGCGCGAGCTGATGTACCGCTTCGCGGGCCGGATCACGCCCGAGGCGCAGTACGACATCGCCCGCCAGCTCTACGTGGAAATGCTGGAGGCGGGCTACACCACCGCCTGCGAGTTCCACTACCTGCACCACCAGCCCGACGGCCGTCCCTATGCCGATCCGGCCGAGATGTCCAAGGCGCTGGTCGCCGCCGCGAACGACACCGGCATCCGCCTGACCCTGCTGCCGGTGCTGTACATGACCGGTGGCTTCGACGGCCGTGCGCTGTCGGAGCGCCAGCGCCGCTTCGGCCACAGGCTCGACGCCTTCCTCGCCCTGCTGCAGGCCCTGCGCGCGCTGCAGACCCCGACGCTGAAACTCGGCGTCGCCCTGCACAGCCTGCGCGCGGTGCCGCCGGCGGCGATGCGCGAGCTGCTGGCTGCCATCGCCGGCACGCCGATGCCCATCCACATCCACATCGCCGAACAGATCGGCGAGGTCCAGGACTGCCAGGCCCTGCGCGGCGCCCGTCCGGTCGAATGGCTGCTCGCGAACGCGCCGGTGGACGCGCACTGGACCCTGGTGCACGCGACCCACCTTTCCGCCGCGGAAGTGCAGGGCATCGCCGCGAGCGGCGCCACCGTGGCGATCTGCCCGACTACCGAGGCCAACCTTGGCGACGGCCTGTTCCCGCTGCGCGATTTCCTCGCGGCCGGCGGCCACTGGGGCATCGGCTCCGATTCGCACGTGTCGGTCTCCCCGGTGGAGGAACTGCGCTGGCTCGAATACGGCCAGCGCCTGGCCACCCGCCGCCGCAACATCGCGGTCAGCGCCGCCCAGCCCAGCACCGGCGAACTGCTCTACACCCAGGCCCTGGCCGGCGGCCTGCGCGCCTGCGGCCAGCCCGGCGCGGCCCAGGACTGGATCGCGCTCGATGCCGCGGCCCCGGCCCTGGCCGGCGCCCGGCCCGCCGACCTGCTCGACCGGTTCGTGTTCGCAGGCAACCGGGCCCTGGTGCAGGACGTGCACGTGGCCGGTCGCCACGTGGTCAGCGGGGGTCGCCACGACGACCACGACGAGGTCGCCCACCGCTACGGCCTGGCCCTGAGCGATCTGCTGGCCGACTGAACCGGCGCCACGGCGCCGGGGTTTCGTCGCCGGCCCGCGGCCTTCCGTCGCATCCGGCCCGGCAGCCAGGCCGGCCGGGCAAGCTGCCGCCAGTACCCGCCGCGCGCGTATCCTTCCGCAGCCATGACCACCGCCCACGACCCGATCTATTCGCTGCAGCAGACCCTGCCGGCCGAAGTGCTGATCGGCGGCGATTCGATCTGGTCGCGCTACCGCCAGTACCCGGTGTTCAGCCTGTCCTGGCTGCGCGGGCGCAGCGCCCTGTTCGCGGTGTTCATCTCGCTGTTCGCCCTGCTGTCGATGATCGGCACCGCGCTGGCCACGCAGGATTATCCGCTGGGCGCGCTGGCCGGCGGCCACCTGTTCGTCGCCTTCCTGCTGATGGCCACCACCGGCCCGGCCCTGGCGACCTGGGTGCGGCACCGGCGCTGGCCGCAGCGGCGCGAGCGCCTGGGCGTCGTGCTGGCCGTGCTGGCCGGCATGGGCACGAGCTACCTGGTCGACAAGTGGACCTCGGAATACGTCGAGAAGAAGGTCGAGGACGCGCTGGTCGAGCAGGGCCTGGCCACACGCAAGAAGCCCGACATCTCGCCGGCGATGAAGCCGGTGGTGGCGGTGATCAACGGCGCCATCCTGATCAGCGTCTACGGCCTGTTCGGCGGCGGGCTGGCGCTGCGCGCCTACTTCAGCGAGGACCGGCGCTGGCAGGAGAACCGGCGGCGCCAGGAGATGGAGGCGCTGCGCGCGCAGAAGCAGCAGGCCGACCTGCGCCTGGGCCTGCTGCAGGCCCAGGTGGAGCCGCATTTCCTGTTCAACACGCTGGCGTCCGTGCGTGCCCTGGTGCGCCAGGATCCGGCCCAGGCCGAGGCCACGCTCGACGCCCTGGTCGACCACCTGCGCGCCACCATCCCCAAGCTGCGCGATGGCGAGGCGATGCTGCACTCCACGCTTGGCCAGCAGCTCGACATCTGCGCCAGCTACCTGGCGCTGATGAAGCTGCGCATGGGCGGGCGATTGAGTTATGCGGTGGAGGCCGATGCCGCGCTGCGGCAGCGGCCATTCCCGCCGCTGTTGCTGATCACCCTGGTCGAGAACGCGATCAAGCACGGTATCGAGCCGCAGCCCGGTCCCGGCCGCATCGAAGTGCGCGCCTCGCTGCGCGGCGACCGCCTGGTGGCGAGCGTGGTGGACGACGGCGCCGGGCTCAAGCCCGGGCTCGGCAGCGGCATGGGCCTGGCCAACGTGCGCGACCAGCTCGCCACCCGTTTCGGCGAGGGCGCCAGCCTCAGCCTGCGCAGCCTCGCCGGACGCGGCGCCGTCGCCGAGATCACGCTGCCGCCGGAGCCCATGCCGTGACCGCCATCACCGCCCTGATCGCCGAGGACGAAGCGCCGCAGCGCGCCGCCCTGCTGGACATGCTGGCCGAGGCCTGGCCGGCACTGGACGTGATAGCGGTCTGCGAAGACGGCGTGTCGGCGCTGGACGCGGCCCGCGAACACCGGCCCGCAGTCGCCTTCCTGGACATCCGCATGCCGGGCGTGAACGGCCTGGACGTGGCGCGCGCGGTGATCGCCGGCGGCGGCCTGGTGGTGTTCACCACCGCCTACGACGACTACGCCATCCGTGCCTTCGAGGCCGGTGCCGCCGACTACCTGCTCAAGCCGGTGCAGCCGCAGCGCCTGGCCCAGGCGGTCGAGCGCCTGCAGGCGCGCATCGACGAACCGCGCACGCCGGACCTGCAGGCGCTGGTGGAAGACCTGGAGGCGCGCCTGCGCCCGCAGGGCGAACGCCTGATCCGCTGGATCAGCGCCAGCATCGGCGACTGCGTGCGCATGATCGGCATCGACGAGGTGCTGTACTTCCAGGCCCAGGACAAATACGTGCGGGTGGTCACCGGCAGTGACGAGGCCATCATCCGCACGCCGGTGAAGGACCTGCTGGCCGGCCTGGACCCCGACACCTTCTGGCAGGTGCACCGCGGCGTGGTGGTGCGCGTGGCCGCGATCGACCGGCTGCGCAAGGACGAGCTGGGCAAGGCCAGCCTGAGCCTGCGCGGCCGCGCCGAATCGCTGCCGGTCAGCGCCGCGTTCCTGCATCGCTTCCGCGGCATGTGACGCCCCGGCGGTGGCCGCGCGGGAGGGTGGGGCGGTAGAGTGCCGGCATCCGCCCCGGACACCGCGCATGCCGCCCGCCGCGTTCCTTGCCTGCCTGCTGCTCCTGCTGTCCCTGGCCGCGCCGCTCCGGGCCGAGCCGCCGACGCTGACGGTGTTCGCGGCCGCCAGCCTGCAGGAAAGCCTGGACGAGGTCGCGCGGCTCTGGTCGGCGCGCAGCGGCCAGCCGGTGGTGGTGTCGTATGCGGCCAGTCCGGCGCTGGCGCGGCAGATCGGGCAGGGCGCACCCGCCGACCTCTTCGTTTCCGCGGACGAGGACTGGATGGACCACTTGCAGCAGCGCGGCCTGGTCGATGCCGCGACGCGGTTCGTCCTGGTCCGCAACCGGCTGGTGTTGGTGGGGCCGAAGTCCGCGGCCTCGCCGGTGCGGCCCCTGCAGCGCGGCCAGCTGCGCGCCGCCCTCGGTCCGTCGGGACGCCTGGCGCTGGCCCAGACCGACATCGTCCCGGCCGGCCGTTACGCGCGCCAGGCCCTGGAATCGCTGCAGCTGTGGCCCGAGGTCGCCGACCGGCTGGCGGAAGCAGACAACGTGCGCGCCGCGCTGTCCTTCGTCGCGCGCGGCGAAGCGCCGCTGGGCATCGTCTACGCCACCGATGCGCGCGCCGAGCCGACGGTGCGGGTGCTGGCCCATATTTCCGCGGACCGGCACGCGCCCATCGTCTACCCCGTGGCCCGGGTCGCCGGCGCCGACGCCGCGGTCGCCGATGGATTCCTGCGTTTCCTCGCCGGCCCGGAGGCGCGCGATGTGTTCGTGGACGCCGGCTTCGAACTGCCCTGAGTGCTGACGCCCGACGAAATCGCCGTGGTCTCGCTCAGCCTGCGCGTCGCGGCGCTGGCGGTGCTGTGCGCGCTGCCGTTCGCGATCGCGGCCGCCTACGTGCTTGCGCGGCTGCGCTTCCGCGGCAAGGTGCTGTTCGATGCCCTCGTGCACCTGCCGCTGCTGCTTCCGCCGGTACTCACAGGCTACGTGCTGCTGGTGCTGTTCGGCCGCCAGGGCGCGATCGGTTCGCTGCTGGAGCAGTGGTTCGGCGTCGGCGTCGCCTTCCGCTGGACCGGCGCGGTGCTGGCCGCCGCGGTGATGGCCTTCCCGCTGTTCGTGCGCGCGATCCGGCTTTCCATCGAGGCCATCCCGCGCGAAATCGACGAGATGGCCGCGAGCCTGGGCGCGCGGCCCTGGGCCACGTTCTTCCAGGTGGTGCTGCCGCTGAGCGTGCCGGGCGTCGCCGCCGGCATGGCCCTGGCCTTCGCCAAGGCGTTGGGAGAGTTCGGCGCCACCATCACCTTCGTCTCCAACATCCCCGGCCAGACGCGCACGCTGTCGCTGGCCATGCATTCCCTGATGCAGGTGCCAGGCGGCGAAGCCGGCATCACCCGCCTGGCCCTGGTCTCGGTCGTCCTGGCCATAGGCGCCCTGCTGGCGTCGGAATGGATGGTGCGGCGTTCGGCGTATCGCCGGGCCAGCGAATAGGCCCTGCTGAATGGAAACCGGTCAGCCGCGGTACAACTTCGGCGCCAGGGCCAGGACTAGACTGGCCCGGCCCACCCCGCCGGAGACCGCCATGAAACGTCTTGCCCTGACCCTGCTGCTCGGCCTGTCCGCATTCGCCGTCCAGGCGCAGACCGCGCCGGCCGAAGAAGCCGCGCCGGTCGCCGTCGCCGAAGAAACCACCGTCATCACCCCGGCCGACACCGCCAAGCCGGTGCGCGACAACGGCTGCGTGCGCGAGACCGGCACCAAGCTCAAGCGCCGCGACGCCAATGGCTGCGTCGGCGTGCCCGGCCAGTCCTACAGCCGCGCCGACATCGACGCCACCGGCGCCATCGACACCGCCGACGCCGTCCGCAAGCTCAGCCCGCGCGCCAACGTCAGCCGCGGCCACTGAGCTCCGCCCGCAATGGTTCCGCCGCCGCCTTCGGGCGGCGGCTTCGTTTCCAGGGTGCGCCGACCGATCCGGAACGCCTCAGAGTCCCAGGCCCGGTTGGCCCGCGCCCTCGTGTTCGAGCAGGAATTTCTTCAGCGGCAGTCCGCCACCGAAACCGGTGAGGCTGCCGTCCGCGCCGATGACGCGATGGCAGGGCAGCACCACCGGCAGCGG
>CBFGOZ010000058.1:0-11174 GCA_965650505.1 uncultured Arenimonas sp.
TCCTCGCCGGGCAGGGTGTTGAGCGAGAGCAGCTCGCGCAGCTCCTCGCTCGACAGGCGGCCGTCGACCAGGAAGGAGCCGTCGGCGCGGGTCACCACCAGGGCCTCGTTCTCGCTGGCCTCGCTGGCCTGCACCCGGCCCAGCACCGCGTCGAGCAGGTCGTTGGCCGAGACCATGCCCTGGATGTCGCCGTATTCGTCCACCACCAGGGCCAGGGTCTGCTGCTCCTCGCGGAATATCTCCAGCAGCTTCAGGGCGTGGGTGGATTCGGACACGAACAGGGCCGGGCGCAGTTCGCGGAACAGGTCGGGTTTGCCGCCGCCGCTGCTGCCGATCAGGCCGGTGAGCGACTTCACCTCCAGCACGCCCAGCACCTCGGTGTCGCCGCCGCGGTAGACCGGGTAACGCGCGTAGGGCGTCTCACGCATGATCGCCAGGTTCTCCTCGACGTCGGCGGCGGCGTCCAGCCAGACGATGCGCGTGCGCGGGGTCATCAGGCCGGCGCTGCTGCGGTCGCCCAGGCGCAGCACCCGGTTGATCATGTTGCGCTCGTCGGCGTCGATGACGCCCTGCTCGTGGCTTTCGGCCACCAGCAGGCGGATCTCTTCTTCGGTCACCTGGTTGTCGTTGCCGCGGTTCAGGCCCAGTACGCGCATCAGCGTGCGGGTGCTGAGCGAGAGCAGGTAGACGAAGGGGGTGGTGATCCAGGAGATGGCGTTCATCGGCATCGCCACCACGCTGGCGATGCGCTCGGGCGCCAGCAGGGCGATGCGCTTGGGCACCAGCTCGCCGATGATGATGCTGAAGTAGGTGATCAGGGTGACCGCCACGCCGGTGCCGAGGCCCTGGGTCCAGTCCTCGTCCAGGCCCAGGGGCGCGATCAGCTCGGCCACGCGGTTGCCCAGGCTCTCGCCGCCGAACACGCCGGTCAGGATGCCGATGGACGTGATGCCGACCTGCACGGTGGACAGGAACCGTTCGGGGTGTTCGGCCAGCTCCAGCGCGGTCTTGGCGCGGCGGCTTTCCTGGGCCATCTGCCGCAGCTTGGGCTTGCGGGAGGTGACGACGGACATCTCCGACAGGGCGAAGAAGCCGTTGCAGAGGATCAGGAGCAGGACCAGGGCGAGTTCGAGGGTCATGGGCCGCCGGACGGGCCGGCAAAGTCTTCCGAATCAGGGGGTGGGCGAGCCGGCACTATGCCACAGGCCGGCCAGCGGACCGACCCGGAACGGCGCCCGCGCGGCCCGCGGAGCCGGGTTTCAGGGGTGTTTCCGGCGTGTTTCAGCCCGCCGGTCACGGTCCGCGACGGCGCCGGAGGAGCCTGCGGGCGGGCGGGCGTTGTAACATTACCGCCACATTTGGGCCGGGCGGTTCCCGGCCAGACACGGGGTCCCGCATGTTTTCCCTCCAGACCATCTTCGGCAAGGGCGACAAGTTCTACGGCCTGCTGGAATCCAGCGCCGCCGCCGCCCGCGAAAGCGCCCGCGCCCTGGGCGAGCTGCTGGCCACGCCGCCGGCCCAGCGCTCGCTCGAGAAGTTCAAGCTGGCGCGCCAGCGCGAGAAGGGCCTGGCCGCCGAGATCAGCCAGGAGCTGGTGAACACCTTCGTCACCGCGCTGGAGCGCGAGGACATCGAGGCGCTGTCGAACGCGCTGTACAAGATCCCGAAGGTGGTCGAGAAGTTCGCCGAGCGCTACACCCTGGCCAGCGAGCGCATCGGCGACGTCGACTTCATCGCCCGCGCCGCGATGCTCGAGCGCGCCTGCGCGGTGCTGGAGGAGATGGTCGGCCTGCTGCGCAAGGGCATGAACCTGGAGACCACCAAGGGCCTGAACGACAAGCTGCAGGCGATCGAAGCCGAGGCCGACCGCCTGATCCTGGAGCTCTACCGCGACACCTACACCAACGAGAAGGATCCGATGCGCTACCTGATCCTCAAGGACCTGTTCGAGATCCTGGAGAAGGCCATCGACCGCTGCCGCGACGCCGGCAACGTGATCTATGGCGTGGTGCTGAAGAACGCCTGACGCCATGACCCTCGCCCTGACCCTCGTGCTCGTCGTCGTGCTGACGGCGCTGGTGTTCGAGTACATCAACGGTTTCCACGACACGGCCAACTCGATCGCCACGGTGGTCGCGACCAAGGTGCTCACCCCGACCCAGGCGGTGATGCTGGCCGCGGGCATGAACCTGATCGGCGCCCTGGCCGGCACCGCGGTGGCCAAGACCATCTCCTCGGGCCTGATCGACGACCAGGTGGTCACCGTCACCTCGCAGCTGATCATCTGCGCGCTGTCGGGCGGCATCATCTGGAACCTGATCACCTGGTGGTTCGGCCTGCCGTCCTCGTCCAGCCACGCCCTGATCGGCGGCCTCTGCGGCGCCGCGCTGGCCGCGGCCGACAACAGCTTCGACGCGCTGATCTGGGCCCGCGAGGCCGAGCACTGGACCAAGAACCAGGGCATCTTCTGGAAGGTCGTGGTGCCGATGATCAGCTCGCCGCTGGCCGGCTTCACCCTGGGCCTGGTGATGATGGGCGCGCTGATGGCCATCATCAGCGCGATGAACGGCGCCGGCGGCTGGATCGCGCGCATCTCGCGCCCGCGCTGGGTGAACGCGCTGTTCGGCAAGGCCCAGATCGTCTCGGCCGCCTACATGGGCTTCGCCCACGGCACCAACGACGCGCAGAAGACCATGGGCATCATCGCCCTGGCCCTGATTGGCGCGGAGTCGGCGGGCACGCTCGACAACCTGCCGTCCTGGCTGGCCTTCATGCACCCGGGCGACAGCGACGGCATCGAGACCTGGATCGTGGTCACCTGCGCCATCGTGATGGCCGCGGGCACCGCCGCAGGCGGCTGGCGCATCATCAAGACCCTGGGCCACAAGATGGTGAAGCTGCATCCGATCCACGGCTTCGCGGCGGAAACCAGCTCGGCCACCATCCTGACCCTGGCCGCGCACTTCGGCATGCCGGTGTCCACGACGCACAGCATCTCGACCGCGATCATGGGCGTGGGCGTGGCCAAGAACCCACGCGCGCTGCAGTGGACGGTGATCCAGAAGATCGTCTGGGCCTGGATCCTGACCATCCCCGCCGCCGGCGGCCTGGCCTGGCTGATGCTCAAGGCCCTGATCGCCCTCGGCTGGAACTGATCGGTTACAGCAGGTCGCCGCCGGCGGAGAGCATGCGCTCCATCTGGTCGCCCAGGCCGCCGATCTCCAGCACCAGGCGGTCGAGCTCGGAGGCCGTGAGGGTGTCGTACGGGCGGTTCTCGCACAGCTGCAGGTAGGGCACCGAGTCGAGCTCGCCGATGGCGAGGTAGCCCACGCGGCTCTGCCAGTTGAAGGCCAGCATGCGCCGCGCGTCGATGCCGGTCATCGGCGCCAGCACGGTGTTCACGCGCAGGTATTCGCGTCCGTCGTCGCCCACCAGTTCCGACAGGAAGATGCTCTGGTGCCGCCGGCCCTGGGCCAGCGACAGCTGCACGCAGACCAGGTAGGGCTCGCTGGTGGTGAGCTTGTACTTGCCCTGGAGGTGGCCGCGGATCTGTTCGAAGTTCTGCATGGCGGGATCGATTCCGTTCGGGAGGGGTATCCTAAACCCCATGCCGGCAAACCCCAAGGACGAGACCGAAGCCCAGCGCAGCCGCCGCCTGATCCTGGCCGCGGTGCGGGCGGTCCCGCGCGGGCAGGTCGCCGGTTACGGCGAAATCGCCCGCCGCGCCGGCCTGCCGGGCCGGGCCCGGCTGGTGGCGCGCGTGCTTTCCGCAGGCGACGAACCGGGCCTGCCCTGGCATCGCGTGCTGCGCTCCGACGGCCGGGTCGCCTTTCCCCAAGGCTCGGCCGGCTACGACGAGCAAGTGCAGCGGCTGCGCGCCGAGGGCGTGCGGATCGAGGCGGGCAGGGTGCGCGGGCAGCGTGCGGCGGCGACGCTGGACCAGATGCTGTGGGCGCCGCCGGAACCCGCTCCGAAGGCTAGCCGGAACGTGGCCGCTGCCGGAACCAGGCGGCGACGCTGAAGCGCGGCTGCCGCGCCGGCAGCACTTCGTGTTCGATCGTTTCGCTGAGGAAGATCGCGACCGTGCCCAGCCGCGGCGGGACATCGTGCGGACCTTCGGGCAGGTGCAGGCGCAGCGCGCCGCCGGCCTCCTCGGGCCAGTCCGGGTTGAGGTAGACCACCAGCGACAGCACGCGCGCGTCGTCGCTGCGGAAGCGGTCCCGGTGGCGCGCGTAGCCGGCGCCCGGCGGGTAGTGCGCGAAGTGCGCCTCGACCGAGTCCAGGCCCAGCAGCAGGCGGCGGTTGAGTTCGCCGCGCAGCGCATCCAGCGCCGCCAGCAGGTCGCGCGCGGCCGGGCCACAGGCCGGGTCGTCCAGCCACAGCGTCGAGTCGCCGCGCAGCCCGGCGAAGCGGCGGTCGTCCGCACGGCCGGTGGCGGCGGGGTGCAGGCGGGCTGCATCGGCGTGTCCGCGGGCTTCGGCGCCGGCGGCCAGCAGCAGCGGATCGGCCGGCGACAGCTCGAGCACGGTCCAGTCGCCATCACGCAGGCGTGTGGCCAGGTCGTCGAGCGTGGCGGCGTCGGGCGGGAAGGTGGGGGCGGGGGCCATGCGGCTATGATAAGGCCACGTTCCGCACGAGCCTTCCCGCATGCGACTGCCCCCGGCCACCACCGCCCTGCTCTGGGCCATCGGCATCGGTTTCCTGCTGCAGCAGGTGATCAGCCCGCAATATCTGCACTACTTCATGCTCTGGCCGCTGGGCGAGTACCCGGCCGGCTTCGCCGAGGACGGTTCGCCGGTCAGCGTCGGCTTCCTGCCCTGGCAGATCCTCACCTACGGCTTCCTGCACGGCAGCTTCGGCCACCTGTTCTTCAACGGGCTGGCGCTGTACATGTTCGGCTCCTCGCTGGAGCAGACCTGGGGCAGCAACCGCTTCCTCACCTATTACCTGGTCTGCGTCGCCGGCGCCGGCCTGATCCAGCTGCTGGTGGTGACCTCCGGCATCACGGGGCAGGGCATCTATCCCACGGTGGGCGCGTCGGGCGGCGTGTTCGGACTGCTGCTGGCCTACGGCATGCTGTTCCCCAACCGCCAGCTGATGCTGCTGATCCCGCCGATCCCGATGAAGGCGCGCACCTTCGTCATCGTGTTCGGCGCGATCGAACTGCTGCTGGGCGTGTTCAACACCCAATCCGGCATCGCCCACTTCGCCCACCTGGGCGGCATGCTGTTCGGCTGGCTGATGATCCGCTACTGGCGCGGCCAGCCGCCGTTCCGCCCGCGCGGGCCGCGGCTGGTGCGGTGAGCGTGCGCTAGCGCCGCAGCTGCAGGAAGTCGGTGCTCGCCACCAGGCGCAGGCTGTCCAGGCGCGGGCGGGCGGTGGGCAGGATGGCGAGCAGGGTTTCGCGCTCCTTCTCCAGCGCGGCGATTTCTTCCGGGCGCACGGCCGGGTTGACCCGGGCCAGGGCGCGCAGGCGCTGCGCTTCGTTCGACAGCAGGGTGTCGGCCTTTGCGACCGCTTCGGCGATGCGGGCCTGGGCCACGGCCTGGGTTTCCTCGCGGGCGCGCTCGAGCATCGGCGGCACCAGGGCGGCCAGGATCTTGCGCTGCGGCGAGAGGTCGAACACGCGGTCGCCCGCACGCAGGCGCGCCCGCTCGCCGGGCGCGAAGTCGGCGCGCACCTGCAGGCGCGTATCCACCGCCACGCTCAGCGGCGCCGGCGGCAGGTAGCGTTCGATGTCCAGACCGGCCGGCGCCACGCACTCGAGCACGTTCACCGCCTCCAGCACCACGGTGCGCGGCGGCAGGCTGTCGTCGACCAGGAAGGCGGCGTTGCCGGTTTCGCCCGACAGCAGCAGTTCGCCGGCCGACAGCAGCAGCGGGTGGTCGGCGCGCAGGTAGAGCAGGTCGTCGCGGGCCAGGGCCGTGGCGCGGTCGAAGGTGGCGGTGCGAGGGCCGTTCTTGAACTCCTCGAAGCCGTCGACGGTGACGTGTTCGGGATCCAGCAGCCAGAGGTTCGCGCCGAGCGGCTCGTGGTGCACGCCGAAAGCCTCGAGCAGGCGCAGCGCGTGGTCGTCCATCGGCGCGTGGCGGTCGTCTTCCTGCAGCGCGGCCAGCAGCTCGCCGCCCTCGGCGCCGCGGCTGCCGAGCTCTAGCAGGCGGTCGCGGCCCTCGGCGACGATGCGCGCCAGCTCGGCGTGTTTTTCCCGGCTGCGTCCGATCAGCTCGGTCAGCGCCGGTTCGCGCGCGTCCGCATCCTGGGCCGCCAGCTGCAGCAGTTCGGCGCCGAAGCTGCGCAGCAGCTCGCGGCCGTCGGCCAGCACGCCGCGGAAGGCATCCAGGCCCTCGTGCACCCAGCGCAGCAGCACTTCCTGCGCGCTGCCGGGCACGGCCGCGGCGTGGATCACCACGTCGCCGCGCTGGCCGATGCGGTCCAGCCGGCCGATGCGCTGCTCCAGCATGTCCGGGTGCAGCGGCAGGTCCCACATCACCAGGTGCTGGGCGAACTGGAAGTTGCGGCCTTCGGCGCCGATCTCGCTGGCGATCAGCAGGCGCGCGCCCTCGGGGTCGGCGAAGAACGCGGCGTTGCGGTCGCGCTGCAGCAGGTTCATGTCTTCGTGGAAACGCGCGACCTGCAGGCCGCTGCGAAGGCGCAGGGCCTCCTCCAGCGCCTGCACCTTCGCGCGCGACCGGCACAGCAGCAGCACCTTGGCCGGCGCGACGGCATCGAGGATGCCGAGCAGCCAGTCGGTGCGCGGGTCGCGTGCGTAGTCGTGGGCGGGCTCGTCGTCGGTTTCGCCGATGTCGTGGGCGAACTCGGCGCGCAGGCGGCCGAGCACGGTGGGCTCGTCCGGTTCCGGCAGCGGGGTGACCTGCGGCAGCCGGCGCGGGAAACCGCCGACCGCGGCGCGGCGGTTGCGCACCATCACGCGGCCGGTGCCGTGGCGGTCGACCAGGTCGGCCAGCAGGGCGTTCCGTTCGGCGGCGTCGCCGCCGGCGATGCGGCCCAGCCGCCGCGCCAGTTCGTCGCCTTCGTCCGGGAACAGCGCGGCCAGCCGCTGCATGTCGCCGGTGGTGAGCGCCTGGCCGTCGAGCAGGCGCTCGGCCAGGGCGGAGAGTTCGAGATAGCCGCGCGCCTCGGCGCGGAAACCGTCCAGGTCGGTGTAACGCGCCGGGTCGAGCAGGCGCAGACGGGCGAAGTGGCCGCCCAGGCCCAGTTGCTCCGGCGTCGCGGTCAGCAGCAGCAGGCCTGGCGTGCGCAGCGCCAGCGCTTCGACCAGCGCATAGCCGGGGCTGGAGAATTCCGGCGTCCAGACCAGGTGGTGCGCCTCGTCCACCAGCAGCAGGTCCCAGCCGGCGGCCAGGGCCTGGCGCGCGCGTTTTTCATGGCTGGACAGCCAGTCCACCGAGGCGATGACGCACTGTTCGTCCTCGAAGGGATTGGCCTTGGGTTCGGTCAGCTCCAGCGACTCACAGCGCTCCTCGTCGTAGATCGCGAAGGGCAGGTTGAAGCGGCGCAGCAGTTCGACGAACCACTGGTTCACCAGGCTTTCCGGCACCAGCACCAGCACGCGCCGGGCGCGGCCGGTGGCCAGCTGCTGGGCGGCGATCAGGCAGGCCTCGATGGTCTTGCCCAGGCCCACTTCGTCGGCCAGCAGCAGGCGCGGCGGCCGGCGCTGCGCGGCCATGCCGGCCACGCGCAGCTGGTGCGGGATCAGGTCGATGCGCGCGCCCAGCACGCCCCAGCCCGGATGCGCGCGCGCCTCGGCGCGGCGCTGCAGGCACTCGCGCCGGAACTCGAACTGGTCGTTGCGGTCCACGCGGCCCGAAAGCAGGCGCGAGTCGGCCTGCGACACCGGCTGCTCCGCATCCAGCTCGCCCTCGGCGTGGACCTGGCCGTCGCAGGTGTAGTGGATCAGCGCGTCCTGCAGCTCGGCGCGCTCGACCGTCTTGTCCTGGCCGCCGATGCGCACCCGCTCGCCGGGCCGGAACACCGCGCGCAGCAGCGGCGCCGAGCCCAGCGCGTACATGCGCACCACGCCGGTACCGGTGAAGACGATCTGCACCTGGCGGCCGGCCAGGCGCAGCACCGTGCCCAGGCCGAGTTCGGGTTCGGCGCTGGAGAACCAGCGCTGGCCGGGGGCGAACGGATTCACGTCAACGCCACAGGGCGACCTGCTGCTTGGCCGGGCGCTGCATGGCGCTGCCGGCGCGGCAGCCGAAGGCCTGGCCGAAGGCGGGCAGGTTGGCCAGCGGGCCGTTGACGCGCCATTTCGACGGCGCATGGTCGCTGCTGGCCTGGGCCGCCGCCAGGGCGGTGGCCTTGTCCTGGCGCGCCCAAAGCGTGGCCCAGCCGGTGAAGAAGGCCTTCGACGCATTCGCGTCCGGCTTGCCCTGGGCGTTGAGCGCATCCCAGGCCAGCTCCAGCCCGGCCAGGTCGGCCTGGTTCTGGGCGTGGCTGCGGGTGCCGTTGACGCGGGTGGCGCCGCCGGTGGCGGAGTAGGCGTTGTATTGCGCGACCAGCGGTTGGGTGCGCGTGTTCCAGGCCGCGGCATCGGCGCCGGTCCAGGCCTGCAGCGCCAGGCTCATCTGCTGGCCCACCAGGGCGCCGAGCCCGCCGAAGTCGGCCGCGCTGCCGCCGTCGTCCAGCAGCGGCGGCTGCAGGGTGGCGGCGGTGACCAGCAGGCGGTTCTCCTTCGGCAGCCAGACCACGAGCGGTTGCCACTGCTCGGCGGGCCAGGCGAAGCGGGCGCGCACCAGGGCGTATTTCATCAGCCAGCGGCGCAGGTTCAGCACATTGCCCGCGAGGTCGTCGCGGGAGAACTTCAGGTCGTCGAACACGTTGTCGGGCACCTCGCTGCCGACCTGCACCTGCATGGCCTCCAGGCGCTGGCGAGCGGTGGCCTTGCCCTCGGCGCTGAGCCAGGTCGAGCGTTCGACCGCGGCCAGCGCGCTGGCCTTCACGGCCGCGGCGATCGCCTGCGCGCGCTGCTGGCGCGGCACCGGCAGGAAACGCTGGGTGTAGGCGGCGTCCAGGAACTCCGGCACGCGGGCCTCCAGCACCCAACGCGCGCGGGTGGCGCGCGGGGTCGGCGCCGGCTG
This sequence comes from uncultured Arenimonas sp., assembly GCA_965650505.1. Classification (GTDB taxonomy): domain Bacteria; phylum Pseudomonadota; class Gammaproteobacteria; order Xanthomonadales; family Xanthomonadaceae; genus Arenimonas. The sequence goes on from CBFGOZ010000058.1 coordinate 9,102, forward strand.
GCCGGCCAGGGTCACTTCGTACAGGTCGGCCCAGGGGCCGTGGAAGGCCTTGCCCAGGGTCGGCGCCATGTCGCGGGCGATCTGCGCGCGCAGGTAGGCCTTCCACTGGTCGGCCTTGGTCTTGGCCAGGTGCTGGTTCAGGGCCTGGAAGAAGCCGGGACCGGTCATGGCCACCTGGGTCGCCTTCAGGCCGTGGGCGGCGAGCACCGCTTCCAGGTCGAGCGCGCCGGCGACCTTGGCCGCATCCTTGGTCGCCATCACCTGGAAGGGCGCGGCGGCCAGCACCGACTTCGCCAGGTCGCGCTCGATCTGCATGACGGCGGCGGTTTCGGCGGCCAGCTTGCCCTGGGGCGTGCCGGTCAGGCGCAGCCATTCGGAAACGGCGGCCTGGTACTTGGCCTCGACCGGCTGCACCAGCGGGTCGGTGCTGCCGTAGAAGCCGGGGTCGGGCAGGCCCATGCCGCCCGGGCCGATCTGGGCATAGGGCTTGCCGGAGCTGTCGCGCAGCACCTGCAGGTCCACCAGCACCGGCATGCCGGCGGCGTGCAGGCTGGCCACCGCCTTCGCGACGTCCTTGGGGCGCTTGATGCGGTTGACGATGGCCAGCAGCGGCTCGATCGGGCGGATGCCCGCGGCTTCGATCGCAGCCTCGTTTTCGGCGCTGGCGAACAGGTCGGCCAGGCGCACCGACACGGTGGCGCCGGCCGGGGCCGTGGTGGCGGCCAGCACCTGGTCGCGCTGGCTGCGGCCCAGGGCGATCAGCTGGTCCCAGCGGCTGAGATGGTCGGCATTGCCCGGCAGCGGATTGGCCCGCAGCCAGGCGGCATTGGTGTGGGTGTAGAAATCGGCGCAGGCCTGGGGCACGGCCGGGGCGCGCTGGGCGGCCGCAGGCGCGGCGGCCAGGGTCAGCAGCAGGCTGCCGAGCAGGGGGGACAGGAGCAGGGGCTTCAGGCGGGAGGACATCGCAGGCTCCACGAGGGGGGAGGGGATTCTAACGCCCCGCCGCCGCCGGCCCCAAAAGAAATGGCCCGGGCGAGCCCGGGCCATTCCCAAGATCAGCGTCGTCGAACCGGGCTTACCAGATGGCGACCTTGGCCTCGTCCGGACGCACCATCGCGTCGCCGGCCTTGCAGTTGAAGGCGGCGGCGAAGGCCGGCAGGTTCGAGGGCGCGCCGATGGCGCGGAAGTTGGCCGGCGCGTGCGGGTCGGTCTGCAGGCGCACCTTCAGCTCCTCGGGCTTGAAGTTGCGGCGCCAGACGGTGGCCCAGTTCATGAAGAAGCGCTGGTCCTGGCCGTAGCCGTCGATCTCGGCGACCTTCTTGGTCTGCAGCTCGCGCTGCAGGGCGTCGTAGGCCACCGCCAGGCCGCCCAGGTCGGCGATGTTCTCGCCCAGGGTCAGCTTGCCGTTCACGTGCAGGCCGTCGATGGACTCGTAGGCGTCGAACTGCGCCACCAGCTTGCCGGTACGCTCCTGGAAGCCGGACATGTCCTGGTCGCTCCACCAGTTCTCGAAGTTGCCCTTGGCGTCGAAGCGGCTGCCCTGGTCGTCGTAGCCGTGGATCATCTCGTGGCCGATCACGGCGCCGATGCCGCCGTAGTTCAGCGCGTCGTCGGCGTTGAGGTCGAAGAACGGCGGCTGCAGGATCGCGGCCGGGAACACGATCTCGTTGGCCAGCGGGTTGTAGTAGGCGTTCACCGTCTGCGGGCTCATCTGCCACTCGGTCTTGTCGACCGGCTGGCCGATCTTGGCCAGGTTGAACTTGTAGTTGAACTCGCTGGTGGCCATCAGGTTGGCGATGTAGCTGTCGCGGCCGGTCTGCAGGCCGCTCCAGTCGCGCCACTTGTCGGGGTAGCCGATCTTCGGGGTGAAGGCCGCCCACTTCTCGAGCGCCTTGGCCTTGGTGTCGTCGCCCATCCACTCCAGGCCCTCGATGCGCGCCTTCAGGGCCTCGCTGAGGTTGCCGACCAGGGTCTGCATGCGCGCCTTGGCCTCCGGCGAGAACGCCACCTCGACGTACTCCTGGCCCAGGGCCTCGCCCATCTGGTTGTTGATGGTGTTGAGCACGCGCTTCC
>CBFGOZ010000059.1:0-11115 GCA_965650505.1 uncultured Arenimonas sp.
CAATACCCTGCTGCTGCGGCGCTGGGCGCCGAGCGCCCGCCACTGAGGAGCCGAGCATGGCACAGCGCACCGTCCGTCCCGAACTGTCCGAAGCCAAGGGCCAGGGCTTCCACAACATCGGCGAAGCCTCGGCGTCCACCGGGGTCTCGGCCAAGATGATCCGGCACTACGAGGCCATCGGCCTGATCCCGCCGGCCAGTCGCACCTTCGCCAACTACCGGCTCTACAACGACGCCGACCTGCACCGGCTGCGCTTCATCCGGCGGGCGCGCAGCCTGGGGTTCTCGATGAAACAGATCGAGACGCTGCTGGGCCTGTGGGGCGACCCGGGCCGCAGCAGCGGCGAGGTCAAGCGCCTCGCGCAGGCGCATGCCGAGGAGCTGGCGCAGAAGGTCGCCCAGATGCAGGCCATGCAGCGCACGCTGGAGGACCTGGCCCGGCACTGCCACGGCGACCACCGGCCGGAATGCCCGATCCTGGACGACCTGTCGGGGGCCGGACGCCGATAGCGCGATCCCGGGCGGGCCAGTCAGTCCACCGGCAGGTAGCGCCAGGCTTCGGGAGTCTCCAGGCCGGCGGCGTCGATGCGCACCTGCGCTCCCGGCCAGGCTGCCAGTGCCAGCGCTCCCGCCGCGTCCAGCGGCCATACCCAGGCTTCGGCCGCCGCCGCTTCGCAGCGGCGGGCACTGACCCGTCGCGCCTGCGTCGCCTGCAGGCCCTCGCCGCCGCGTTTTCCGCGGGCCTCCTTCAATGCCCACAGCGCGTAGAAGAGGCGGTCGCGTTCCGGGCCATCGGCCGCGTCGGCGAGCCGCGCCGTTTCGTCCGGCGCGAACATGTAGCGCGCCAGCGCCATCAGGTCGCGCCGGCGGCGCGGCCGCTCCAGGTCCAGCCCGATCGGCCGGAGCGCGACCGCCGCGGCCAGGTGCTCGCCGCTGTGGCTCAGCGTGGCCCAGGCGCGCAGGCCGTCGCGCAGCAGCTGCGGCCGGGGTCCGGCCAGGTCGTCCCAGCGCCATTGCGACGGCTCGCCGCCGAACAGGCGCGCCGCCAGCACCCGCGCCAGCCAGTGGCCGGCCAGGTATTGGCGCCGGCGCAGCGGCGCCTGCATCGCCTGCAGCCGCGCCTGCTCCGGCGGCGTCATCCAGCCGGAATCCACGCCGGGGATCGCGTACGCGTCCAGCGTGGTGGCTTCAAGCAGGCAGTCGGCCACGGGGCGGTTTTCAGAGCGCCGCGACGCGGACGCTGATGTCCTGGGCGAGGTTGGCGACCCATTGGTGGTACTTGGGGTGGATGTAGGCCTGGCCGCGGCGTTCCTTGTAGTTGAGGTTCTCGCTGGAGACGTACTCGACCTGGAAACCCTGCGGGTCGTAGACCACCGCCACCACCACCGTGTGCTTGCCGCGGATGACGTTGCGCAGGGTGAGGCGGCCGGGCGCCTGACCGATCACCTGCCAGCCCCGCACGGCGCCGGCGGCCGCGATCGCGGCGGGAAGCGTGTCCGCGGCCGGCGTCCTGCCCCCCGGGCCGACGAACAGCACGCGCTGCGGAGGTTCGAGCTTGTCGGTCTTCGCGGCGGCCAGCGCCGGCGCCAGCACCAGCAGGAAGGAAAGCAGCAGGGTCGGGAATCTCATCGTGGGCTCCGTTGGTTCAGTGCGGCCAGCGGCGCAGCACCAGCGAGGTGTTGATGCCGCCGAAGGCGAAGTTGTTGTTCATGGCGTATTCGCCGTCGATGCGCCGGCCTTCGCCGCGGATGTAGTCGAGCGCGCCGCAGCGCGGGTCCACGGCATCGAGGTTCAGGGTCGGATGGAACCAGCCCTCGCGCAGCATCTCAAGCGTCACCCAGGCCTCGAGCGCGCCGCAGGCGCCCAGGGTGTGGCCGGTGTAACTCTTGAGCGAGCTGATCGGCAGGCGTTCGCCGAACACCGCGTGGGTGGCCGTGGTCTCGGCGACGTCGCCGTGGTCGGTGGCCGTGCCGTGGGCGTTGACATAGCTGATCGCCTCCGGCGGCAGCCCGGCGTCGTCCAGGGCCTGCCGCATCGCCACCGCCATGGTCGCGGCATTGGGCTGGGTCACGTGCTGGCCGTCGCTGTTGGTGCCGAAGCCGACGATCTCCGCGTGGATGGTGGCGCCGCGCGCCTGCGCGTGCTCCAGGTCCTCCAGCACCAGGGTGCAGGCGCCCTCGCCCACCACCAGGCCGTCGCGCCCGGCGTCGAAGGGCCGTGGCGTGAGTTCCGGCGTGTCGTTGCGGTTGCTGGTGGCGAACAGCGTGTCGAACACCGTCGCCGCGGTGACGTCGAGTTCTTCCGAGCCGCCGGCCAGCATCGCCACCTGCCGCCCGGCCCTGATCGCCTCGTAGGCGTAACCGATGCCCTGGCTGCCCGAGGTGCAGGCGCTGGACGTGGTGACGATGCGGCCGGTGATGCCGAAGAACACGCCCATGTTCACCGGCGCGGTGTGGCTCATCATCTTGATGTAGGTCGTCGCGTTGATGTACTGGGTGTTCATCTCGGCCAGCATGCGGCCGAAGTCGCTCATCGACGAGGGCGTGCCGGCGGAGGAACCGTAGGAGATGCCCACGCGCCCGGACTTGAGCAGCGGGTCGCCGAGCAGGCCGGCGTCGGCCAGGGCCAGCTCGCTGGCCCGCACGGCCAGCAGCGCCACGCGGCCCATGCTGCGCGTGGTCTTGCGGTTGTAGTGCTCGGGCAGTTCGAACGGCGCGCAGGGCACGCCCAGCCGGGTGTTCAGGCCCTTGTAGGCGCCCCACTCCGGGTAGGCGCGCACCGCGTTGCGGCCGGACTGCAGCCAGGCCAGCACCGAGGGCCAGTCGTGGCCAAGCGGGCTGAGCGCGCCGCGGCCGGTGACGACGACGCGCCGCATCAGACCATGCCTCCGTTCACCGAGATCACCTGCCGGGTGACGTAGGACGCCTCGTCGGACATCAGGAAGGACACCACCGCCGCCACCTCCTCGGGCCTGCCGACGCGGCGCAGCGGGATCATCTTCAGGGCCTCGTCGACGATCTCCGCCGGCAGCATCTCGGTCTCGATCAGGCCGGGAGCGACGCAGTTGACGGTGATCTCGCGCTTGGCCAGCTCCAGCGCCAGCGCCTTGGTGGCGCCGATGATGCCGGCCTTGGCGGCGCTGTAGTTGGTCTGGCCGCGGTTGCCGGCGATGCCCGACACCGAGGACAGGGTGACGATGCGACCGGGCTTGCGCCGCCGCACCATCGGCATCACCAGGGGCTGGAGCACGTTGTAGAAGCCGTCGAGGTTGGTGTGGACCACCTCGTCCCATTCCTCGCCGCTCATCGCCGGGAAGGCGTTGTCGCGGGCGATGCCCGCGTTGCAGACCACGCCGTGGTAGGCACCGTTGGCTTCGATGTCGGCGCCGATGGCCGAGGCGCAGCCGGCGCGGTCGGCGACGTCGAACTGCACAAGGCGGGCGGCGCGACCCAGTCCGGCGATCTCCGCGGCCACCGCTTCGGCGTCGCCGCGCCGGCTGCGGCAGTGCACGACGATGTCAAAGCCATCGCGCGCCAGGCGCAGGGCGATGGCGCGGCCGATGCCGCGGCTGGCGCCGGTGACGAGTACGAAGCGGTCGCTCATGAATTCGGGTTCCCCAGGTAGGCGTCGGCGTCCGGCGGTTCGTAGACCGAGACGTTGGCAGTGGCGATTTCCTCGTCGCCGTCGAGGATTCGGCAGGCGAACAGGCCCAGGCCGTTGTCGCCGAACAGTTCGCAGACGGCCTCCACGCGCAGGCGCAGGCCGAAGGGCAGCCGTTCGCAGTGCGCTTCGTAGCGGCGGGTGCCGAGCAGGAAGCCGGGTTTGACCGGTTCGCCCCGCGCCAGCGCCCGGCCACCGGCCCAGGCGGCGATGCACTGGGCCATGTATTCGATGCCGGCCCAGGCCGGGACTCCCTCGGCTTCGGCCAGCAGGTGGTCGTCGCGCACCACGGCTTCGACCGAGACCGAATGTTCGTCGCAGTGCAGTACCCGGTCGATCCAGAGCATGCCGCCGCGGTGCGGCAGCATACGTTCGACCGCGGCGTGGCGCGGGTCGGTCTGCGGATCGGTCATGCCGCCCCCAGCACGAGCGCGGCATTGCTGCCGCCGAAGGCGAAGGACTGGCTGAGCGCGTATTCCAGCGGCGCGTCGGCCGCCTGGCCCGGGGCCACCAGGCCTACCGGTGCCAGCGCCGCGTCGACCTCGCCGTCCCACCAGTGCGGGGGCAGCGCGCGGCGCTCACCGCGGGTCAGCGCGATCCAGCAGAGCGCGGCTTCGATCGCGCCGGCGGCGCCGAGCGTGTGCCCGGTCAGTGGCTTGGTCGAGCTGCAGGGCGTGCCGGCGCCGAACACGCGCGCCATCACGCCGGCCTCCATCGCGTCGTTCTGCGGCGTCGCCGTGCCGTGCAGGTTCACGTAGCCGATGTCGGCCGGCGACAGGCCGGCGCGCCGCAGCGCCTCGCGGATCGCGCGCTCGGGGCCATGGCCTTCGGGTTCGGGGGCGGACATGTGGTGGGCGTCGGAGCTTTCGCCCCAGCCGGCCAGGCGCACCGGACCCGGTTCGCGCGTCATCAGGAACAGGGCCGCGCCCTCGCCGATGTTGATGCCGTTGCGGTGGCGCGAGAACGGATTGCAGCGCTGCGCCGACACCGAGCCGAGCGCGCTGAAGCCGGCGACGGTGAACTCGCAGAGCGAATCCGCGCCGCCGGCGATCACCGCGTCGGCCAGGCCGGCCCGCAGCAGCCGGGCGCCCGACGCCAGCGCCTTCGCGCTGGAGGAACAGGCGGTGGAGATCACGTGCGCCGGTCCGGCCAGGCACAGCCGGCTGGCGAGGTAACGCGCCGGCGTGCCCATTTCCTGCTGGCTGTAGTGGAAGTCGCCGGGCCAGCGGCCGTCCTGTGCATATCGGCGGTGCGCCCGTTCGCTCTCGCCGACGCCCGAGGTGCTGGTGCCCAGCACCACCGCCACCCGGGCGGGGCCGAACCGGGCGATGGCCGCGTCCACCGGTCCAAGGATCGGCGCCAGTGCGATCTCCAACAGTGCGTTGTTGCGGCCGCGCAGGGGCACGGGCTGAGCGGCGAGGTCCGGCAGCGGGCCAGGCACGATGCCCAGCGCCAGCGGCCGACCCGGCGTCACCAGGTCCGACTCCGCCACGCCGCGGGGCGCGTCCGCCGCGAACAGGGCGCGCGCCACGGCGTCCACGTCGCGACCGAGCGCACAGGCCAGGCCGAGCTGGTTCAGGAAAACCCCGCTCATGGCGTCACCGGCACGGAATGGATCCGCAGCCGGTAAGCCTGCTGGTGCAGGATGCTGCGGGTTCCGGAAACACGTTCGACCCGTGCCACCACCTCGCCGCCGCGGGCCAGCTCGCGATCGCGGCTGAAGGTCCAGGGCGCCGGCAGCGCCGCCGCCACGGCGTCGACCGGCCAGTACACCAGCTGCAGGTCCGTCAGCACCCGCTCGGCCGACAGCTGCGGCGGCAGCCAGTCGGCGCGCGTCTGCGTCAGCCTGCGGCCATCCCATTCCAGCCGCAGCGCGACCTGGCCCTGGGCGTGGATCACCACCCGCACCGCCTGCGCGTCGACTTCCACCAGCGCATCAACGGTCCGGCGTTCCCCGCCATGTTCGAAGTCCAGGCGCTGCTGCGCGGCCATGCCGCCGGGCAGGTCCGCCGGTGCCAGCCGCAGCGGCGGCGGCCCGTCCGGCGCGACCGGCCGCGACGGCGGCACGCAGGCGGCCACGCCGGCGGACAGCAGCAGGACGATCAGGCGGAGCACAGCTGCTCCAGCACCGCGAGGCGGCGCTTGTTCTCGGCGACGTAGGGATTGCTCTGGTCCCAGGCGTAGCCGGCCAGGATCGAACAGATCATGCGGCGGATGTCCGGGGTCGGGTTCGGATGGAAGATGATCTTCTGGAAGCCGCCCGCGTACCAGGCTTCGACGAAGCAGCGGAAGGTGTCGACGCCCGCGCGCAGCGGCCGGCCGTAGTCGGACTCCCAGTCCACGGTTTCGCCGGCGAACCGGCGCTGCAGGCAGGCGCTGGCCAGGCTGGCCGATTTGAAGGCGATGGTGACGCCCGACGAGAACACCGGGTCGAGGAATTCGCCGGCATTGCCCAGCAGCGCATAGTTGTTGCCCCACAGCGACTTCACGTTGGCCGAGTAGCCGACGATCTGCCGCGCCGGGGTGTCCCAGTCTGCCTGGGCCAGCAGCGCGGAAAGGTCCGGGTCTTCGCCGACGATCGCCTTCAGGCGCTCGGTCTCGGTGCCGGCGTACTGGTCCAGGAAGGCGGTTTCGGCGACCACGCCCAGCGAGCAGCGGCCGTTGGAGAACGGGATGGTCCAGTACCAGACGTGCTCGTGCCGCGGGTGCACGGTGATCAGGATCTTGTTGCGGTCGAAGCCGGCCGAGCCGGGCGGCAGGTTGTCTCGCACATGGGTGAAGATGGCGCCGCGCACCGGAAAGCCCGACGGGCTTTCGAGCTTGAGCAGGCGCGGCAGGATCCGCGCGAAGCCGCTGGCGTCGAGCAGGAAGCCCGCGCTGACGGCATAGGTCTCGCCCTCCGGCGAACGCACCGTCACCTGCGGCCGCTCGCCCTCGACGTCCACCGCCAGCACCTCGTGCCGGTAGCGCACCGTGGCGCCCAAACGCTCGGCCTCGTCGGCCAGCACCTTGTCGAAGTCGGCGCGCTGCACCTGGTAGGTCGTGCCCCAGCCTTGGGAGAACTTGTCGCGGAAATCGAACTGGGTGCGGTGGCCGGCGCGGGCGAAGGCGGCGCCATTCTTGTACTGGAAGCCGGCCTCGACCACGGCCTGCAGCATGCCCGCCTCCTGGATGTATTCCATGCTCTGCGGCAGCAGGCTTTCTCCGATCGAGAAGCGCGGGAACTGCTCCTTCTCCAGCATCAGCACCTCCCTGCCCTGCTTGCGCAGCAGGCCGGCGGCGACCGAGCCGGCGGGGCCGGCCCCGATGATCAGGATCTCGACGTGTTCGGTGCGCAGGCTCATGGCGTGGGACTCGCGGAGTGGGACGGAAGGAGGCCGGCCTGGGGCCGGAAACAAGGCGAAAGCATCCAGACCAGGCCGATGCCCAGGCCCAGGCTGAGGCCGAAACTGTGCAGGGCCGGCGTGGCCGACAGCGCCAGCAGGCCAAAGGCCAGCAGGGTGCTGGCGGCGCCCAGCGAAACCGCGAGCCAGCTGGCCGGGTCGTCGCGATGTTCGAGCAGGAAGATGCCGTAGTCCACCCCGAAGCCGAGCAGCAGCAGCTGGGCCAGCACGCCGAACAGCTGCAGCGGTTCGCCCAGCCAGCCCAGCACGCCGAGGCTCAGGGTCGCGGCCACGGCCGTGGGCAGGAGCGCACGCCAGGCCCGGCTGCGGAAGCGCAGGAACAGCGCCAGGCCCACCGCGGCATAGGCGGCCACGAGCAGCCCGCCCATCATCCGCCGGTAGTGGCCCAGGGTCTCCGAAATGCGTGCGGTGCGGTCGATCCAGCGCACGCCGGGCAGACCTTCGGCGGCGGCTTCCAGCGCAGCGACGCCGTCGGGCGCCAGCCCCTCGAGCATCACCACGCTGCCCCAGCCCGCGCCCACCTGCCCCAGCCACAGCGGCCGCAGCGGTTCGGACACTGGCTGGGCCAGCCAGTCTTCGGGGGTTAGCGGGGCCGGTGCGGGCACCGCCGGCGGTGCGGGTTCGTCCAGCAGGGCGGACAGCGTCTGCAGCACGGCGGTTTCGGCGGCGGCGCTCAGCGCGTGGTCCGTGGACTGGCGGGCCGCCGAGGGCAGCCAGTCCGACACGGCGCGCCAGCCGCCCAGCCGGCCGTCTTCGCGCAGGCCACGCAGGCGATCGACCAGGGCTTCCTCCGCCCGCAGCACGCCCTCGGCGTCGGCGGCGGTGACGAGGAAAAACAGCGCCGGGCTGGGCAACCCCAGCACGCGGCCGATGCGCGCCTCCTGTGCCAGCAACTCCGGCGGCGAAGCCTGCAGGCTGCGAAGATCGTCGTCCACCTGCAGGCGCAGCAGCCCGGCCAGGGTGAAGGCCGCCACCAGCGCGGCAAGGCCGAGGCCGGCCGGCGTCGCCCGCCAGCGCGGCCAGCGCGAGAGGCTGCCGGCGACGGCGCGGGCGAAGCGGCCGGGCCGCGGCGCGGCGCGATCCAGCCAGGGGAACCAGAGCACCACGGTCAGGAAGGCGGCCGACAGCCCCGCCGCCGAGAACACCGCCATCTGGCGCAATCCCGGGAAGGGCGCGATGGCCAGGGTGAGGTAGGCCAGCGCGCTGGTCACCAGCGCCAGCACCAGGCCCGGCAGCAGCTGCCGCATCAGCGGGCGGGGCGCGACGCCGGGCTGGCCCTGGCGGCTGGCGAACCAGTGGATGCCGTAATCCTCCGCCACGCCGACCAGGCTGGCGCCGAACACCAGGGTCAGCAGATGCACCTGGCCGAACAGCAGCGAGGTGGCGGCCACGCCGGCGGCCACGCCGATCAGCAGGGAGGCGGACACCAGCAGGATCGGCCGCAGGCTGCGGAAGGCCAGCCAGACCAGGGCGAGCACGGCCAGCAGCGAGCCCAGGCCGATGGTGTTCACTTCGCGGCTGGCCTGCACCGCGGCGGCTTCGGCATGCAGCGGCACGCCGCCCTGCAGGCTTTCGATGCCGCCGCCGGCGGCGCGATCCGCTGCCGCCGTCGCGGCGTCCAGCGCGTCCTGCAGTCGGCGCCGGCCGTCGAGCTGGAAGGCCGGCAGGCGGCTCTCGAAACGCAGCAGCGCCCAGTGTTTTCCGTCGGCCTGGAGCGACAGCAGGCCATCGCGCGGCTCCAGGCCGCGTCCGGCGCGCTGCTGCCACCAGTCCGGCCACAGGCCCAGCGGATCGTCCTGCCAGCGGCCGAGGCCGGTGCCTGACCCGGGCCCGTACAGGCGCGCCAGGGCCGGTTCCACCCAGGCCGCGGGGGCGATCGTCCGGAGCTGGTCGCGTTGCGACGGAGTCAGCAGTCCCCGCCGGTGCGGGGCGTAGAAGTCGACGGCCGCGGCAAGGCTCGCGTCCTGTCCCGGAATCGCCACCAGCAGGCGGGACTGCGGCGCGAGCTCGGCCAGGAAGACCTCGGCGGCGACGCGGCTGCGCGACCAGTCTTCGCTGCCCAGCAGCACGACCAGCTGGCGCGTCGCCGCGCCGGCGATGCGTTCGTTGGCCCGCCGCAGCAACGGGTCGTCGCCTTCCTGCGGCAGCAGGGCCATGACGTCGCTGTCCAGCCGGGCCTCGCGCCAGAAGCTGGCCTGCTGTGCGCCCAGCGCCGCGACGGCCAGCAGCCACAGCAGCGCCAGCGCCGGCCAGAGACGCCCGCGGGGTGGCGTCGGCTCAGTCAAAGCGGGCGGCCTCGGCGGCGGTCGGCGCGGCCGGCTGGTCGCTGAGCTCGAGGAAACGAAGCGTGGTGAGATCGCCGCCGGTTTCCTCGATCCGCACCTGGCGCACGTGGCGGTCGCCGCGCAGCTCGATGCGCGCGAACAGGCGCTTGAGCCTGGCCTCGCGCGGATGCAGGACCAGGGTCCAGGCGCCGTCCGCCAGCAGCGTTTCCTCGGCGTGGAACTGCGGCGCCAGCGCATCCAGGTCGCCGGCGACCAGGGCCATCAGCAGCGAGTTCACCGCCGCCATGCCTGGCGACGCCGCTGCGTCCAGCACCACCCGCTGGCTGCCGTCGGGCAGTCGCGTCAGCAGTCGCTCGCGCGTCAGCAGCGTGCTGGACGCGAAGGGTTCGGTGGTGTCCCAGGCGACGCCGCGCTGGCGCAGCAGCAGGAAATCGCCGCGCGACACCAGCGGATTGCGGAAACCCTTGAGCTTCTTGCGCTGCTCGAAGCGGCCGCGCAGGACCTCCGGCTGGGTCAGCCGCGCCCGCACGCCGCCATCGCCCTGCCCGGCCGGCTCAGCGTCCTGCGCCGGAACCGGCGTCGCCGACAGCATCCAGGCCATCGCGACTACGGCCAGCGCGCGCCGCAGGGACGTCACGGCGCCACGCCCAGCCGCGCCAGCAGCACCGGCGGCGAGACGAAACACATCTCGCCCGTGCGCATGTCCACCGCCACCTGGATGCTGTGGGCGCGGGTCAGCACCTCGCCGGTGCCGGCATCCACGACCTGGTAGTCGATCTTCAGCCGGTTCTCCCACTCGACGATCTCGGCGCGCACCTTCAGCGCCTGGCCGAAACGCGCCGAGCGCACGTATTTCACGCGCAGGTCCACGATCGGCCAGGCATAGCCGGACTCGCGCATCTGCGGGTAGTCGTAGTCGAAACGCTGCAGCAGGGCGCAGCGCGCCAGCTCCAGGTATTTCATGTAGTGGCCGTGCCAGACCACCTCCATCGGGTCGATGTCGTGGAAGGCAGGCGTCAGCCCGATCTCGGTGGACAGGTCAGTCCGCATAAAGGCTCCAGGCTTCGCCCCGGATCGCCGCGAGCAGCTGGCGCAGCTCGACGTCCAGCGCGCGGTCCTCGACGATCAGCGGCAGGCGCGCGGCCAGGTCGGCCAGCATGGCCTCGGGCGCCGCCGGCAGCGGCGCGCCGCCGTCGATCGCCCGGCGCAGCGCCACGCCCTGGCGCGCGGTCACCAGCAGCGCGGCGACCACCTGTTCGGTCAGCTCGATCACGCGCAGGCAGTCGCGCGCGGCGATGGTGCCCATGCTGACCTTGTCCTGGTTGTGGCATTCGGTGGAGCGCGAGAACACCGAGGCCGGCATCGTCAGCTTCAAGGCTTCCGCGGTCCAGGCCGAGGCGCTGATCTGCAGGGCCTTGAGGCCGTGGTTGAGCGCGGCGCGGTCGCCGCTGGCGGCGCTGAGGTTGGCCGGCAGGCCGTGGCTGTAGCGCGCGTCCACCACCAGGGCCATCTGCCGGTCGAGCAGGTCGGCCAGGTTGGCCACCGCGTTCTTCAGCGAGTCCATCGCGAAGGCGACGTGGCCGCCGTAGAAGTGGCCGCCGTGCAGCACCATCTCCTGTTCGGCGTCGATGATCGGGTTGTCGTTGGCGCTGTTGAGCTCGTTCTCGATCTGGGTGCGCAGCCAGGGCAGCGCGTCCTCGAGCACGCCGATGACGTGCGGCGCGCAGCGCAGCGAATAGCGGTCCTGCAGGCGCTGCTCGTTGCGCG
>CBFGOZ010000060.1:0-10989 GCA_965650505.1 uncultured Arenimonas sp.
GAAAACAGGGACGTTTTCGAAGAGCCTACATGGACGTATTCACGGCGTCCGCAGAGAGACCTCACGTACGGCGGCCTATCGCCAAGAACGGGCCCGGCACCGACAACCATCCACCCCGCATCCCGCCAGGAAATGTCCCGGACCCGGCTATTTCTTCTTGGGGATGTAGAGGTCGGTGATGCTGCCTTCCTGGATCTCGGCGGCCATGGCCACCGACTCGCTCAGCGTCGGATGCGGATGGATGGTGTGGCCGATGTCGCCGGCCTCGCAGCCCATCTCGATCGCGAGCGCGAGCTCCGAGATCAGGTCGCCGGCGTGCACGCCGACGATGCCGGCACCGATCACCCGCTCCGTATGCTCGTCGAAGATCAGCTTGGTGAAACCTTCCGTGCGGCCGATGCCCACCGCCCGGCCCGAGGCCGCCCACGGGAACTTCGCCACGCCGACCGCCAGGCCCTTGGCCTTGGCCTCGGTTTCGGTGACACCGACCCAGGCGATCTCCGGATCGGTGTAGGCCACCGACGGGATCACCCGCGCCACCCACTCCTTCTTGTGCCCGGCCGCGACTTCCGCCGCCAGCTTGCCTTCGTGCGTGGCCTTGTGCGCCAGCATCGGCTGCCCGACCAGGTCGCCGATCGCGAAGATGTGCGGCACGTTGGTGCGCATCTGCCGGTCCACCGGGATGAAGCCCCGGTCGCTGACCACCACGCCGGCCTTGCCGGCATCGAGCTTGCCGCCATTGGGCGTGCGGCCGACCGAGACCAGCACGCGGTCGTATTTCGTTTCGGCCGGCACCGAATCGCCCTCGAAGGTCGCGTGCAGCGCGTCCTTCTTCGCATCCACCCTGGCCACCTTGCAGCCCAGGTGCACGGCCACGCCGCGCTTCTTCAACAGGTCGGCCAGCGGCTTGACCAGGTCCGGGTCGGCGCCCGGCATCAGCTGCGGCATGAACTCGACCACCGTCACCACGCTGCCCAGCGCCGAGTACACGCAGGCCATCTCCAGGCCGATGATGCCGCCGCCGACCACCAGCAGCTTCTTCGGGATGTCGGCCAGCATCAGCGCATCGGTCGAATCCATCACCCGGGCGTCGTCCCAGGGGAAACCGGGCAGCTTCACCGGCTGCGAACCGGCGGCGATGATGCAGTGCTCGAAGCGCACCAGCTTGTTGCCGTCCTCGCCGGTCACTTCGATCTCGTTGGGCGAGACGAACAGGCCGCTGCCGGTGAGGGTGCGCACCTTGCGCGCCTTCGCCATGCCCGACAGGCCCTTGACCATCTGGCCAACGACCTTGTCCTTGTGCGCGCGCAGCTTGTCCAGGTCGATCTTCGGCTCGCCGAAACTGATGCCGAAGTCGGCGGCGTGTTTCGCTTCGACCAGCACCTCCGCCGCGTGCAGAAGCGCCTTGGACGGGATGCAGCCGACGTTTAGGCAGACGCCGCCGAGCGCGGCATACCGCTCCACCAGCACGGTGTCCATGCCCAGGTCGGCCGAGCGGAAGGCGGCGGTGTAACCGCCCGGGCCGGCGCCGAGCACCAGCATGCGGCATTCGATGTCGGCCTTGCGGCCGCTGCCTGCCGAAGCCGCCGGGGCCGGCGCTTTCGCGCCTTCTCCCGCCGTGGCAGAAGAGACGGGCGCAGTGACATCACTCTTCGCCGAAGCCTGCGGCGGGGCCGCCTTTTCGCCGTTCCCGTCGCGACCCGGCGGAGAGGGGGCTGCGGCTTCGCCCGCCGCTTCGGCGATCGCGATCACGTCGCCGGCGGACACCGTGTCGCCCAGCTTCACCTTGAGCTCGACGATCTTGCCTGCGGCACTCGCCGGCACCTCCATCGTCGCCTTGTCCGACTCCAGCGTGACCAGCCCCTGGTCCTTCTTCACCGTGTCGCCGACCGCGACCAGCAGTTCGATCACCGGCACGTCCTTGTCGTCGCCCAGGTCGGGCACCCGCAGTTCGATCTTGGCCATGTGGTTCTCCTTTAGCCTGGCGCGGGGACGCGCCGTCCTGGGTCAATGCGGCGACGCGCGGTGCGCGCCGCCGTGGATCACGTCGCCTCGCCGCGCCACTGCGCGTACAGCTCGGGCCGGCGGTCGATCAGGTTCTTCACCGTGCCGTCCCGGCGCGCGTGCTGCAGCGCGTCCAGGTCGAGGTCGGCGAACACCATCTGCTCCACCTGCGGCGCCGCCTCGGCGGCGATGCCCTCGGGCGGGAACGGCGTGTCGCAAGGGGTGAACACCGCCGACTGGGCGTACTGGATGTCGAAGTTGGCCACGTTCGGGCAGTGGCCGACGTTGCCGGCCGCGACCACGTAGACCTGGTTCTCCACCGCCCGAGCCTGGCAGCTGTAGCGCACCCGCAGGTGGCCGCTGCGCAGGTCGGTGCAGTAGGGGACGAACAGGATCAGCGCGCCCTGGTCCACCAGGTGCCGGCCCAGTTCGGGGAATTCGCTGTCGTAGCAGACCATCACGCCGACCGGACCGGCGTCGGTGTCGATCACGTCGGCGCTGTCGCCGCCGCCCACCGCCCAGCTGGCCTGTTCGCTGGGCGTGATGTGCAGCTTGTCGCGCCGGTGCAGCCGGCCGTCGCGGGTGGCGACGTAGCAGATGTTGCGCAGCGTGCCTTCCGGCGTGCGCGTGGGATGGGTGCCGCCGACCACGTGCACGTGGTGCTTGCGGGCCAGCCGCTGCAGCAGGGCGGTGAAGTCGCCGGTGTGCGCGCTCAGCCGCTCCATCGCCGCCGCCGGGTCCAGCAGGCGCGGCTCGGCGCTGAGCAGCTGCAGGGTGAACAGCTCCGGGAAGACGACAAACTGGCTGCCGTAGTCGGCCGCGACCCGCACGAATTCCTCCACCTTGGCCGCGAACCCGTCGAAGCCCTCGACCCGGTGCTGGCCATACTGCACCGCCGCCACGCGCACGCGCGCCGGCGGCTTGCCGGGGATGGCGGGCAGCGGCTGCGCCATCAGAGCAGCAGCCGGCGAAGGTCGCCCAGCACCTGGGCCAGGTAGGCGGTGAAGCGCGCGGCGGCGGCCCCGTCGATTACGCGGTGGTCATAGCTCAGGCTGAGCGGCAGCATCAGGCGCGGCTCGAAGGCGCCGCCGTTCCAGACCGGCTTCATCGCGCTGCGCGAGACGCCGAGGATGGCCACTTCGGGCGCATTGATGATCGGCGTGAACGCGGTGCCGCCGATGCCACCCAGCGAACTGATCGAGAAACAGCCGCCCTGCATGTCGGCCGAGGACAGCTTCTTGTCGCGCGCCCGGGCGCTGATCTCGGCCAGCTCCTTCGCCAGCTCCAGCAGGCCCTTGCGGTCGGCGTCGCGGATCACCGGCACCACCAGGCCGTCGGGCGTGTCAACCGCGATGCCGATGTGGAAATACTGCTTGAGAACGAGGTTCTCGCCCTCGAGCGAGGCGTTGAAGCTGGGGAACTTCTTCAGCGCCGCGACCGCGGCCTTGATCAGGAAAACCAGGGGCGTGACCTTCACGTCCTTGTTCTCCTCGCCCAGCTTTTTCCGGAAGGCCTCCATCTCGGTGATGTCGGCGTCGTCGAACTGGGTGACGTGCGGGATCATGGCCCAGTTGCGCGCCAGGTTGGCGCCGCTGAGCTTCTGGATGCGGGTCAAGGGCCGGCTTTCCACCGGCCCGAACTTCGCGAAGTCCACCTTCGGCCAGGGGATCAGGTCGAGCCCGCCACCGCCACCGCCGCCGCCCGCGGCGCGCGGCGCGGAGCCGCCGGCCAGCGCGGCCTTGACGAAGGCCTGCACGTCTTCCCGAGTGATGCGGCCGGCACGGGCCGTGCCGCTGAGCTGGGCCAGGTCCACGCCCAGTTCGCGCGCGAACACGCGCACGGCCGGGCTGGCATGCGGCACCTTGCCGGGCAGCAGGGCCTCGGCGTCGAAGGCCACCGGCGGCGAGCGCGTCGGCGTCGCGGCGGCGACCGCGGCATCCGAGTGGGCCGCGGCCATCGGCGTACGGGCGGCGGCCTCCCCGGCCGGACGCGTGTCGGGCGCGGGCCGGGGCGTTTCGGCCGCCGTGGCATCGGGCGCCGGCTTCGTGGCCGGTGCCGGTGCCGGGGTGGGCTGGGCCGCGGGGGCCGCGGCGGCCGGCTCGATCAAGGCCACCACCGACCCTTCCGACAGCTCGTCGCCGACCTTTACCTTCAGCTCGCGCACGATGCCGTCGAAGGGCGCCGGGACTTCCATCGTCGCCTTGTCCGATTCCAGCGTCACCAACCCCTGGTCCTTCCTGACGGTGTCACCGGGCTGCACCAGCAGCTCGATCACCGGCACATCCTTGTCGTCGCCGATATCCGGCACCCGCGCTTCCTTCAGCTCGGCCATGGCCCACGCATCCCGCGATTGGAGTTCCGGCCCTATTCTCGCCCCGTTGGCCACCGGGGGCCAAGCGGCTGCGGCGGCGACGTCCCGGCGGGCCCGGCCGGGCCCCGGAAAAAAAAGACCCCCCGTGGATAGCGGAGGGCTTTGGGGAGCGCAAACGCGGGAGGCGCGCGTGCTGTTCGCACCGTGGCGGGGCTCTGCATGAGCCCGAGCGCAAGAGGAAACGTGTTCGGTTTTTTCCGGCTGGGACCAGTGACAGCGGGGACGATGCCTAGGGTGGGCCAAGGCGCACGCCGCCACCTGTGCCATTCGGCCCGTGTCGCTCAGCTCATGGACCCTCCGATCGCCGGGAAGTTCCGCAAGTTCGGCAGATCACGACTTCACCTGGCATGAACGCCAGGCTCACCGCCGCTTGAGCCCCCCGCCCCGAAGCTGCCGCGGCCGGCCACGACCGGCACCCCCCGAAACCCGACCCAGGAGTCGTCCATGTCCCGCCTTGCCCTGACCAGCCTCGCCCTCGCCGCCGCGCTCGCGGCCCCGGTAGCCAACGCCGAGGGTTTCACCGCCACGCTCGGCTTCCAGAACACCGACCCCAAGTCCGACAACGGCACGCTCGCCGGTGCCGACGCCAACGTCAACGACGACTGGAGCCTGACCGGCAGCTTCGCCTACGGCTTCAACGACAACTGGTCGGTGGAACTGTGGAGCGGCCTGGGCAAGTTCGAACACGAAGTCTCGCTGCAGGGCCTGGGCACCGTCGCCACGGTCGAACACCGGCCGACGTCGCTGAGCGTCAACTACCACTTCCTGCCCGAAAGCGCGTTCCGGCCCTTCGTGGGCGTGGGCTACGGCTGGATCAACGTCAGCGGCGAGCAGAGCCGCGGCGCGCTGGCCGGCCTGGGCATCGACGGCGACAACGCCAACGGCATCAGCTTCACGCTGGGCGCCGACTACTACATCAACGACAGCTTCTTCCTGCGCGCCGACGTGCGCAAGCTCGACTTCGACACCGACGTCAGCGTGGAAACCCTCGGCAACGTCGGCACCGCCGAGGTCGATCCGCTGGTCTACGGCCTCAGCGCCGGCCTGCGCTTCTGAGAAAAAAACGGCGGGGCGCATGGCCGCGCCCCGCCGATCCCCCCACGGGATGAAACATCAGCCGCCGGCCTGGGCGGCCTTGCGCTGCTCGTGCGCGGCGCGACGGGCCTCGCGCAGTTCCTCGCGGCTCAGCTTGCCGTCGCGGTTGGCGTCGAGCGTGGCGAAGTTGTCGCTCCAGCGCGGCACCTTGTCGCCAAGCTCGGCGCGGCTGATGGCGCCATCGCCGTCGTCGTCCATGCCCTTGAACAGGCCGCGCTGGTAGGCGCGGCCGGCGCGCATGCCGTGGCGGCCCTTGCGCATCTGCTGGCGGGCCTGGGCGATCTCGGCCTTGTCGATCTCGCCGTCGCGGTTGCCGTCGATGCGGTCGAAATTCTTGTTGAAGCGCTCGCCGAAGGCCTGGGACTCGACGCGGTCGAGCCGGCCGTCGCGGTCGGTGTCGGCTTCGGCGAAGCGGGCCTCGGCCTTGGCCTGCCACTCGGCGCGGCGCGCCTCGCGGTCGGCATCGGTGGGCTGGGCCAGGGCGAATCCGCTGGCCAGCAGCAGGGCGGTGCAGAACAGGGGCTTGAACATGGTCTTCTCCGGGATGGGCGGTTGATTCCGTCCGTGCCCCCCAGAACGCCCGGGCCGCCGGCGCGTTGACGCCGCGGCATCCACGTTCAGCCGGCAGCCGAACTTGCCGGGGCGCCGCCGCTGCGGCATCGTCGTGGCGCCCCTCGCCCGGAGACCGCCGATGATCCGCTCCCGACTGCCCCTGCTGCTCGTGATCGCTCTGGCGGGCTGCCGCCAGGAGCCCGCGCCGGAACCAGCGCCCGCGGCCGGACCCGCCGTCGCGGCGACGCCCTCCGAACCGGCCACGGCGCCGGCCGCCGAGCCGCCGGCCGGCCAAGTGCCGCGCGCCTTCCTGTGCAAGGGCAACGAGCCCTTCTGGGCGCTGGATATCAGCACCGGCAGCGCCCTGCTCAAGACGCCCGACGCCGAAACCGCCCTGGTCGGGGAGCTCACCGCCACGGGCACCGGTGCCTACGCCTTCCGCGGCGCGCCCGAGGACGAACCGCAGGCCGCGGTGGAAGCGATGATCACGCCTGGCCAGTGTTTCGACACCATGGCCGACGGCCCCGCCTTGCCCTACAGCGCCCTGGTCCGGCTGGACAGCGAGCGCGAGGGCAGCGGCTGCTGCAGCGTCGAGTTCGGGCTGGACCTGGCCAATGCGCCGGCCTTCGAAGCCGCCAGCAAGCCCGACACCGAATGGACGCGGCACCTGGCCGAACTGTCGGACGCGATCGACCGCTGCACGCTGGACGGCGGCGTCGCCACCGAAGTGGTCACCGCCGCCTGGCCGATGAACCGGGGCAAGGCCATGGTGCGGCTGCGCGACGCCGGCAACGACCGCTTCGACTGCCTGATCGACCTGGAAACCGGCGAGATCGAGTCGGTATCGCCGGCCGGCGAACCGACCCCGGCCGAACAGGCCGGCCCGCTCTGGCTGCCCGTGCGCGAGACGCCGCCGGTGCTCCACTGCGGCAAGGTCGAGCGGGTGATGGACGTGGGCGACACCGTGCGCGGCTACCTTCACTACACCCAGGGCTGCCCCGGCAACTGAAGCCCGGCCGCCTCCAGCCCCGACCCGACGGGCCGCGCAAGCGGCCCGTTCCTGTTTCGGTCGGCGGACGGGAGGCCGGATGGGCGCGACCCGGGCCCGGGCGGCGCGTCCGCATGGCGGGGGCTGTCGGAAATCGCCCTCGGCGGTGCATTTGGCCGTTTTCCCCTCCATAGTGTCGTTTTCGCCACTGCCGGGCGGCTCCGGCCAGCGAGACCCTGTGCCTGCCCCGGGCCCCGGCCCGATCTGCACGGACCAAGACCATGAAACGCCTGCTGATGACCGCCCTGCTGTCCCTGTCCCTGGTGTCCCCCGCCGCCCTGGCCGCGGCGCCGGCGGCGGACGACGCCGTTTTCGTCGAAGGCGCCCGCTACAGCGCCGTGCTCAGCCGCGGCACCAAGACCTGGCGCCTGCTGCCGGCCGCCGGCGGCGAGCTGCGGCTCAACGTCGCCGGCCACTGCCGCGCCGGCCAGGCCCCGCCGCGCGGCCTGTGGCTGCTGACCCTGGATGCCCGCGGCCGCCCGCTGCTGGTCGCACCTTCGGCGACGCCGCTGCCGGCCGGCCACCCGGGCCAGATCCGCCTGGTCGACTGCGACCAGCCGATCAGCGCCCACGACGCCGCCCTCGCCCTTCCGCCCGGCCTGGTCGCCTGGCTGCAGCAGAACTCGGGAAGCATCTATGTCGCGCACTGAATCCCACCGCCCGGAAAAGCGCTTCACGCTCGGCCTGCTGGCGATGGACGGCTGCATCCTGTCCAGCCTGACCGGGCCGATGGACATCCTGCGGGTCGCGCAGAAGCTGGCCGAGGTGCGCGACCCGGCGACGCCGCTGCGGCTGCAGACGGTGCTGGTCGGCGCCCGCGGCCAGGCCACGGTGACCGGCACCGGCGGCCTGAGCATCGGCCCCGTGCAGTCGCCCGACCTGGCGCTGGACCTGCTGCTGGTGCCGGGCTTCATGCACTCCAGCGCCGAAGACCTGCTGGAGCGCGTGCACGGCTACGGCCCCGAGATCGAGCTGCTGCGCGCCCTGCACCTGCGCGGCGTACCGCTGGCCGGCAGCTGCTGCGGCACCTTCCTGCTGGCCGAGGCCGGCCTGCTCGACGGCCACGCGGCCACCACCAGCTGGTGGCTGCACGCCGCCTTCCGCAAGCGCTACCCGCGGGTGAAGGTGGACATCGAGCGCATGGTGGTCGAGGACGGCAACATCACCACCACCGGCGCCAGCACCGCGGTGCTGAGCTACGTGCTGCAGCTGCTGGCCCGGGAAGTGGACCCGGCCCTGGCCCAGCACACCGGCCGCATGATGCTGATCGACGCCGACCGCCACAGCCAGGCGCCCTACATCAGCCTGGCCCTGACCGAACGCCCGCGCCATTCGCTGTCGGAGAAGGCGGAACACTTCCTGCAGAAGGAGCTGCACCGCGAGCTGAGCATCGGCGAACTGGCCCAGGCCTGCGGCACCAGCGAACGCAGCCTGCTGCGGCATTTCCGCCAGCACTACGGCAACTCGCCGCTGGGCCACATCCAGCACCTGCGGGTGGAACGGGCGAAGGCGCTGCTGGAGACGACGCTGCTGAGCTTCGACGAGATCGTCGAGCGCTGCGGCTACAGCGACGCCTCCAGCTTCCGCAAGCTGTTCAAGCGCGCGACCTCACTCACGCCCGCCGACTACCGCGAACGATTCCGGCTGCGGGCGGCGTGAGGCCGGCCGCCGCTTGAGCCCGAACAGCGGCCGCAGCAGGCCGACGCGGCGCACCGCTTCGTAGCCGAGCGCGCAGGCCGCGACGGTGCCGCCCACGACCAGCAGCGCTTCGACCGGCGCGCCCAGCTCCAGCGGCACCAGCCAGTACGCGACGAGCACCGTCGCGCTCTGGTGGATCACATACCAGGGGAAGACCGCCTCGCTGGCGTAGGGCAGCCAGCGGAAGGGGCGGTCGAGCGCGTGCCTGGCCCAGGCCAGGATCGCCAGCAGCACGGTCCAGACCAGCAGCCCCCGGAAACAGCGGATCGCCGCCAGCGCCGGCTCGCCGAAGCTGATGTCCGACTTCAGCAGGGGCACGTACACCGCCACCATCGCCAGCGCGGCCCAGCCCAGGGGACGCCGCAGCCGCGACAGCTCGGCCCAGAACCCCTCGCTGCGCGCCAGGGCATAACCGTAAAGGAATACGGTGAAAAACTGGGCGTGCTGGAACCAGTCGTGCAGCAGGTCGTTGCTGGCCTCGAACCGCGGCATCAGCAGGTTCAGGTAGAGCATCAGCGGCAAGGCCGGGACCAGTACCAGGGCCCCGCCGCGCAGCCCGCCCAGCGCTGCCTGCAGGCGAAGGCCGGCCCGGGATTCGAGCAGCGGCAGCAGGGCGGTGAGCAGCAGGCTGTAGACCCAGAGGTAGGCCAGGTACCACAGGTGGTTCCAGGTGATGCCGTATTCGGCGCCGTCGAAACGGCCGTCGGGCCAGGGCTGCAGCTGCCAGTAGCGCAGCATGAACTCGGCATAGCCGGGCTGGACGCCGCCGTTCACCACGCCCTGCACGTAGGCCTGCACCGGCACGATGGCCAGCATGCCGAACACCAGGGGCAGGAACAGGCGCCAGGTGCGGGTCAGGGCGAACCGCCCCGGGGCCCGGGCCGGCCGGTAAAGGCCGATGGCCAGGCCGGAGATCAGGAACAGCAGGGCCATGCGCCAGCGGTTCATGGCCAGCATCGGCCACTGCAGCCACTCCTGCAGGTAGCTGCTCTTGATGTGCCACTCCCACTCGGCCACGTAGAGCATGGCGCAGTGGTAGGCGATCAGGGCGACGAGGGCGAGGACGCGCAGGGCGTCGAGATCGCGGCGGCGTTCCATGGGGCGCTCCGGATGGGGACACCGCCAGGCTGCGGTCCGCGACCCTGTTCCGACAGCGCCAGGGGACCGCCCGCGGACCCGCGGGGACGAAGCGCGGAACCCGGGGACGAAACCCGGCCGCCGCCGCCGGCGCCCCGACTAGAATGCCGGCATGACCCCGCCCATCCGCGAACGCACGCCCACCGCCTACGAACGTTTCCTGCCCTGGCGCCGCTGGTTCGAGGTCGGTTACTGGGTGGTGGCGGCGGTGGTCTCGGCCATCGGCAACACCCTCACGGTGACCATGGAGATGACCCGGGCCGGCCTGGAATTCCATCCCATGGAGCCGGCGATCTGGGAGTGGAGCAGCAACCTGGTCATCCTGGCCCTGGTGCCGGCCCTGGTCTGGTTCACCCGGCGCTTCCCGCTGCACCTGGACACCTGGCGCCGGCAGCTGCCCTGGTATGCGCTGGCCAGCGTGGTCTATTGCCTGCTGCACGTGGTGGCGATGGTGGGCCTGCGCCAGGCCATCTACCTGGCCGCCGGGGAGAGCTACGACTTCGGCAACTGGCCGCGGCAGATCCTCTACGAATACATCAAGGATGTCCGCACGTTCGCCGGGGCGGTGCTGGCGATCGAGGCCTACCGGTTCCTGGTGCGCCGGCTGCAGGGCGAGGCCAGCCTGCTGGACGCGCCCGACGACGACACGCCGCCGGTGGAGCCGGTGGAGCGGCCGGAGCGTTTCCTGGTCCGCAAGCTGGGCCGGGAGTTCCTGGTGGCCGCGGCCGACATCGAGTCGCTGCAGGCAGCGGGCAACTACGTCAACCTGCGGGTGCGCGGCCGG
Organism: uncultured Arenimonas sp.; assembly: GCA_965650505.1. Lineage (GTDB taxonomy): Bacteria > Pseudomonadota > Gammaproteobacteria > Xanthomonadales > Xanthomonadaceae > Arenimonas. The sequence goes on from CBFGOZ010000060.1 coordinate 10,690, forward strand.
GACTATCCGCTGCGCAGCACGATCGGTGCGCTGGAGTCGCGGCTGGATCCGGCGCGGTTCCAGCGGGTGCACCGCAGCCACATCGTCAACCTGGACCACGTCGCGATGATCGAGCCGCTCGACACCGGCGACGCGCGGCTGCATCTCAAGGACGGCAGCACCCTGCCCTGCAGCCGCCGCTACCGCGCCGCCCTCCGCGAGCGCGCGATTTAGCCCTTGCGTTCGCAAGCAGGTCCAGTGCTCGTGGGCGGTTGATCCGGCGTGCGCCGCCGCAGACAAGGGGGTATGGCTGCCCGGTCG
>CBFGOZ010000061.1:0-10916 GCA_965650505.1 uncultured Arenimonas sp.
TGCTCACCCTCACGGCCGCGCTGCTGACCGGGCTGATGGGCGGCCTGCACTGCGCCGCGATGTGCGGCGGCATCGCCACCGGGCTGGCCGCGCAGTCGCCGCGCGGCGGCCTGCCGACCGCGTTCGCGCTCAACGGCGGGCGCGTGCTGGGTTATGTGCTGGCCGGCGCGATCGTGGGCGGATTCGGCGGCGGGCTGCTGGCCCTGGCGCGCTCGGAAGGACTGGCCACGACGCTGCGCGTGGCGATGGGCGTCGTGCTGGTGCTGGTCGCGCTGCGCCTGCTGTGGCCGCAGCGCCTGGGTGCGCTGGGCAAGGCCGGCGCCTGGCTGTGGCGCGGGCTGCAGCCGGTGCAGGCGCGCCTGCTTCCCAAGGCCGGCCCGTGGCGGCCGTGGGTGCAGGGCCTGTTCTGGGGCTGGCTGCCCTGCGGCCTGTCGACCACCGTGCTCGCGGCCGCCTGGCTCGAGGCCAGCGCCCTGCACGGCGCCTTGCTGATGTTGGCCTTCGGCATCGGCACGTGGGCGACGATGATTCCGCTCACCTGGAGCGGCGCGCGTCTTGGCGGGCTGCTGGCGAGACGCGGCTGGCGCATCGCCGCGGCGGCGGTGGTCGCGACGGCCGGCGTGCTGACCATGCTGGGGCCCTGGCTGGCGGCACAGCCGGCGCTGCATTCGGTGCTCGAGGCGCTGGGATGCCGCTCGCTGGCCTGACTAGAGCTTGCCCGCCACCGGATGCACGATCGCGTCAAGTTTCGCCGCATCCAGGATCTTCAGCTGGCGGCCGCGCACGGCGATGATGCCGTCGTCCTGCAGCTTGGTCAGGGTGCGGCTGACGGTCTCGATCACCATGCCCAGGTAACTGGCGATGTCCTCGCGGCTCATCGGCAGCATGAACATGTCGGCGGGGCGGCCGAGCAGCCGGTAGCGCTCCGACAGGCCGTGCAGGAACAGCGCCATGCGCTCGTTGGCGTGGCGCCGGCCCAGCATCTCCATGTGGCCCTGGTCGCGGTTGATGCCCTGGCCGATGATGCGCAGCAGCTGGTGCTGCAGGCCCGGCAGCTGCGAGCAGACGTGTTCGAGCTGGCCCAGCGGGATCTCGCAGACCGTGGCGCGGGTCAGGGCTTCGGCCTCGCAGGCGTGCTGGCCGCGGCCCAGCGCGTCCAGGCCCATCAGCTCGCCCGGCAGGTGGAAGCCGATCACCTGCTCGTCGCCGTCCTGGTTGGTGGCGACGGTCTTGAAGGCGCCCTCGCGGGCCACGTACAGCGAGGCCAGCGGCTGGCCGGCCCGGAACAGGGTCTCGCCCTGCTCCAGAGGCCGGCGGTTGCGCACGATGTCGTCGAGCTGGTGTAGGTCGTCGCCGCCGATCCCGGCCGGCAGGCACAGCACGTGCAGCGAACACTGCGCGCAGCTGCGTCGCAGCCGCTCCAGGTCGATGCCGTCGGCGCTCATGCCCTCACTCCGCGGTCCAACGCTTGAGCCAGGTGTTGACGGTGTCGTGCCACTGCACGCTGTTGTGCGGCTTCAGGATCCAGTGGTTCTCGTCGGGGAAGTACAGCAACTGGCTTTCGACGCCGTTGCGCTGCGCGGCCGAGAACGACGCCAGGCCCTGCTCCACCAGCACGCGGTAGTCGAGCTGGCCGTGGATGACCAGCATCGGCGCCTTCCACTTGCCGACGTGGTTGGCCGGATTGAAGCGCTCGTAGTTCTCCGGCACCTGCACCGGCGTGCCGCCGTTCTCCCACTCGCTGAACCACAGCTCTTCGGTGTTCGTGCCCATGATGCGGGTGTCGAACACGCCGGCGTGGTTGACCAGACACTTGAAGCCGTCCGGCCAGTTGCCGGCGATCCAGGCCACCATGTAGCCGCCGTAGCTGCCGCCCAAGGCGCAGGCGCGCTCGCCGTCGAGGAAGGAATACTTCTGCTGCGCCGCCGCCCAGCCCTTCTGCAGGTCTTCCAGAGGACGGTCGCCCCAATGCTGTGAGATCGAATCGGTGAAGGCCTGGCCGTAGCCGGTGGAGCCGTGGAAGTCGATCATCACCACCGCGAAGCCCTGGCCGGCATAGGTCTGCGGGTTCCAGCGGTAGTGGAAGTTGTCGCCGAAACTGCCCTGCGGGCCGCCGTGGATCAGGAAGGCGACCGGGTACTTCCTGCCTTCCTCGTAGCCGACCGGCTTCACGACATAACCGTGCACGGTCTCGTCGTTCCAGCCCTTGAAGCTGAACTGCTCGTAGTCGCCGAAGGCCAGGCCGGGCAGCACGTCGGCGTTGGCCTGCGTCACCTGCCGCTCGGCGCTGCCGTCGGCGCGGGCGACGAAGGCCTGCGCCGGCGACTTCAGGTTGTCGCGGGTGTAGGCCAGGGTGTCGCCGCGCAGGTCGAAGGCGCCGATGGTGCCGCCGGACAGCACCTTGCTGGCTTCGCCGCTGGCGATGTCGACCTTGAACAGCGGGTGCGTGCCGAGGTCGTAGGCCTGGGTGTAGATCGCCTTGCCGTCGGCCGACAGCGTGATGCCGTCCGCCGAACGATCCCAGCCGGGTGCGATTTCGCGGGCCTTGCCGCTGGCCAGGTCCATGGCCATCAGCGCCAGGCGGTCGGCTTCGAAGCCGGGCCGCTTCATCGCCCGGTAATAAAGGGTCTTGCCGTCGGCGCTGAACACCGGGCCGGTGTCCATGGCCGGGTTGGATTCGGTCAGGTTCTGCGGCGCGCGGCGTGCGCGCACCCAGGCGCGGTAGAGGTCGAAGTTGGTGGACCAGGCCTCGGTGCGGCCAGCGATGCGCACGCTGAACACCAGGGACTGGCCGTCGGGCGCCCAGGTGTATTCGCCGGCATCGCCGAAGGGCTTGGACGGCACGTCGCCGTCGATGCCCGTGCTGATGCGCACCGGCTCGCCGGCGGCCTTGCCGTCGTCGCCGAAGCGGGCGACGAAGAGCTGGTTGCGGCGGCCGTCGGCCCAGGTGTCCCAGTGGCGCACGAACAGCTTGTCGTAGAGCTGGCCGCTGGCGATCGGCTTGTCGTCGAGCTTCTTCTTCGTGCAGGCGAGGTCGGCGCAGTCGGGGAAGACCTCGAAGCTCAGCGCCACCGAGCCGCCGTCGGGCGAAAGCTTGTAGCTGCCGACGTCGAGCGGATAGTCGGTGACCTGGACCGCGTCGCCGCCGGCCACCGGCTGCCGCCACAACTGCTGCGAGCCGGACTTGGCGCTGAGGAAGTAGACGTTGGCGCCATCGGGCGAAAACGCCGCGCTGTTGACGTTGAAACCCTCCACGGTGAAACGCACCGGCGGCGCCGCGTCGCGCGCGAACAGGTCCTCGATCCACAGGCCGGTGCTGGCCTTGTTGGCGTCGAAGTCGACCTCGCGCACGGCGACCACCAGCTTGCGGCCGTCGGGCGAAAGCACCGGCGCGGACACGCGGTCGAGCGTGACCAGGTCACGCACGTCGAAGGGCTTGGCGGCCTGGGCCGGACCGGCCAGCAGCAGGGGAACCAGCAGGGAGAGCAGCAGCGGGCGTCGGGACATGGGCGCGGTCTCGGGTAGCGGTCCGCCATGGTAGGCAGGGCGCCCGGGCAACGCAAAGCCGTTCGCCCTGGAAACGGCCGGGCCGCGGCGGATCCCGTCCGGAAACGGCGCCCTTAGGCGCCATTTCGACCGCGAGCGCCGGCCGCTCAGGGTGCCGGCTGCGCGGCGCCGGCGCCTATGTGCCGGTCCAGGAACCCCAGCAGCCGGGTGTAGAAGTCCATCCGGTTCTCAGGCTCGTAATAGCCGTGGCCCTCGCCGCGGTAGATCTTTGCCTCCACCGGACGGCCGGCCCGCTCCAGCGCCGCCTGCATCTTCCGGGTGTGGCTGGGCGGCGCGGTCTCGTCCACGTCGCCGGCCGCCAGCAGGACCGGGATCCGGATGCGGTCGGCCAGAAGATTGGGCGACACCGCCGACAGGCCATCGCTGCCCATCGTGCGGTTGAGGAACTCCTCGGTGGTGTCGTGGGTGCGGGCGTCTTCCTTGTAGACCTGCTCGAGGTCGTAAACGCCGACGTTGCCGATCGCGCACCGGTAAAGGTCGGGTTCGCGCACCGCGCCCATCATCGCCGCGTAGGCGCCGTAGCTGGCGCCGTAAACGCAGATGCGCCTGGGGTCGGCGAGACCTTCGGCAATCGCCCAGCGGGTGGCGTCGGTCAGGTCGTCCTGCATCGCCCGGCCCCACTGCCGGTGTCCGGCGACGACGAAGTCGCGGCCGTGGTTGCCCGAGCCGCGGAAGTTGACCTGCAGCACGGCATAACCGCGCGATGCCAGCAGCTGGGCGTCGGCGTCGAACAGCCAGCTGTCGTAGATGCCGATCGGACCGCCGTGCGGATTCACCACCAGCGGCAGGTTCTTGCCGCCGGAGCCATTGGGCAGGGTGAGGTAGCCGTGCAGCATCGTCCCGTCGCGTGCCTTGAGGCTGACCGGCTTGCGCGCGGCCATCTGCGCCGGATCGATGTCGGCGTTGTAGGCCATCAGGAAATCGGCGCGCTTGGCCTTGTAGTCGAACAGGTAGACGTCGCCGGGGATCCGGTCGCCCTGCACGACGAACAGGCCCTTGCCGCCATCGTCCGTCGCCCGGTAGAGGTCGATCACCAGGCCCGGGAAGCTGGCCTGCAGGCTGCGGTGCAGCTTGGCCGCGGCGCTGGCGGCGTCGAAATAGTGGGTGCGCGGCAGCCCGTCCATGAAAACGACGCCGAAGGGCGACTCGTCGAAGGGCGAATAGAGGATCCGCCACGGATCGACGTTGTCGTCCTCCGCCACGACCTCTCGCTTGCCGGTTTCGGTGTCGTAGCTGTAGATCGCGTCGGGCTTGCCTTCGCGCTCGGACCAAAGGTAGGCGACGCGGTCGCCCGGCGCGAACCCGATCGGCGACATGCTCAGGCTGGTCTTGCCCTGGTCGTTGACCAGTTTCCATTCCGAATCCGCGTTGGCGCGGTAATAGAGGCTGGACCGGTTGTTGATGTCGCTGCCGACCGCGAAGCGGACTTCGTCGCGGCTGTCCACCAGGAAGTCGGCCTGGGCCACGGGCGCCTTCGCGACCACGCTGCGGCGGCCCGAGAAGATGTTCATGCGCTCGATCCTGGACTCGGGCAGCGCGCTGCGGCTGGCCACGTCCCCGTAGAGGAAGGGCGACGTGCGGATCAGCACTTCGTCGGACGATGCCTCGAGGCGGTCGACCAGGTAGGCGGAAACGGAGTTGTCCGGTCGCTTGCCGGCACGGGTGGCGAGCGCGCCGCGCTCGCCGGCGCTCTGGCCAACCAGGATCTGGTCGCGCGAGCCGTCGGCGTTCATCGCGTAGATCTCGCCCAGCCCCTGCGGCACGCTCAGCGCGCCCATCTGCATGGCCACCGAATAAGTGATGCGGTCGTTGCTGACCCAAGCCAGCGACGTGATCGCGGTGTCGCGGCCATGGTGGATGCCGCCCGCCTGGGTACGGTCCGACAGGCGCACGATGATCAGCGCGGTCCGGTCCTTGTTGCGCCGGGTGAAGGCGAGGTACTCGCCGTTCGGGGACAGCTCGATCTCGGTAATGGGATCGTGCTTGACGAACTGCTCGAGCGGGGGCGGATTGGCCGCCTGGGCGGCCATCGGGACGGCGCCGGCCGCCACGGCCAGCAGGAACATCATCGCAGGACGCATGCTCGGGTTCCGGACGGCCGCAGGGACGCGGCCGCTCAATTCTGCCCCAGCGACTCCAGGCAAAGTGTGACGCCGTTCCGCCAATGCGGCAGCCTGATGCCGAAGTCCGCCGCCAGGGCCGAGGTGTCGAGCACCGACCAGGCCGGCCGGCGGGCACGGGTCGGGAAGTCGGCCGTCGTGATCGGCTCCACCCTAGGCGCCCGCTCGACCAGGCCCCGCGCCGCGGCCTGCTGGACGATCTCGCTGGCGAACTCGAACCACGAGGCTTCGCCCCCGGCCGCCAGGTGCCAGGTGCCGCTGGCTTCGGGCCTCGCCTGCAGCGCCTGGGCCGTCGCATCGGCGATCCAGCGCGCCGCGGTCGGCGTGCCGCGCTGGTCCGCGACCACGCGCAGCAGCTCGCGCTCGCGCGCCAGCCGCAGCATGGTCAGCATGAAGTTGGCGCCGCGCGGGCCGTACACCCAGCACAGCCGGAAGATCTTGTGGGCCGCGCCGCTCTCGCGCACGGCCTGCTCGCCGGCCCATTTGCTGGCGCCGTAGACGCCGAGCGGCGCGGTGGCATCGTCCTCGCGGTAGGGCCGGTCGCCGGCGCCATCGAACACATAGTCGGTGGAGAAGTGCACGATCGGGATGCCGGCCGAGGCGCAGGCCCGGGCCAGGGCGCCGGGCGCCCCGGCGTTCACGCGCATGGCCAGGTCGGGTTCGTCCTCGGCGCGGTCCACCGCGGTGTAGGCGCCGGCATTCACCACCAGGTCGGGGGCGATCCGCGCGACCAGGGCCTGAAGGCTGTCCGGGTCGGACAGGTCCGCGGCCTCGCAGGCGCGGCCATCGGGCAGCTGCCCGCTGCGCGTGGTGGCGACCACCTCGCCCAGCGGCGCCAGGCTGCGCAGCAGTTCGAATCCGACCTGGCCGTTGCCTCCGAGCAGCAGCAGCCTCATGGCGCGTATACCGGCAGGCGTTCTTCGGCCACGTCGGCCAGGAAAGGCGCGGCCGCGTCCTTCTCCGAAAGCAGCGGATCGCTCACCGGCCAGTGGATGCCGAGGCTGGCGTCGTTCCAGCGGATGCCGGCGTCGGCGCTCTTGTCGTAGGGCGCCGTGACCAGGTAGCTGAACAGGGCGCGCTCCGAAAGCACCACGAAGCCGTGGGCGAAACCCTCCGGGATCCAGAAGTGGCGCTTGTTCTCCGCCGACAGCACGACCGCGGTCGACTGCCCGAAGGTCGGCGATCCGCGGCGGATGTCCACCGCCACGTCGTAGACCTCGCCCTCCAGCACGCTGACGTATTTGCCCTGGGGGTTGGGCCACTGGTAGTGCAGGCCGCGCAGCACGCCGCGCGAGGACGAGGACACGTTGCTCTGCACGAACCGCAGGTCCAGGCCGTGCTGGGCGAAACGCGCCTGGTTCCAGCCCTCGTAGAAAAAGCCACGGGCGTCGCCGAACACCGCCGGCTCGATCACCACGCAGCCGGGCAACCCGGTCTCGACCACCTTCACTTCACGACTCCCCGTCCCACCAGGGACTGCAGGTACTGGCCGTAGCCGTTCTTGGCCAGCGGCTTGGCCAGGTCGAGCAGCTGCTGGTCGTTGATCCAGCCGTTGCCCCAGGCGATCTCCTCGGGACAACAGACGCGCAGGCCCTGCCGGGCCTCGATGGTCTCGATGAAATTCGAGGCTTCGAGCAGCGACTGGTGCGTGCCGGTGTCCAGCCAGGCGTAACCGCGGCCGAGCTGCTCCAGGTGCAGGGCGCCTTCCTCGAGGTAGCAGCGGTTGAGGTCGGTGATCTCGAGCTCGCCCCGGGCCGACGGCTTCAGCGCCGCCGCGAAGTCGCTGGCCCGGCCGTCGTAGAAGTACAGGCCGGTGACCGCGTAGTTGGACTTGGGTTTGGCGGGTTTTTCCTCCAGACCGACGACCTTGCCGGCGGCATCGAATTCGGCCACGCCGTAACGCTCGGGGTCGCTGACGTAGTAGCCGAACACGGTGGCGCCGTGTCCACGCGCATCGGCGCGGTTAAGCAGCTCGGTCAGGCCGGTGCCGTGGAAGATGTTGTCGCCCAGCACCAGGCAGCTCGGCTGGCCGGCGAGGAAATCGCGGCCGATCAGGAAGGCCTGCGCCAGGCCATCGGGGCTGGGCTGCACGGCGTACTCGATGGTCATGCCCCACTGCGAGCCGTCGCCCAGCAGGCGCTTGAACAGTTCCTGCTCGTGCGGGGTGTTGATGATCAGCACTTCGCGGATGCCCGCCAGCATCAGCACGCTGAGCGGGTAGTAGATCATCGGCTTGTCGTAGACCGGCAGCAGCTGCTTGCTGACGCACTGGGTGATCGGATAGAGCCGGGTGCCGGACCCGCCGGCGAGGATGATTCCCTTGCGCGCCATGTCAGGCCTCCGTGCCGATGCGTTCGAGGCGGTAGCTGCCGTCCAGCACCCGCTGCACCCAGTCGCCGTTGGCGAGGTACCAGTCCACCGTCGCGGCGATGCCCTGCTCGAAGCTCACGGTCGGCGTCCAGCCCAGTTCGCCCTGGATCTTGGCCGCGTCGATGGCGTAGCGGCGGTCGTGGCCCGGCCGGTCCTTGACGAAGGTGATCTGCGATTCGCGCGGCTGGCCGTCGGCGCGCGGGCGGCGCTGGTCCAGCAGGGCGCAGATGGTCTTGACCACGTGGATGTTCTCGCGCTCGGCGTCGCCGCCGACGTTGTAGGTCTCGCCGACCCGGCCCGCCTCCAGCACGCGGCGGATCGCCGAGCAGTGGTCCTGCACGAACAGCCAGTCGCGCACGTTGCGTCCGTCGCCGTACACCGGCAGCGGTTCTCCGGCCAGCGCCTTCTGGATGATCAGCGGGATGAGCTTTTCCGGGAACTGGTAGGGACCGTAGTTGTTCGAGCAGTTCGTCGTCAGCACCGGCAGCCCGTAGGTGTGGTGGAAGGCCCGGACCAGGTGGTCGGACGCGGCCTTGGACGCCGAATAGGGCGAGTTCGGGGCATAGGGCGTGGTCTCGGTGAACTTGCCGGTGTCGCCCAGCGAACCGTAGACCTCGTCGGTGGAAACGTGCAGGAAGCGGAAACCGTCCTTCGCCGCGCCCTCGAGCGCCTTCCAGTAGTCGCGCACGCATTCCAGCAGGCCCAGCGTGCCGACCACGTTGGTCTGCACGAAGGCGGCCGGACCGTCGATCGAACGGTCGACGTGGCTCTCGGCCGCGAAGTTGATGACGGCCGACGGACGGAACTCCGCCAGCAGGCGCGCGACCAGCGCGCGGTCGCCGATGTCGCCCTGGACGAAGTGGTGCTGCGGATTGCCGTCCAGCGACGACAGGGTGTCGAGGTTGCCGGCGTAGGTCAGCGCGTCGAGGTTGACCACCCGGACGCCGGACGCGACCGCTTCGAGCACGAAGTTGCCGCCGATGAAACCGGCGCCGCCGGTTACGAGCCAAGTCTGCATTGTTTCTCCACGGAATCGGATGGTGAGGTTGGGGGGAGGGGCATGGCCCCGGCCTCGGGTGTCGCTCAGAACGGGATGTCGTCGTCCGGGAACGGGTCGTCGTTGCGCGACGGGGGCGCGCCGCCGCCGGAGCGGGAACCGTAGTCGCCACCGCCGCCGGAACGGCCGCCGAAGTCGCCGCCGCCGCGCGGACCGCCGCGGTCGCCGCCGCCCGCCGCACGGGCCGGCCGCTCGGACCGCTCGCCGCCGCCGCGCTGGCCGCCGCCCTCGCCCGGCATGCCGCCGAGCATCTGCATCTCGTTGGCGACGATGTCGGTGGCGTACTTTTCGACGCCGGCCTTGTCGGTGTACTTCTCGGTGCGCAGGGAGCCTTCGATGTAGACCTGGCGGCCCTTCTTCAGGTACTCGCCGGCGATCTCGGCCAGGCGGCCGAAGAACTTCACCCGGTGCCACTCGGTGCGCTCCTGCTGCTCGCCGTTCTTGTCCTTCCAGGCCTCGGTGGTGGCGACCGAGATGGTGGTGATGGCGCTGCCGGACTGGCTGTAGCGCACCTCGGGGTCGTTGCCGAGGTTGCCGACCAGGATCACCTTGTTGATGCCGCGGGCCATGGCTTTCCTGCCTTCTGAATGGGTGGATTCGGGATGGGGCATTATGCCAGCCTTGCCGCCCCGGGGCGTCGGACCGCGGCCCGGCCCGGGGTCCGGAAACGGCTGAACGGGGACCCTGCCCCCGTATAATCGGCCCATGTCAGCCCATCCCCACACCGCCGAACTGCCCGGCATCGCCGCCATCCAGGCCCTGGCCGCCGGCGAGATGGCCGCCGTCAACACGCTGATCCGCAGCCGACTGGCCTCGGACGTGACCCTGATCAACCAGATTTCCGAACACATCATCGCCGCCGGCGGCAAGCGCCTGCGGCCGATGCTGGTCGTGCTGGCGGCCAGGGCCCTGGGCCAGGGCGGCCAGGACGCGCACCAGCTGGCGGCGATCATCGAGTTCATCCACACCTCGACCCTGCTGCACGACGACGTGGTGGACGAGTCGGACCTGCGCCGCGGCCGCAAGACCGCGAACGCGCTGTGGGGCAACGCGCCCAGCGTGCTGGTCGGCGACTTCCTGTACTCGCGCAGTTTCCAGCTGATGGTCGAGCTGGACTCGATGCCGGTGATGCGGGTGCTGGCCGACACCACCAACCTGATCGCCGAGGGCGAGGTGCTGCAGCTGCTGCACGTGCACAACCCCGATACCGACGAGGCCGCGTACCTGCGGGTGATCGAGCGCAAGACGGCGGTGTTGTTCGCGGCGGCGACGCGGCTTGGGGCGATGCAGGCCGGGGCCTCGGCCGAGGCGCAGCAGAAGCTGCACGATTTCGGCATGAACCTGGGCCTGGCCTTCCAGATCGCCGACGACGTGCTCGACTACACGGCCGACGCCGCGGACCTGGGCAAGAACCTGGGCGACGACCTGGCCGAAGGCAAGGCCACGCTGCCCTTGATCCACGCGATGGCGCACAGCAACGACGCGGTGCGCAACCGTCTGCGCGAGATCGTCGAGGCAGGCGACGCGTCGGCGATGCCGGAGGTGCTGGCCGCGATCGGCCAGACCGGCGGCATCGGCTACAGCCAGCAGCGGGCGGCGCACTACGCGGCCCTCGCCGAGCAGGCGCTCGACGGGCTGCCCGACAATCAGTGGCTGCAGGCCCTGCGCGGCCTCGCCCACTACTCCGTCGCCCGCAACCACTGAGGCTTTCGCGATTGCGAAAGTAGATCAACTGCTCGCGGGCGGTTGATCTGGCGTGCGCCGCCGCAGACAAGGGGGTATGGCTGCCCGGTCGGTCGTAA
>CBFGOZ010000062.1:0-10800 GCA_965650505.1 uncultured Arenimonas sp.
TCGCCTTCCTGTTCACCAAGCTGGGCCTGATCCGCACCACCACCGCGACGATCGCGGTGCTGTTCGCGACCATCGTGTTCATGGCGGGCGGCGTGCTGGGCACCCTGCATCATCTCTACTTCACCGGCACGCCGACGGCGGTGATCGCCCTGGGCGCCTCGTTCTCCGCGCTTGAAGTGGTGCCGCTGGCCTACCTGGGCTTCGAGGGTTACCACACGTACAAGCTGGGCAAGGCGACGCCGTGGATGCAGCGCTACAAGTGGCCGATCCTGTTCTTCGTGGCGGTGGCGTTCTGGAACCTGGTGGGCGCCGGCCTGTTCGGCTTCCTGATCAACCCGCCGCTGCCGCTGTACTACATGCAGGGCCTGAACCTGACCCCGCTGCATGGCCACACCGCGCTGTTCGGCGTGTACGGCATGCTGGGCATCGGCCTGATGCTGTTCTGCCTGCGCGGCATGAAGCCGCTGGCGGTCTGGCCCGAGGCGCCGCTGCGCACCGCGTTCTGGTCGCTCAACATCGGCCTGAGCGGCATGGCGCTGTTCACCCTGCTGCCGATCGGCATCCTGCAGCTGCAGGCGGCCATCGGCGAGGGCTACTGGTACGCGCGTTCGGCCGAGTTCATGCAGCAGCCGATCATCGACATGCTGGTGTGGATGCGCGTCCCCGGCGACACCATCTTCAGCGTCGGCGCCGTGGCCCTGGCCTGGTTCGTGGCGCGGCTGTGGATCAAGCCGCGCACCGCTCCCGCCAAGGTGGAGGGAGGAACCGAAGCAGCGCGCTAGGGACAGCCGAGCTTCGAATCCTGCGACGGGGCCGCATCAGCGGCCCCGTTTCTTTTCCGACTGACCTGCATCAAGGCGGACCCGCGGCGGCCGCCGCACCATGGATGCCAGAACCGCCGGAGTCCGCCATGGCCCTCGCCACCATTCCCGCCGATCGTCCCTCCCCGCTCGCCATGCTGGCCGCCGCGCCGCACCGCCTGCTGTTTTTCATCGGTGCCGCCAACGTGCTGGCGGCGATGGCCTGGTGGTCGGGCTGGCTGGGGGGGCTTCTGCCCACGCCGACGGTGCCGGCCGGCTGGATGCACGGCTTCATCATGCAGTACCAGGTGTTGCCGACCTTCATCTTCGGCTTCCTGCTCACCGTGTTTCCGCGCTGGATGGCACAGACGGAAGCGAACCGATGGCACTACCTGCCGGTCGGGCTGGGCCTGGTCGCGGGCCAGGCGCTGACGCTGGCGGGGCTGCTCTCGGGCTCGGCGCTGCTGCTGCACGTGGGCGTGGTCAATACGCTGGCCGGGTGGATCGCGGCGATGGCGGTGCTGGCCGGCTGGCTGGCGCGCGACCGCAGCGGCAACTGGCATGCGGTCTCGTGCTTCGCGGGGCTGCTGATGGGGCTGGCGGGGCTGGTCGCGTTCGCGATCTACCTGCATGTGCCAACCGAACCGCGGCTGGCCTTCGCCATGCTCAAGATCGGCACCTTCGGCCTGCTGGTGCCGATCTATTCGACGGTGGCGCACCGCATGTTCCCCTTCTTCGCCGGAAACGTGGTGCCGGGCTACCGGCCGTGGCGGCCGATGTGGCTGCTGGCGGTGTCGTGGCCGCTGTGGCTGGGCCATGTGGCGCTGGAGCTCGCGCATCTGTACCAGTGGCTGTGGCTGGTGGACCTGCCGCTGCTCGCGCTCGGTGTGCTGACGCTGTGGCGCTGGTGGCCGCGCGGGCCGGCGCCGGCGCTGCTGCGGGTGCTGTTCTTCGGTTACGCCTGGCTGCCGGTGGCGCTGGCGCTGTATGCGGCGCAGAGCCTGTGGTTCCTGGGCAGCGGCGAGTTCGCGCTCGGGCGGGCGCCGGTGCATGCGGTGTCGGTCGGATTCTTCGGCAGCCTGCTGGTGGCGATGGTCACGCGCGTGACCCAGGGCCATTCGGGCCGGCCGCTGGTGCTGGGGCGCATTCCGGCGATCGCCTTCATCGGCATGCAGCTGGTCGCCGTGCTGCGCGTATTTTCCGAGCTGGCGGCAAATCCGGCGCCGTGGTTCCTGGCAGCGGGTCTGGCCTGGGTGGCGGTGTTCCTGCCCTGGGTGGTGCGATCGCTGTGGATCTACGCCACGCCGCGCGCCGACGGCCGCCCCGGTTAAACGGGAGCTTCCGATGCTGACCTTTTATCTTCAGATCAAGGCCGTGCACATCGCCGCGGTGCTGGCCAGCGGCGGCCTGTTCGCGCTGCGCGGCGCCGGCGTGCTGGCGGGGCAGCGCTGGGCGATGGCGGCGCCGCTGCGTTACCTCAGCTACAGCATCGACACCGTGCTGCTCACCGCGGCGCTGATGCTGCTGACCGCGCTCAAGCTCAATCCCTTCGCCGTGCCCTGGCTGTCGGTGAAGCTGGCGCTGCTGGTGGTCTACGTCGTGCTGGGCACGCTGGCGCTCAAGCGCGCCAGCACCCGGCGCGGCCGTGCGATCTGCTACGCGGCGGCGCTGGGCTGTTTCACCTTCATGTACTTCGTGGCGCGCACGCACCACCCGCTGGGGCTGCTTCAGGGGCTGGCGCCGTGACCTCGCCCGCCCTGCACCCCTGTTTCCTCGGACCCTACGGCGAAAACGACACGCTGCTGGAAAAACTCGTGGTCGAGTTCCTGCGCGACCACGTCTACTGGCGGCGCAACTTCCATCCCGAGGATCCGCCGGCGATTCCGACCGGCGCGGCCGGCGAACCGGGCTTCCGCGACTTCGAGGCGCGCATGCGCCGCGAGCTGCACTCGCTGTCGGCGGCGCTGAAACGCTCGGTGCCCTTCCACAGTCCGCGCTATATCGGCCACATGGTGTCCGACCTGCTGCTGCCGGGGCTGGCGGCGCAGTTCCTCACCCTGCCCTACAACCCGAACAACGTCAGCATCGATGCGGCGCCGGTGACCATCGACCTGGAGATCAAGGTCGGCCTGCAGCTGGCGCGCATGTTCGGCTACGTCGACGACCCGGCGCGGCCCGACTGCGCGTTCGGGCATCTCACCTCCGGCGGCACCCTGGCCAACTTCCAGGCCCTGCGGCTGGCGCTGGCGCTCAAGGCCTTCCCGGTGGCGCTGCGCACCGCCGCGCCGCCCGACCTGGCCCTGCCGGACGATGATCACGCCGCCTTCAACATGACGCCGGCGGCCGCCATCGCCCTGCTGGCGGCCTGGGACGGCTGGCTGGCCGCGCTGCCGCCGCCCGAACGTCGCCGCTGGCGCAGCCGTCTGAACGCGCAGCGGCTCGAGACGCTCGGCCTGGCGGAGTTCCTGGGCCGGCATGCGTCGCTCGGGTCGCCGCGCGTGTTCGCGCCGGTCACCGCGCACTACTCGTGGTCCAAGGGCATGAAGTTGATGGGCCTGGGCCGGGCGCAGCTGGAGCTGGTGCCGGAGTCGGGCATGCGCATGGACGCGGCCGCGCTCGATGAACGCCTGGCGGACTGCCAGCGCCGGCGGCAGCCGGTGCTGGCCGTGGTCGGCGTGCTGGGCAGCACCGAGTTCGGCACCGTGGACCCGGTGCACGAGCTGGTGGCCGCGCGCGACCGCTGGGCGCCGCGCGGACTGGGTTTCGGCGTGCATGTGGACGCGGCCTGGGGCGGTTATCTCGCGACCCTGTTCCGCGAGGCCGACGGCCGCCTGCGTCCGCTCGCGGACATGCGCGAGGAATTCCGCGATTTCCCGGCGCCGGAGGTGTACGCCGCAGTCGGCGCGCTGCGCCATGCCGACTCGATCACGGTGGACCCGCACAAGCTCGGCTACCTGCCCTACGGCGCGGGCGCCTTCCTCTGCCGCGACCAGCGCGCGATGGCGCTGCTGGCCGAAGACGCCGACTACGTATTCGGCGCCGAAACCGGCGGCGACTATTTCCAGCGCTTCCGGCAGCTGGGCCGCTACATCCCGGAAGGTTCGAAGCCGGGCGCGGCGGCCGCTGCCGTCTACGTCACCCACCGCGTGCTGCCGCTGGACCACGGGAACTTCGGCGCCCTGCCGCGCGAGAGCATCCTGGCCACCGAAGCTTTCCGCACCGCGGCCGCACGCTTCGCCGCGCGGCTCGAGGGGCGGCTGCACTGCCAGGTGCCGTTCGAACCCGACAGCAACCTGATCTGCCTTGCGCTGAACCCGGCCGGAAACAGCGACGTGGCAGCCATGAACCGTTTCGTGCGCCGCCTGCACGAAGGCCTGAGCTACGACCCGAGCCAGCCGCTGCAGGCGCGCGAGTTCTTCGGCTCGATGACCACGCTGCGGCCAGCGCTGCTGGGCGAAGACGACACCGCCCGCGTCCTGGCCTCGCTCGGCCTGGACCCCACCACGCTGGACGCCGGCGGCGAAGACGACGACCGGCTGGTGGTGCTGCGGCACACCCTGATGAATCCTTTCCTGCTCGACAGCGGCAACGGCATCAGCTACCTCGAACTGTACTTCGATTACCTTGAGCGCCAGGCGATGTCCCTGATGGCGGTTGCGACATGACCGTCGCGGCGGATCGCCGCTGGCTGCGGCAGGCGCTGGCCAGCCTCGAACAGGAGGCGGCGCGCTCCGCCGACACCCACCTGCTGCGCGTGGACCTGCCGGCCTTCCCGGACATCCGTTTCTACTTCAAGGACGAGGCCTCGCACCCCACCGGCAGCCTGAAACACCGGTTGGCGCGGTCACTGTTCCTGTACGCGCTGTGCAACGGCCGCCTGCGCGAAGGCCAGGGCGTGATCGACGCGTCCTCGGGCAGCACCGCGATTTCCGAAGCCTGGTTCGCGCGGCTGCTGGGCCTGCGCTTCAAGGCGGTGATGCCGCAGTCCACGGCGCCGGCCAAGGTCCGTGCGATCCGCGCCCTCGGCGCCGACTGCGTGCTGCTGCCCGCGGGCCTGGACGCCAGCGCCACCGCACGCGAACTCGCCGCCACCCACGGCCTGTGTTACCTCGACCAGTTCGGCCTGGCCGAACGGGCCACCGACTGGCGCGGCAACAACAACATCGCCGAATCGATCCTGGCGCAGATGGCGCGCGAGCCCGACCCCGAACCGGCCTGGATCGTCTGCGGCGCCGGCACCGGCGGCACGTCCGCGACCCTGGGCCGTTACCTGCGCTACCGCCGCCTGGACACCCGCGTCTGTGTCGCCGAACCCGCGGGCGGCGCTTTCGCCGTGGGCTGGCGCAGCCGCTGCGCGGACGCCGCGGCCTGGGCGCCGACCCTGATCGAGGGCATCGGCCGCCCCCGGGTGGAGCCGGGCTTCCTGTTCGACGTGGTGGACGAGGTGGTCGAAGTCGCGGACGCCGATTCCATCGCCGGCGCCTGGGTGCTGGAGGAGCTTCTGGGCCGGCGCTACGGCGGCAGCTCCGGCACCAACCTGGTCGCCTGTCTAGCGCTGGCGGCCCGGATGCACGCGCAGGGACGCGGCGGCAGCATCGTCAGTCTGCTCTGCGACCGCGGCGAGCGCTACGCCGAAACCCTGTTCGACGCCGATTGGCTGGCTGCGCACGGCATCGCGCTGGCGCCGGCGCTGGAACGCCTGCGCGGGCCGCTGGGCATCACCGCGCCGTAAGCCACCGCCGCAGCTGCAATCGTGCCGGGCGCTCCGGCGGAGCGTCAGGGCGAATCGATCTGGTCGATGATCGTTTGGTCTTCGGAGAACAGTTCGGCGTAACGCGCCAGCACCGCCTGCACCTCGCTCAGCGCAGCACCGGCGGAACCACCGTCGGACAGAGCCTGGCCGGCCGCCAGCAGCCGGGCCAGCAGGGGATGCAGCGCGGCATCCGGCGCCGGCTCGAGGCGGCACTCGACGAACATCGTCTGCACGGCCGATTTCAGCTCGACGCCGAGGGCCGGTACCTTGGCGGGGTCGAGATGGCCGTGCGAGGCGTGCACGAGCGAACCGGCGACCGCGCGCACGCGACCCATGCCGCGGCGGAGCGGCGCATCGGCCTGCCAACGCGTGGCCTGGGGCGCTGGCGCGTTGTGGCCCTCGTGGCCCTCGTGGCCCTCGTGGCCCTCGTGGCCTTCGTGGTTCCCGGGCCGCTGGTCGGCGTGTGGGCAGGGGGCGTCGTCGTGCCGCTTCGGGCAGTTGCGCGCGTCGTGGTGTCGCGGACCGTGTCCGTCTCCATGGGCCGGGCGCGCGGAATCTTCACCATCCGCCGCGTGATGGGCGTGACCGGCGTGCGCCGCGACGGCGGGCGGCGTCGCGGCGCCTTTCGAAAGGTCGCCACGGTGCGCACAGCCGGCGCCCGCGAGCGGCAAGGCCAGGGCGATGGCGAACCAGAGAACGGAGGGGCGGATCATCGGAGTCTCCTCGTCCGGTCCCGGCGGGACCGCAGGTCTCCATCGTGGTCCGGCCGGGATCGCCGGTAACTGATCCAGGTCAATGAGCGGCCGGATCGCCATGGCCTGCCAGTCGACGTGTCCCGACAAGGATTCCCCGAGGCAGCGGGCCGGGCAGACCGGGACGGCCGCCCGGTCAGGCGCGGGCGGCGTCGCGCTGGAACACCAGGGCGGCATTGGTGCCGCCGAAGCCAAAGCTATTCGACATCACGATGTCGAGTTTCGCCTCGCGGCTTTCGCACACGATCGGGAAACCTTCGGCCTGCGGGTCCAGCGTTTCGATATTGGCGGAGCCGGCGATGAAACCGTCGCGCATCATCAGCAGGCAGTAGATCGCCTCGTGCACGCTGGCCGCACCCAGGGAATGGCCGGACAGGGCCTTGGTCGAGGACAGCGGCGGCACCGCATCGCCGAAAGCCTCTCGGATGGCGCGCAGTTCGACCAGGTCGCCCAGCGGCGTCGAGGTGCCGTGGGTGTTCAGGTAGTCCACCGGCGCGTCCACGCCTTCCAGCGCCATGCGCATGCAGCGCACCGCGCCCTCGCCCGAGGGCGCGACCATGTCGGCGCCGTCGGAGCTGATGCCGTAACCGGCCAGCACCGCGTGGATGCGGGCGCCGCGCGCGACGGCGTGATCGTAGTCCTCGAGCACCAGCATGCCGGCGCCGCCGGCGATGACGAAGCCGTCGCGATTGGCGTCGTAGGGACGCGAGGCGCGTTCGGGGTGCTCGTTGTGATGCGTGGACAGCGCGCCCATCGCGTCGAACTGCAGGCTCAGGGTCCAGTGCAGCTCCTCGCCGCCGCCGGCGAAGACGATGTCCTGGCGGCCGGCGCGGATCATGTCGGCGGCCACGCCGATGCAGTGCGCCGAGCTGGCGCAGGCGGCGCCGATCGAGTAGGTCGCGCCCTGAACGCCGAAGGCGGTGGCCAGGTTGGCCGACACGGTCGAGCACATCGTGCGCGGCACCATGTACGGACCCACCTTGCGCACGCCGCGCTCGCGCAGCAGGTCGGCGGCTTCCACCTGCCATTGCGCCGAACCGCCGCCGGAACCGGCGATCAGGCCGGTGCGCGGGCTGCGTACCTGCGCCTCGTCCAGGCCGGCGTCGGCGATCGCCGACTGCATGGCCACGTGCGCGTAGGCCGCGGCCTCGCCCATGAAGCGCAGCTGCTTGCGGTCGATGCGCGAAGCAAGATCGAGTTCCGGCGCACCGCCGACGGTGGAACGCAGGCCACGCTCGGCGGCTTCGGGCAGGTGGCGGATGCCGGAGCGGCTCTCGCGCAGCGCGGTGGAAACCTGGTCCAGTTCATTGCCCAGGCAGGAGACGATGCCCATGCCGGTGATCGCGACACGCCGCATCGTCACAGGTTCTCGGTTGAGGAAAAAAGGCCGACGCGCAGTTCGTCCGCGGTATAGATCTCACGGCCGTCCACCAGGGTGCGGCCGTCGGCGATCACCATCTTCAGGCGGCCGCGCACGACGCGGCGGATGTCGATCTCGTAGGTGACCAGCTTCGCGGTCGGCAACACCTGGCCGGTGAACTTCACCGCGCCGACGCCCAGCGCCCGGCCGCGGCCGGGTTCGCCCAGCCAGGGCAGGAAAAAGCCGGACAGCTGCCACATCGCGTCCAGGCCGAGGCAGCCCGGCATCACCGGGTCGTCGGTGAAATGGCACTGGAAGAACCAGAGGTCCGGGCGGATGTCGAGCTCGGCGCGGATGAAGCCCTTGCCGTGCCGGCCGCCGCCCTCGCGGATCTCGGTGATGCGGTCGAACATCAGCATCGGGTCGGAGGGAAGGCGCGCGCCCTGCGGGCCGAACATGGCGCCGCTGGCACAGGCGAGCAGCTGCTCGCGGCTGAAGGTCTGCGGGAGGTTCATCGAGGTCATTGCATCAAACGACAGATTGGCCGCCACCGTCGCCCATCGCGACGACCATACGCAAGAGTTTCCGGCCGTACGGCGGCGTAGCGATTCGAGGCCGTATGTTGGCGGGGCGCGCGCGAAAATCGATCGCGCCGCCGGCATCAGCGGCGCGGATGGGCCCACTCCAGCTGGAACCACAGCTTGCGCGTATCGCGCGCGAAACCGCCGCTGCGGTAGTCGGCCAGCTTCACCATTCCCGTCAGTCCACCGGGCAGCGGAAACGCGAGCGACGCATTCCATTCGCGGCCATAGTCGGCGCCGCCGCGGTCGGCGGAGAAGTCGTGGAAGGCCAGCGTCCAGGCCAGGCGGTCCTGCAGTTTTCCCGCCCCGGTTTTCCCGGATACCGAGACGTAGCGGTCGTCCAGGCCCTTGGCCGGCGTCACCGTGAACTTGTCGGCCCAGCCGTTGAAGGCGTGCAGGGTCGCCAGCGGCGTCTGGAAGGCGGTGGCGCCATCGCCGCCCAGCCGCTCGCGGCCGAGTTTCCACGACAGCCCCCGCGCGGTCAGGGACGGTTCGATCAGGGAATAGGGCGCGTCGATGCGAAACGGGTTCGCGGCGTGATCGCGCTGCCGGGCCAGCTCCAGCGACCAGCCCAGCGTCGCTCCGCCCAGGGGCCGGCTTCCCGTCCAGCGCAGGCCCAGGGTGCGCGTGGATGCGGCGGCGACGTCCTCGTCCTCAAGCCAATAGCCGTATCCGACGACGGTGCCGGCGCCGCCCTTCCAGCTGGCATTGGCCAGGTGCGCATCCAGCCGGCGCTCGCGCGCCAGCGGATCGCGCGCTCCGTCGCCGGACACCCGATGCACGCGGTCGAGCCAGGCGTAACGAAGGCTGATGTTGTTCCGCGGCGTGGCGTCGACCACGACGGCGTCGAAAGTCTGCTCGTTCTGGCGCCAGCCCACGTTGCCGATGAAGCGCTGGTTGTCCAGCAGCAGCCGCTGCCGGCCGATCGTGGTGCCGGCATGGTCGATGCGCCAGCGCAGCCAGGCCTGGTTGAGTTCGAGTCCGTCCGGGTCGGCCACCACCGGGTAGCCGGCCCGGCCGTTGGCGGTGGAGTTGAAGCGGGCATCGGCCGCGGCCACGCCCTCGAGTTCGATCCCGGCCGACAGGCCATCGCGGAATTCGCCCTGGTATCCGAGCCTCAGCCGCAGCGTGTCGGCCCGGGCGTCGCGGGCGAACGCCTCGTCCCGCACCTGTTCGTGGCGATAGCGCAGGTCTGCGGTCCAGCCGGTTTCGGCGGCCATGGCCGAAAACGCGGCCGGCAGCGAGACCAGGCCAAGCAGCGCGGCGAAACAGTTCCTGGAAATCATGTCGGAGCCCCGCTCGGCCCGGATCGGGCCAGGACCACTGTGCGCGGATTCGGCCGGCCTGCCCCTGAGCCAGGTCAAGCGGCCGCGAGGTTTTCACCGCCCCGGGTTCACATCGTCATCAAACGGGGGCAGACTGCCCCGGCACGACCCGACTTGATTTGAATCAGGGACGGACGCGTGGAATCGCAGGAAGCTGTCGCCAACGCTGGTGAACCGCAAGATCCGACCGGAGACCTGAAAGATGAAGCGCCCAATGCTCGTGCTGTCCATCGCCGCTGCCCTGGCCCTGGCCGGCTGCCGCGACAACCCCAATGCCGACCTCGATGCCCGCGGCAAGGCCACCGCAGCGGCCGACACCGCCGACACCGGCGGCTCGCGCAAGGGCGACTTCGGTCCGCCCCAGGGCGAGATGATCAACGCCGTGCTGACCAGCCCGCCGAACGTGCCGCCGGCCACCGGCCGCGACTACCCGGCCAAGGTCAAGGTCGAGCTCGAGGTGCGCGAAGTCGACCTGGAGATCTCGGAAGGCGTCACCTACACCTTCTGGACCTTCGGCGGCACCGTGCCCGGCAGCTTCATCCGCGTGCGCCAGGGCGACACGGTGGAATTCCACCTGCACAACCACCCCGACTCGAAGATGCCGCACAACATCGACCTGCACGGCGTCACCGGTCCGGGCGGCGGCGCGGCCTCGACGTTCACGGCGCCGGGCCACGGCTCGCAGTTCACCTTCAAGGCGCTCAACGCCGGCCTGTACGTCTACCACTGCGCCACCGCGCCGGTGGGCATGCACGTGGCCAACGGCATGTACGGCCTGATCCTGGTCGAGCCGCCCGAAGGCCTGCCGCCGGTGGACAAGGAGTTCTACGTGATGCAGGGCGACTTCTACACCACCACCAAGTACCGCGAGAAGGGCTACGCGCCCTTCGACATGCAGCGCGCGATCGACGAGAACGCCACCTACGTGCTGTTCAACGGCGCCGAGAACTCGCTCACCGGCGACAAGGCCCTCAAGGCCAACGTCAACGAGACGGTGCGCATGTACGTCGGCAACGGCGGTCCGAACCTGATCTCGAGCTTCCACGTGATCGGCGAGATCTTCGACAAGGTCTGGTTCGAGGGCGGCACCCGCTACCAGGAGAACGTGCAGACCACGCTGATCCCGGCCGGCGGCGCCGCCATCGCCGAATTCCACACCGAGGTGCCGGGCAGCTACGTGCTGGTCGACCACTCGCTGTTCCGCGCCTTCAACAAGGGCGCGCTGGCGA
>CBFGOZ010000063.1:0-10747 GCA_965650505.1 uncultured Arenimonas sp.
TGCACGCCGAAGGCGCGGGTCAGCTGGTGGGTCGGGTCGCCGACCAGCGGGAACTTGGCCTTGCCCACGGCCGGCGAGGTCTCGTGCCAGACCTTGTGCGAGAAGTGGGTGTCGGTGGTGACGATGTAGACCTCGGCGCCGGCGGCCTGGAACTCGCCGTAGTTCTCGGCGGCGTCCTCGACCTCGGTCGGGCAGTTGAAGGTGAAGGCGGCCGGCATGAACACCAGCACGGACCACTTGCCCTTCAGGCTGGCATCGGTCACTTCGACGAACTTGCCGTTGTGGAAGGCCTGGGCCTTGAACGGCTGGATCTGGGTGTTGATCAGAGACATGGGGCTGTCCTTTTGTTGGGGGAAGGGTGAATCGAAACTTGCGTGAATGTTAGGCCGACGCTATGGATATGTGAAGATGATTATCTAGATCAAACCGATAGCCAATGCCTATTTAATGCTTGCCCAATCCATTTTCAAGGCGTATTGATATCCCCGCCTCGATAGGCCGGAGCGATGTTCTATGAACCTGCGGGATCTTCGATACCTGGTCGCCCTGGCCGAGCAGCGGCATTTTGGCCGCGCGGCGGAAGCCTGCCACGTCAGCCAGCCGACACTCTCGACCCAGATCAAGAAACTGGAGGACGAACTCGGCGTCGCCCTGGTCGAACGCGCGCCGCGCCAGGTGATGCTGACCCCCGCCGGCCACGACATCGCGGCCCGCGCGCGCCGCGTGCTGGCCGAAGTCGAGCAGATGCGCGAAACCGCGCGTCGTACCTCGGACCCGGAGGCCGGCAGCGTGCGGCTGGGGCTGTTCCCCACCCTCGGCCCCTATCTGCTGCCGCACGTGGTGCCGCGCATCCGCGCGCGCTTCCCGCGCCTGGAGCTGCTGCTGGTCGAGGAAAAGACCGAGGTCGTGCTGCACATGCTGCGCGACGGAAAACTCGATGCCGCCGTGCTCGCCCTGCCCCTGCACGAGGACTGGCTGGAAACCGAATTCCTGTTTGAAGAACCCTTCCTGCTGGCCGTGCCCGAAGGCCATCCGCTGGCCGACCAGCGCGAGCTGCGCCTGTCCGAACTCGACCACGAACGCCTGCTGCTGCTCGAGGAGGGCCATTGCCTTCGCGACCAGGCGCTCGAGGTCTGCACCCTGGCCGGCGCCGGCGAAAAAGAGGGCTTCCGGGCCACCAGCCTGGAGACGCTGCGGCAGATGGTGGCCGCCGGGGTGGGCGTCACCCTGCTGCCGATGCTGGCGGTGAAACCGCCGGTGTCGCCGTCGGAGAACATCCGCCTGCTGTCCTTCCGCGACCCGCCGCCGACCCGGCGCCTGGCCCTGGTCTGGCGCAAGAGTTCGGCCACCGCGGGTTTCCTGCACAAGCTCGCCGAGGTGCTGCGCGACCTGCCGCCGGGCCTGCTCACCGCGCCCGAACCGCTGGCGCACAAGGCACCGCGCCGCGCCAAGGCTTGAAGCCCCCGCGGGGCCGGGCTATGGTGGCCGCACAACTTGTGAACCCCCGGGCGGCGCGCCATGCGTGCCGCCCGTTTCCTTTTGGAGGCCCCCATGCAAGTCGCGACGAACCTTCCGCCCATCACCGTCAGCAGCCGCGACCTCGCGCGGCTGGAACAGCTGCTCGATTCGCCCGGCCTGCGCCACGTGCCGGCGGCGCTGGCGCTGGGCCGGGAGCTCGAGCGCGCGACCGTGCTTCCGCCGGAACGCATGCCGGCCGACGTGGTGACCATGAACTCCACCGTGCACTGCATCGACGAGATCAGCGGCGAACACCACCACCTCACCCTCGCCTACCCGCGCGACGCCGACGTCGCCAGCCACCGCGTGTCGGTGCTGGCCCCGGTCGGCAGCGCCCTGCTCGGCCTGGCGGTGGGCAGCGTGATCGACTGGCAGGCGCCGGGCGGCCGCAACCTGCGCGTGCGCGTCGCCGCGATCCGCTACCAGCCAGAGGCCGCCGGCGACCTGAACCGCTGAGCGGTGCGGGCTTCGACGCGCCGCGGCCGCCGGTCTATGCTCGGCGCGGGTCGGCCGCAGGCCGGAACCCCGCCACCGGAAGAACGCCGATGAAGCTCAAGGGCTCCAGGACCGAGGAAAACCTCAAGGCCGCCTTCGCGAAAGAGGCACAGGCCAACCGCCGTTTCCTCTATTTCGCCCAGAAGGCGGACGTGGAGGGCCACAGCGACGTGGCGGCGATCTTCCGCTCCACCGCCGAAGGCGAGACCGGCCACGCCCACGGACACCTGGAATACCTGGAGGCCAG
The DNA here is from genome assembly GCA_965650505.1 of uncultured Arenimonas sp. Lineage (GTDB taxonomy): Bacteria > Pseudomonadota > Gammaproteobacteria > Xanthomonadales > Xanthomonadaceae > Arenimonas. The sequence continues at coordinate 2,261 of CBFGOZ010000063.1, forward strand.
CGGCGATCCCGACACCGGCCTGCCGATCGGCGACACCGCCAGCAACCTGCGCGCCGCCATCGCCAGCGAAACCCAGGACGGCAGCGAGCTGTATCCGCGCATGGCGCAGATGGCGCGCGAGGAAGGTTTCGACGAGATCGCCGACTGGTTCGAAACCCTGGCCAAGGCCGAACAGTCGCACGCCGGGCGTTTCCGCAAGGCGCTGGCGGATTTCGGCGGCTGAACGCGGCGATGGCGCGCTGGACCTGGGTACTGATCGCCGCCGCGCTCGCCGCCCTGCTCTGGGCAGCGAGCCCCGGGCGGACGCCGGCATATGCGCCGGCGATGGCGGACGGCAGGCCGGTGGCCTGCGTGCCGCCGCCGCTCGCGGCATCGGGCCAGCCCCCGCTGCAGTCGGCATTGCCGGAGACGATGCCCGCCTTCCGGGTCGGCGAGTTCACCGTCTCGCCGCTGGCCGGCTTCAGCACCGAGGCGCGCGTGCTCTCGCGCGAGGACTACCGTTTCGGGCCCGAGTCGACGCTGTCGCCGACCGACCTGGCGCTGGGCTGGCAGCGCATGGCCGACCCCGCCGTCTACCGCCGCCTGGACATCTCGCAGTCCGGCCGCTGGTACCACTACCGCTGGGGCGCGGAAGGCCCGCCGCTGCCGCTGGAGGAGATCATCCGCTCCAGCGCCAACATGCATCTGGTGCCGGCGGATGAAAACGTGGCCCGGGCGCTGGACCGGGTGCGGCCGGACCAGACGGTGCGCATCCAGGGCTGGCTGGTGGAGGCCCGCCGCGACGACGGCTGGACCTGGCGCAGTTCGCTCAGCCGCGAGGACAGCGGTGGCGGCGCCTGCGAATTGATCTACGTCTGCGCCCTGTCGTCCTACTGACTCAGTAGCGCAGGGTCGCCCGCAGGGGTGAGGCATCGGTCCAGCGGGCCCGCCCGCCCAGCGCTTCGAGCTCGATCAGCACCGCGGCGCCGGCCAGCTCCACCTGCAGTCCGGCCAGCAGGGTCGCCGCCGCGGCCAGGGTGCCACCGGTCGCCAGCACGTCGTCCACCAGCAGCACGCGGTCGCCGGCCGTCAGCGCGTCGCGCTGGACCTGCAGCCGGTCATTGCCGTATTCGAGCGAGTAGGCGATCTCGTGTACCTCGCCGGGCAGCTTGCCCGGCTTGCGCACCGGCACGAAGCCCACGCCCAACTCCCGCGCCATCGCCGCGCCGAAGATGAAGCCGCGCGCTTCGATGCCGGCAACCGCGTGCAGCCGCTGGTCGCGCCAGGGTGCGGCCATCGCCGTCACGGCGGCGGCGAAAGCCGGGCCGTCGGCCAGCATCGGCATGACGTCCTTGAACACGATGCCGGGCCGGGGAAAGTCGGCGACGTCGCGGATGAGCCCAGGGAACGTGTGCAAACTCACGCCTCGTCCGCGCCGACGCGCTCTGTTTCCGCCCGCGCCGCCGCTTCCCATTCGCGCATGGCCGGCAGCGCGAAGATGGCGTCCATGTAGGCGCTGGCGGTGTCGTCGGTGCGTACGCCGTAGCCGCGGAAGCGCACGCAGACCGGCGCGAACATCGCGTCGACGATGCCGAAACCGCCGCAGAGGAAATCGCCCTGGCCGCCGAAGCGCGTGCGCAGCTCGCGCCAGAGTTCCTGCACGCGGGCGATGTCGCGCTGTGCGTCGGCGTCCCAGCGGCTGCCGTTGGGCTGGCGCCGGACGTTCATCGGCAGCTGGCCGCGCAACGCGGCGAACCCCGAGTGCATCTCCGCCGCCGCACAGCGCGCCAGCGCCCGCGTGGCCAGGTCGGCGGGCCAGCCGCGCCCCTGCAGCCAGCGGTCGTTGGCGTATTCGCAGATCGCCAGCGAATCCCAGACCATCAGCTCGCCGTCGTGCAGCACCGGCACGCGCCGGGTCGGCGACCAGCGGCCGACCTGGGCGTGGAATTCCGGCGTGTCCAGCGGCAGCCGCAGTTCGTCGAAACCGACGCCGAAATGCCGCAGCAGCAGCCAGGGTCGCAGCGACCAGGACGAGTAGTTCTTGTTGCCGATGACCAACGTGATCGCCATACCACCTCGAGAGTCAGGAAAACGCGGGATGCCGGCCGCAGGACGCGGGCGCCGGCTCAGCTGAAGATCTGGTTGCCGCCATTCTTGTTCGCGATCTGGGCGGCGCGTGCGGCGCGTTCGACCAGCATCGCCGGGTCGCGTTCCTCCGGCCCGGCCTGGGCGATGCCGATGCTCAGGGAAAAACCGGTGGCGGCGATGCGCGGGTCCACCACCAGCCGGGTCGTCGCCGCGCGCAGCCGGTCGGCGTAATCGCGGGCTTCCAGCAGGCGCCGGCCGTGCGCGACCACCAGGAAACCGTCGGGACCCGAGCGGCCGACCTGGTCGCCATAGGCGATCTCTTCCTGCAGCAGGTCGGCCACCGGACGCAGCCCGGTCGCCGCGCCGACTTCCCCGCCGGCCTCGCGCAAGGCCGGCAGCTGGTCCAGCATTACGTAGAGCAGGCTCAGCGGCTGCTGCTTGAGCCGGGCGGTGTCCATCGCCGCGCCCAGCAGCGTGCGCAGCGGCTCCGGCCGGAGCACGCCGGTGGCCGGGTCGGTGTCGGCGGTGCGCTGCGCGCTGACCGTGCTGGAGGCCTCGTCGCCGGCCATGATCGCCATCGCCGCGAACTCCGCGCACAGCGCCAGTTCGGCATCGCTGTAGGTCACGTCGGCCTGGCGCTCGACCAGCAGCGCGCCCCAGCCCGGGCGCGGGATCGGCAGCGGGATCACGGCCAGCTGCACCTGCTCCAGCGGCCCCTGGGGCCCGTCGAAGTCGATGCCGATCTGCTGCGGCGCGCGCAGGCGGCTCAGGTTCTTGAGCAGGGTCGAGCGCTGGGCCAGCAGTTCGCGGTAGCGCGGCTCGGCCGAGGGCGGTTCGGTCTGCAGCAGGTCCTCGCCATGGAAATGCATGGCCACGACGGCCGCCGAGCTCTGGTTCAGCACTGGCTTGAGGCCGTCAAGCAGGCGCCGGAACGCGATCCACTTCAGGTCGCCGTCGGCGGCGTTCTTCAGGCCGGCCTGCAGGCTTTCCTCCAGGCGCGCGCGGGCGATGGCGATCTTCTCGGCCGCCGTCGGCTCCGGCGGTTCGGCGCGTTTGCGCACCGCCCAGCGCTGCAGCCGCGCGCGGATCCAGGGCAGGGCCAGGTACAGCGCCATCGCCACCGCCAGCAGCAGCTGCGCGCCGTAGAGGTTGAACAGGCTGGCCGGAACCAGCTGCCGGTCGGCCGCCACGCGCAACCCCACCGCGCCCGCCACCGCCAGCAGGGCCAGCACCGGGCCCCAGCGGTAGCGGCGCGAATCCAGCAGCAACATCAGCAGGCACGCCAGCAGCGCGATCATGTAACCGCCCCAGGCCGCCCATTGCAGGTGGTGGGCCTGCACGCTGGGCAGGAACAGCAGGCTGTACACCGCCGCCGCCACCAGCAGCCAACCCAGCCCGCGCATCCAGGGCACCAGGTCCGGCGCCGACTTTGCCAGACCCGAGTAGTAGCGGGTGGCGAGCACCAGCGGCCCGGCGCCCAGCAGGAACAGCGCCAGCGGAACGGTGGCGCCCAGGCTCGACAGCCGGGCGATCTCGGGCAAGGAGTAGAGATGGCCGTTGATGCCCAGGCAGGCCAGCCAGGAGGTCAGCGCCGCGGCACCCACCGCCAGCGCACCGGCCTGGGGATCCTCGTAATGGCGGACCAGGGACAGCACCGCCACCAGCAGGAACAGCAGGTAGGCGTAGCGGAACAGCCGCTGCGCCGATTCGGCCTCGCGCGCCGTCGCGGTTGTGTCCAGCAGGCGCAGGTGCAGGCCGCCGCTGACCTTGCCTTCGATTTCCAGGTAGAGCTCGGTCTTGCCGGCCAGGCCGGGCGGCAGGGCCAGCTCGAAGTTCGCTGGCCAAGGCGTTTCCTCGGCACCGGCGACGAAGAAACTTTCCTCGGCCACGACCCTGCCCGACGGCGACACCCGCAGGCGCAGCCGGTCGAGCGGTACCCGGGGCAGCACGAGCCGCAGGCGGGAGGAATCGCCGGGCGGCAGCTCGACCCGGATGCGGACCCAGATCGCGGTGCCGTCGCGGGCGGCGAACGGGAAGCCCTGGGTCAGCAGTGGCGTGAACCCCGGCTGGGCGCGACCGCTGAGGATGGCGCCCAGCGTGGTGCCGACCGGGGCCTCCATGACCGCCAGGTCCAGCTTCGGCGCCGGACCCGCGGCCGCCTTGGCCGACGGCGCCAGCATCGTGCCCAGCAGGGCGATGGCGAACAAACAGGCACGCGCGATGCGCAAGCGTCCTCTCCCCAAATACTGCCCCCCGGCCTGCTCGATTCTAACCCTGTCCGGAGGATCCGTTCAGCCAGCGGCCGGGCCGGGCCGCGAGCCGGTAAACTGGGCGGCCTTTCCCCTTACCGTCCGGACGCATGACCGCCACGCCCACCGCCGCCGAAACCTCCCTGCCGGAAAAGAACGACTTCATCCGGCAGATCATCCGCGAGGACCTGGCCTCGGGCAAACACGCGGCCGTGCGCACGCGGTTCCCGCCCGAGCCCAACGGCTACCTGCACATCGGCCACGCCAAGTCGATCTGCCTGAACTTCGGCATCGGCCAGGAGTTCGGCGGCCCGGTCAACCTGCGCTTCGACGACACCAATCCGGCCAAGGAAGACCCCGAGTACGTCGAGGCCATCAAGGAGGACGTGCGCTGGCTGGGCTTCGAGTGGGCCGAGCTGCGCCACGCCTCGGATTATTTCGAGGTGTTCTACCGCAGCGCCCTGAAGCTGATCGAGGACGGCAAGGCCTATGTCTGCGACCTCACGGCCGAGCAGGTGCGCGAATACCGCGGCACCCTGACCGAGCCGGGCCGCAATTCGCCCTTCCGCGACCGCAGCGTCGAGGAGAACCTGGACCTGTTCACGCGCATGCGCGCCGGCGAGTTCCCGGACGGCGCCCGCACCCTGCGCGCCAAGATCGACATGGCCAGCGGCAACATCAACCTGCGCGACCCGGCGATCTACCGGATCAAGCACGTCGAACACCAGAACACCGGCAGTGCCTGGCCGATCTACCCGATGTACGACTACGCACATTGCCTCAGCGACGCGCTGGAAGGCATCACCCATTCGCTGTGCACGCTCGAGTTCGAGGACCACCGCCCGCTGTACGACTGGTGCGTGGACAACGTGGACCTGGTGCGCAACCCGCAGCTTTACCAGCCGCTGGTGGACGCCGGCTTCGACGTGCCGGCCGCCAAGCCGCGCCAGATCGAGTTCTCGCGCCTGAACATCAACTACACCGTGATGAGCAAGCGCAAGCTGCTCGCCCTGGTCGACGAAGGCCTGGTCAGCGGCTGGGACGATCCGCGCCTGCCGACCCTGCAGGGTCTGCGCCGCCGCGGTTGCCCGCCGGCGGCGCTGCGCCTGCTCGCCGACCGGGTCGGCATCAGCAAGCAGAATTCGCTGATCGACTTCTCGGTGCTGGAAGGCTGCATCCGCGAGACGATGGACTCGGCCTGCGCGCGAAGGATGGCGGTGGTCGATCCGCTGAAGCTGGTCATCACCAACCTGCCCGCCGGCCACGCCGAGTCGCTGACGTTCTCCAACCACCCGAAGGACGCGGCGTTCGGCGAACGCGCGGTGCCGTTCTCGCGCGAGCTTTGGATCGAGCGCGAAGACTTCATGGAAGTCCCGCCCAAGGGCTTCCATCGCCTCGTGCCCGGCGGCGAGGTCCGCCTGCGCGGCGTCGGCATCGTCAAGTGCGACGACGTGGTCAAGGACGGCGACGCCGTGGTCGAGGTGCGCTGCACGCTCGACCCCGATACCCGCGCCGGCCTGCCGGGCGCCGACCGCAAGGTCAAGGGCACCATCCACTGGGTCGCCGCGGCGACCGCCGTCGAGGCCGAGGTGCGCCTTTACGATCGCCTGTTCAGCGTGCCGGACCCGGACAAGGACGAGGCCGGCAAGACCTACCGCGACTACCTGAACCCGGACTCGGTGCGCATCGTGCACGGCTACGTCGAACCTTCCGCGGCCACGCTGGCGCCGGAAACCAGCCTGCAGTTCGAGCGCCTGGGCTTCTTCACCGCCGACCGCCGCGACCACGCGCCGGGCAGGCCGGTGTTCAACCGCACCGTCACCCTGCGCGACACCTGGGCCAAGGCGTGATCTACGCCCAGCTCCACCTCACCCTGCCGGCCTGGATCCACGACGAAGTGGACGGCAACCGGCTGTACCCCGACGCCGAAAGCCGGATCGCGCTGGCGATCCAGCTCTCGCGCCGCAACGTCGACCACCGCAGCGGCGGCCCCTTCGGCGCCGCGGTGTTCACCGGCGAAGGCCGCCTGGTGGGCGTGGGCGTGAACCGCGTGGTCCCCCACAACTGCTCGGCCGCCCACGCCGAGGTGATGGCGCTGGCCACCAGCCAGCAGCGCGTGCAGAGCTTCCGCCTGAACCAGTCCGGCGAACGCTATACGCTGGCCACTTCGGCCCAGCCCTGCTCGATGTGCTACGGCGCACTGATCTGGGCCGGTATCGATGAACTGCTGATCGCCGCCCGCGCCGACGACGTGCAGCAGCTGGCCGGCTTCGACGAAGGCCCGCTGCCCGCCGACTGGAAGGGCGAGCTGGAAAAGCGCGGCATCGAAGTCCGCACCGACCTGATGCGCGACCATGCCCGCGACGTGCTTCGCGACTACGGAGAATCCGGACTTGTCTACTGACGGCCTGCTGGCCTACTGCCGCCCCGGCTTCGAGCCCGAGCTCGCCGCCGAACTGGGCGAGCGCGCGGCCATCGCCGGCTTCCCGGGGTACGCCCGCGCCGAGCGCAACACCGGCTACGTCGAGTTCCTCGGCGTCGAGGACGGCGCCGGGCTCGCGAAGGCGCTGCCCTGGTCCACGCTGATCTTCGCGCGGCAAAAGCTGCGCCTGCTGGCTGACCTGCCCGGCATGGATCCGAAGGACCGCATCGCGCCGATCATGGACGCGCTGGGCGGCCGCGGCCGCCATGGCGACGTCTGGGTCGAGCACCCCGATTCCGACGAGGGCAAGCAGCTCGCCGGCCTGGCGCGCGCGTTCGGCAACGCGCTGCGCCCCGCCCTGCGCCAGCGCGGCCTGATCACCGAGAAGGAAGACCCGCGGCTGCCGCGGCTGCACGTGCTGATGCTCGCCGGCGACCACGCGCTGCTGGGCAGCGCCGACCCCAAGGACGCCTCGCCCTGGCCGCTGGGCGTGCCGCGCCTGCGCGCCCATGCCGACGCGCCCAGCCGCAGCGCGCTCAAGCTCGAAGAGGCGCTGATGATGCTGCTCACCGACAAGGAGCGCGCCGAGTTCATCAAACCCGGCATGTTCGCCGCCGACCTGGGCGCCGCCCCGGGCGGCTGGAGCTGGGTGCTGGCCCGCCAGCACATCCGCGTTTTTTCGGTGGACAACGGCCCGATGGCGCAGAGCGCGCTGGACATGCCGGTGATCGAGCATATCCGCGCCGATGGTTTCCGCTGGCAGCCGCCCAAGCCGCTGGACTGGATGGTCTGCGACATGGTCGAGTCGCCGCGCAAGGTCGCCGACCGCATGGCCACCTGGTTCCGCGAAGGCTGGTGCAAGCACGCCATCTTCAACCTCAAGCTGCCGATGAAGAAACGCTGGGACGAGACCCGCGACTGCCTGCAGCACTTCGTCGACCACGCCGGCCGGCCGCTGACCCTGCGCGCCAAGCAGCTCTACCACGACCGCGAAGAGATCACGGTTTATGCGGGGTAACGGATTGCTGCTGGTCCTGCTTCTCGCCAGCGGCTCCGCGGCCGCCCAGGCCGACGATTATTTTTCCAAGGTCGACCGCGACGGCGATGGCCGCGTGTCCCTGCCCGAGTTCCTCGATCGCATGAGCTTCGCCTTCCGGCAGATGGACGTGGACCGCAACGACGTGCTGGAGCCGCACGAACAGCACATCCCGGACGCGCCGACCATCACCCTGGCCCAGCACCACGAACGTTTCACCGCCCAGTTCACCCGCCAGGACGCCGACGGCGACGCCCACCTGAGCCGCGAAGAACTCCTGGCGCCGCCGCGCTAGGACGCGCAAGTGCCGCGGGAGGGCAGGACGCCCGTAGCGGCGATGCACACTGATGTGCGAATGCCGCGGGAGGGCAGGATGCCCGGAGCGGCCGCCGCGCTAGGACGCGCCCTCACTCAACGTATTCCTGCGCCTCGGCCTCGGCCGCCAGGTAGGGCTGCACGAACCCCGCGATCGCGAACAGCGACATCGCCACCATCAACAGCAGGGTGAACAGGATGCCGACGAAGCGGCCCGGGCTGGCCGACGAGCTGCGGCTCAGGCCCCAGGCGTGCAGCAGCCGCGACACCAGGAGCATGGCGCCGAACCCGTGGATCACCGCGTTCGGATAACCGTTGAGCTCCATGCCGCCAAGCAGCAGCAGGGCCAGCGGCAGGTATTCGACCGCGTTGGCATGCGCGCGCACGCGCTTCATCAG
>CBFGOZ010000064.1:0-10734 GCA_965650505.1 uncultured Arenimonas sp.
GCTGCGGATTGCGCTGCTGGCGATGGAGCAGCTGCGGCCGGCCTTGGCCTGGCAGGGCGCCGCCGCGCTGGGCCTGCTGGGGCTGGCGCTGGTCTACCGCAACCTGGTGTCGCTGCGGCGCCGGGTCTGGATGGGTTTCAGCTTCATGGTCCTGCTGCTGGCCTGCCTGCTGGTGCCGGTGCAGAGCTGGAAGGGCGCGCCGCTGCTTTCGCTGGCCGGCTTCCTGCTGCTGCCGGCGGCCTGCCTGCCGCTGCTGGTGCGGCCGCACGTGGCCTGGACGGCGCTGGGCGTGGGCGGCCTGGCGATGGTGGCGGTGCTCTGGGGCATCGTCGAGGCGCCGGTCGCCGACAAGCGTACCTTCGCCTTCTATTTCCTGGTCAGCGTCACCGCGGGACTGGTGCTGCGCCGCGCCCGCGCCAACCTGGCCACGCGCCTGGACCGCGAGGTCGAGACCCTGTGGCAGCGCGCCGTCAGCGACCCGCTGACCGGCCTGCTCAACCGCCACGGCTGGATGAACCTGGCCGGCACCGCGATGCGCGATGCGGTGGCCGCGGGCCGGCGTCCGGCGGTGCTCTTCATCGACGTCGACCACTTCAAGCGCACCAACGACGCCCACGGCCACCTGGCCGGCGACGAACTGCTGCGCCAGCTGGGGCACCTGATCCAGGCGCGCATCGGCCCGGGCGATTTCGCGGCGCGGCTGGGCGGCGAGGAGTTCGCCTGCCTGCTGCCCGATTCCTCGGCCGCGCAGGCCGAACGTTTCGCCCGCCGCCTCGCCGGCGAGTACCGTCATCACGCCGCGGGTTTCGCCTCGACCCTGAGCGTCGGCGTGTCGACCTATGCCGAGGGCGACCTGCTCAACGACCTGCTGGCGCGCGCCGACGCCGCGCTGTACGAAGCCAAGCACCGCGGCCGCGACCAGATCGTGGTCGCGCGCTGAAACGCCCCGGGCCTCAGAGCTGGGTGCGCAGGAAGGGAATGGTGATGCGGCGCTGGGCGGCGAGGCTGGCCCGGTCCAGGCGGTCGAGCAGGGCGGTGAGGCTGGCCAGGTCGCGGTCGACGCGGCGCAGCAGGTAGTCGAGCACCGCGTCGTCGAGCTGCAGGCCTCGGCGCGCGGCCCGCTGGCGCAGCACTTCGCGGCGGCCGGCCTCGTCCAGCGGCTCCAGCACCACCCGCACGCACTGGCCCAGGCGCGTCAACAGGTCGGGCAGGCCCAGCCCCAGCGTCGCCGGACCGCCCTCGGCGGCGTAGACCACCAGGGCGCCTCCGGCGCGCGCGCGGTTGTGGAAATGGAACAGCGCCTCCTCCTCGCCGCGGTCGCCGGCGATCGCGGCCAGGCCGTCCAGGCAGACCAGGTCGGCACCCTCCTGCGCGGCCAGCGCATCGCCCAGCCGTCCGGCGAAGGCCGGCAGCGCCAGGTAGGCGGCGCGGCGACCGAGGACGGCGGCTTCGGCGCAGGCCGCCAGCATCAGGTGCGTCTTGCCGCTGCCGGCAGGACCGGACAGGTAGAGCCAGTCGCGGGCGTCGCCGCGCGCGGCGGCGCGCACCGCGTCGCGCGCCGCGGCCTGGCCATGGAAGGCGTCGAATCGCTGGTCGGGCGGCGTGCGCAGCGCCAGCGGAAGCTGCGGCGTGCTCACGGGTGCGGCGGCATCGGATCCGTGGGCGGCAGGTCGTCATCGACCGCGGGGAAGTCTTCGGGCTCGGCGCCAACCGGCACCGCCGCGGCCGCAGCCGCCACCGTCACCGGCACGCCGTCGTCGGCGCCATAGAGACGGCTCTGGGTGTAGCGCTCGTGCGCGTAACGCAGCACCACCATCACCACCGCCGCCACCGGCAGCGCCAGCAGCACGCCGAGGAAACCGAACAGCTGGCCACCGGCCATGATCGCGAAGATCACCGCCACCGGATGCAGGCCGATGCGGTCGCCCACCAGCCAGGGCGTCAGCAGGAAACTTTCGAGCAGCTGGCCCAGTCCGAACACGCCCAGCACCAGCGCCAGGTGCATCAGGTCGCCGTGCTGGACCAGGGTGGCGATGACCGCCGCGCCCAGGCCGATGGCCGCGCCCAGGTAGGGAACGAAGCTGACGAGGCCGGCGACGATGCCGATCAGGATGCCCAGGTCGACGCCGACCAGGGTCAGGCCGGTGGCGTAGATCACGCCCAGCGACACCATCACGCTGATCTGGCCGCGCAGGAACCCACCCAGCACGTCGTCGGATTCGCGCGCCAGCTTGGTCACCAGCGGCTCCACCGGGCGCGGCAGCAGGTCGCGCAGCTTCGCGCCCATCGCCTGGCCGTCGCGCATGAAATAGAACGTGACCACGGGGATCAGGGCCAGGTTGGCGATCCAGCCCAGGATGGCCAGGCCCGATTTCGACACCCCGCCGAACACGGTCGCCGCGATGCCGCCGGCTTCCTGCCAATGTTTCTTCAGCAGCTCGATCAGCTGGCTCGGGTCGACGTAGCCGGCGAGCTCGAGGTTGAAGCGCTGCTCGGCCCAGGGCACCGCGGTGCCGGTCAGCCAGGCGCCAAAACGCGGCAGCCAGTCGATCAGCTTGCCGATCTGGTTCTCGATCAGCGGAATCAGCAGCAGCACCGCCAGCACGATCACCGAGGTCATCAGGGTGAACACCAGCAGCACGCCGGTGGTGCGCGACCGGCCGCTGGCCTGGATCCGGCGCACCAGCGGGTCGCCCAGCCAGGCCAGCAGGGCCGAGAGCACGAAAGGCGTCAGGATCGGCGCCAGCAGCCAGACCAGCAGGCCGAAACCGACCGCCAGGGCCAGCCACTGCCACCGTCGACGGTCGCTGAAGGGATCGGGGATGGCGCTCATGCGGCGGGGGTCCTCTTGTGGCGCCAGGCGCGCACACCATAGCGGATCACGTAGTCCAGGCCACTGGCGAAGGTCAGCAGCCCGACCGCGACCACGACCTGGATCCGGACCTGGACCGGCAGCCCCAGGCCGGACAGCTCCACCAGGCACAGCAGCACCAGCGCGATCTGCAGTGCCGTGGTCAGCTTGCCCAGCAGGCTGGGCCGGCCGTCGTAGGGGCCGGCCAGCCGCCACCAGGCGGCTGCGCCCGCGACGATGACCGCGTCGCGCACCAGCACCAGGCCCACCAGCCAGGCCGGCAGCATGCCTACCCAGGCCAGGCCCAGCATCGCCAGGCCCAGCATCAGCTTGTCGGCGATCGGATCGAGCAGGCTGCCCAGCCGGCTCTGCCAGCCGAAGCGCTTGGCGATCAGTCCGTCGAGCGCGTCGCTGAGGCCGGCGGCCAGGGCCACGGCCAGCGCCGCCCGGTGGTGGCCGGCGACCAGCAGCCAGGGCAGCACCGGCGCCATCGCCAGGCGCAGCCCGGTGATGGCATTGGGCAGCTGGCGGAGGTTCATGGCTTGAGCTGGTAGCGCGCCGCGCCCTCGGGAGCCAGCGGGTCGGCCTGCAGGGTGTCGCCGGCGGCGACGAAGCGGGCGAAACCTTCCGGGCCGACGGCGAGGTCGAGCTGGAGCAGCACGCGGTCGGGCGAGGCTTCGACGATGTGCAGGGCGCGCACCACCGCCAGCGTCTGCAGGTAGCCCATCGCGCGTGCGTAGTCGCCGCCGTCGCGCAGGCCGACCAGCTCGACCTGCAGCGGGCCGGGTTGGCCGGCGTCCACCAGCACGGCGTCGCGGCGGGCGATGGCGTCGGCGGCGCCGTCGGCGCCCGAGGCGATCGCGCGCAGCGGGCTGGGGTCGCTGAAGGACCAGCGCGACAGCTCCTGGTCGCCGCGGCTGAGCACCCAGTCGGCGGTCCAGCCCCCGCCGGCGCGGTAGACGCGGCCGAGCAGTTGGGTGTCGACGCCGTAACGCGCTGTCAGCGCACGCATCGGTTCCGGGTTCTGGGCCCAGACGGTCTGCACCGCGGCCTGCTCGACCGCACTGCCGGCCGGCATGCCGAAGCGAAGGCCACGCTGCAGGCCGCGCTGGGCCAGCGGCTTGACCACGTTGAGCTGCTGGCTGTTGACCAGGCGCGCACCGCGGCCGTCGTCGATGGCCAGCCAGAGGACCGGCCGTGGCCGCGGGCTGCCCCAGACCCGCAGGCCGGCGCCGGCGACCAGCGCGTCCACGCTGCCGGGATCGAAGGCGAAGTTCATCGTGGTCTTGTAGACCGGCACGCCGCCGACGGCGGTGTTGCCTTCCTGGTCGGACGAGGTCTCGCTGGCCTGGCTGCCGGTCACGAAGGAATCGGCGTTGGCCAGGGCCCGGCGAACCACCGGGTTGCCGGCCGCCAGCGGGTCGCCGGTCAGCTTGACCACCACCTGCGACAGGGCGCGCGCGGCGGCGGCCCGGCGTTCGCTGGCGCCCTGCGAGATCAGCTCGACCTCGGCCTGGTAGAGGGTCGGATCGCGCGGCGCCTCCGCGGCCAGCGCATCGGCCGTGGCCGGCTCCGGCGCAGCGACGGCGTCGGCCGGCGCCAGGTCCTGGGCCCGGCCCGGCACGGGCGACACGAAGGCGAGGCTGGAGGCCAGCAGCAGGAAGGCGGTGCGGAAACGGGGCATCGGGCGCAGGGCTCGCGGGGGCGGGAACGCAGGCGCCATGGTGCCGCAAGCGGTCGGTGGCCGTCCAACCGGGCGGCCGGCCCGACGGGCGGCTGGTAGAATGCGCGCCTTTCCCGCCGCCGGACCTGCCGTGACCACGCCCACTCCCCTCACCTACCGCGATGCGGGTGTCGACATCGATGCCGGCAACGAAGTCGTCGAGCGCATCAAGCCCCTGGTCAAGCGCACCTTCCGGCCCGAGGTGATGGGCGGCCTGGGCGGCTTCGGCGCCCTGTTCGACCTGTCGAACAAGTACAAGGAACCGGTGCTGGTGTCCGGCACCGACGGCGTCGGCACCAAGCTCAAGCTGGCCCAGCAGCTCAACCGCCACGACACCATCGGCATCGACCTGGTGGCGATGTGCGTGAACGACGTGCTGGTGCAGGGCGCCGAGCCGCTGTTCTTCCTCGACTATTTCGCCACCGGCAAGCTGCAGGTGGAGACCACGGTCGCGGTCGTCTCGGGCATCGCCAGGGGCTGCGAACTGTCGGGCTGCGCGCTGATCGGCGGCGAGACCGCCGAGATGCCCGACATGTACCCGCCGGGCGAATACGACCTGGCCGGTTTCTGCGTGGCGGCGGTCGAAAAGTCGAAGCTGCTCGACGGCGCCAGGGTGCGCGCCGGCGACGTGCTGCTCGGCATCGCCTCGTCCGGCCCGCATTCGAACGGCTACTCGCTGGTGCGCCGCATCTACGACCGCGCCGGCCGCCCGGCCGACCTGGACGTCGGCGGCGTCAAGCTGGTGGACGCGCTGATGGCGCCGACCACGCTGTACGTGAAGCCGATCCTGGAGCTGTTGGGCAAGCACGACGTGCACGCCATGGCCCACATCACCGGCGGCGGCCTGACCGAGAACATCATCCGCGTCATCCCCGAGGGCCTGGGCCTGGACATCGAAGCCTCGGCCATCGTGCTGCCACCGGTGTTCGACTGGCTGCAGCGCGAAGGCGCGGTGCCCGACGAGGAAATGTGGCGCACCTTCAACTGCGGCGTCGGCTTCGTGCTGGTGCTGGCGCCGGGTGACGTCGCCGCGGTGTCGGGCGAGCTGCAGCGCCTGGGCCTGGCGCATCGCCCGATCGGCCAGGTGGTCAGGGCCGGCGACGGCGAGCGCGTGCGCATCGGCTGAGGCCTGCGCTTCGCCGGGAGGCAGGATGTCCGGTTTCCGCATCGCCGTGCTGGCCTCGGGCCGCGGCAGCAACCTCAAGGCCCTGGTGGACGCCATCGCCGCCGGCTCGCTGCGGGCCACGATCGTCGGCGTGTTCTCGGACAAACCCGGCTGCGGCGCCATCCGGCTGGCCGGCGAAGCGGGCCTGCCGGCGGTGGCCCTGAGGCCGCGCGACTTCGCCGACCGCGCCGCCCACGATGAAGCGCTGTTCAGCGCGGTCGGACGCGTTCAGCCCGACCTCATCGTATGTGCGGGATACATGCGCATCATCGGCGACGCCGCGCTGCGGCGGTTCGAGGAGCGCATGATCAACATCCATCCATCCCTGCTGCCGAAGTACCCGGGCCTGGACACCCACGCGCGGGCCCTGGCGGCCGGCGACGCCGAACACGGCGCCAGCGTGCACGCGGTGATCCCGGCGCTGGACGCCGGCCCGCTGCTGTCCCAGGTACGGATCGCGGTCCAGCCCGGCGACGATGCCGACGCCCTCGCCCGCCGGCTGCTGCCGCGCGAACACGCCCTGCTGGTGGCGTCGGTGGACCTGCTGGCCAGCGGCCGGGCGCGCCTGCGCGCCGGTCACGTGGAGCTGGACGGCCGCCGCCTGCACGCGCCGCTGCGGCTGCGCGACGACAACCGTTTCGAGGAGGCCTGACATGCGCATGCCGATCCGCCTGGCCGCGTTCCTGGCGCTGGCCCTCGCCCTGCCGGCCGGGGCCGCGCCGCCGCCCCCCGCCTTCGCCGCCGACTACGAGGTCTTCCAGAACGGCGACAAGCTGGGCACCGGCCGCATCCAGCTGCGCGCGCTGGGCAACGACCGCTGGGAGCTGACCACCCGCAGCCAGGCGACCGAGGGCCTGTTCGCCGCCGCCGGCGTGCAGCGCGAGGAGCGCAGCCTGCTGAGCTGGCGCGGCGGCGTGCCGGAAACGGTCGAATACCGCATGCAGCAGCAGGCCGCCTGGAGCCGGCGCGAGCAGCACCTGGTGGTCGACGCCGGCGCGCGCCGCGCCAGCAGCACCTACAAGGACGAGACCACGAACCTGCCCTACAGCCCGGGCCTGCTGGACAAACACGGCGTCACCGCCGCGATCATGTCCGACCTGGCCGCCGGCAGGCGCGGCGACTTCGCCTACACCGTCGCCGAACGCCGCGTGGTCGAGCCGCAGCGCTTCCGCACCGCCGCCAACGTGCGCCTGCGGACCGCCATCGGCACCCTGCGCGCGGTGCGGGTCGAACGCGTCCGCGAGAGCGGCGACGGCCGCGTGACCAAGATATGGTTCGCCCGCGAACGCGGCTGGCTGCCGCTGCGGATCAAGCAGTACGAAGCCGACGGCGAAACCATCGACATGCGCATCACCGCCATCCGCTGAGGGTTTCCGACCGCAGGTTTCAGCCCGGCAGGCGGCGGATCCTGGCGCCCAGCGTGCCGAGCTTTTCTTCGATGTTCTCGTAGCCGCGGTCGATGTGGTAGATGCGGTCGACCACGGTTTCGCCCTGGGCCACCAGGCCGGCCAGCACCAGAGAGGCCGAGGCACGCAGGTCGGTGGCCATGATCGGCGCACCGGTCATCTTCGCCACGCCGCGGATGATGGCGGTGTTGCCTTCGACCCGGATGTCGGCGCCCAGCCGCTGCAGCTCGTTGAGGTGCATGAAGCGGTTCTCGAAGATGGTCTCGGTGATCACGCCCACGCCTTCGGCCACCGTGTTGAGCGCCGCGAACTGCGCCTGCATGTCGGTCGGGAAGGCCGGGTACGGCGCCGTGGTGAGGTTGATGGCCTTCGGCCGGCGGCCGCGCATGTCCACCTCGATCCAGTCGGCGCCGGTGCTGACCTCGGCGCCGGCTTCCTCCAGCTTCACCAGGATCGCGTCCATGGTGTCGGCGCGCGACTTCTTCACCGTCACCTTGCCGCCGGTCATCGCGCCGGCGACCAGGAAGGTGCCGGCCTCGATGCGGTCGGGAAGCACGTCGTAGTGGATGCCGCGCAGCGAGTCGACCCCGTGCACGACGATGCGGTTGCTGCCGGCGCCCTCGATCTGGGCGCCCATCGCGATCAGGCAGTTGGCGAGGTCGACGACCTCCGGCTCCTGCGCGCAGTTCTCCAGCACCGTGGTGCCCTTGGCCAGCGCGGCCGCCATCAGCACGTTCTCGGTGCCGGTGACGGTGATCATGTCGAACACGTAGCGGCCGCCCTTCAGGCGCTCCGCGCGGGCCTTGATGAAGCCGTTCTCCACCGTGACCTCGGCGCCCAGCGCCTGCAGGCCGCGGATGTGCTGCTCGACCGGGCGCGAACCGATCGCGCAGCCGCCGGGCAGCGAGACCTCGGCGTGGCCGAAGCGCGCCAGCAGCGGGCCCAGCACCAGGATCGAGGCGCGCATGGTCTTCACCAGCTCGTAGGGCGCCACGGTGCTGGTGATGAAACGCGGGTCGGCGGTGATGGTCAGCTTTTCGTCGACCATCAGCTGCACGCCCATGGCGCCCAGCAACTCCATGGTGGTGGTGACATCGTGCAGGTGCGGCACGTTGCCGATCGAGATCGGGCCGTCCGCCAGCAGGGTCGCCGCCAGGATGGGAAGCACGGCGTTCTTGGCGCCGGAAATCTGCACTTCGCCGTTCAGCGGTTCGCCGCCGGTGATGACAATCTTGGCCATGGTCTTGTTTTTCTCGGGGCCTTACGCGGCGCGTTCGGCTTCTTCGGGGGTCAGGGTGCGCAGGGCCAGGGCGTGGATCTCGCCGCCCATGCGCTCGCCCAGGGTGGCGTAGACCAGGCGGTGTCGGGCCAGCGGCAGCTTGCCGCGGAAGGCCTCGGACACCACGGTGGCCTCGAAATGCACGCCGTCGTCGCCCTGGACCCGGGCTTGGGCGCCGGGCAGGCCGGCTTCGATCAGTTGCTGGATGAATTCGGGAGTCATGGGGACCGGGCGCCGGGCGCCGCACAGGCCTTACAATAAGGCCCCGTATCATACGCCCAACGACCGCCGATGACCGCCCAGCACAGCCACCCCCCCGTCTCCGACCTCAGCTTCTCCACCTCCGGGCGCACGGTCCTGACGGTGGAGATCGGCGCACTCGAAGCGGTCCGGGCGCGGATCGGCGCCGACTTCGCCGCCGCCTGCCGCCTGATGCTGGGGTGCAAGGGCCGGGTCATCTGCACCGGCATGGGCAAGTCCGGGCACATCGCCACCAAGATCGCGGCCACCCTGGCCTCGACCGGAACCCCGTCGTTCTTCATGCACCCCGGCGAGGCGAGCCACGGCGACCTGGGCATGGTCATCGGCGACGACGTGGTCCTCGCACTCTCGAACTCCGGCGAGACCGACGAGATACTTTCGATCATCCCCGCCCTGAAGCGGCAGGGGAACCCGATCATCTCGATGACCGGCCGGCCGCAGTCCAGCCTGGCCCGCCTGTCCGAACTGCACCTGGACGTCAGCGTGCCCGCCGAGGCCTGCCCGCTGAGCCTGGCCCCGACGTCCAGCACCACCGCCGCCCTGGTGATGGGCGACGCGCTGGCCGTGGCCCTGATGGAGGCCCGCGGCTTCACCGCCGAGGACTTCGCCCGCTCGCACCCGGCCGGCACCCTGGGCCGCCGGCTGCTGCTGCACATCCGCGACGTGATGCACACCGGTGACCAGATCCCGTCGGTGCCGGCCGACGCCAGCGCCACCGCCGCCCTGCTCGAGATGACCCGCAAGCGCCTGGGCATGACCGCCATCGTCGACGGCGACGGTGTGCTGCAGGGCGTGTTCACCGACGGCGACCTGCGCCGGGCGATCGACGACGAGCAGACCGACCTCAAGAACACGCCCATTTCCCGGCTCATGGGCCGCGAGCCCAAGACCATCGGCGCCGACGCGCTGGCGGTGGAGGCGGCGCACCTGATGGAGGAGCACAAGATCAGCTCGCTGGTGGTCGTGGACGGCGCCCGGCGCGTGGTCGGGGCGCTGAACATTCATGACCTGTTGCGCGCACGCGTGGTCTGATCCGGCCATGCTGCTCTCCCCGGAAGAACTCCAGGCCCGCGCCGGCCGCATCCGCCTCGCCTGTTTCGACGTCGACGGCACCCTGACCGACGGCCGGCTGCATTACGACGCCCACGGCAACGAGTCCAAGGCCTTCCACGTGCTGGACGGCCAGGGCCTGCGCCTGCTCGAGGACAACGGCACCACGGTGGCCCTGATCACCGCCCGCGAAAGCGCCGCGCTGCTGGCGCGCGCCCGCGACCTGCGCCTCTCGCACGTGCACACCGGCGTGAAGGACAAGGCCGCCTGCCTGCGCATGCTCTGCGCCCAGCTGGGCATCGGCGCCGCCGAAACCGCGCACATGGGCGACGACCTGCCGGACCTGCCGGCCCTGGGCCTGGCCGGCCTGGCGGTCGCGCCCGCCAACGCCCACCCCTGGGTGGCCGAACGCGTGCACTGGCAGACCCGCGCCCGCGGTGGCGAGGGCGCCGTGCGCGAGCTCTGCGACCTGATCCTCGAGGCGCGCGGGCTGCGTGCCGCCGTGCTGGGGC
The DNA here is from genome assembly GCA_965650505.1 of uncultured Arenimonas sp. Taxonomy (GTDB): domain Bacteria; phylum Pseudomonadota; class Gammaproteobacteria; order Xanthomonadales; family Xanthomonadaceae; genus Arenimonas. Next base: position 10,248 of record CBFGOZ010000064.1, read on the forward strand.
GCTTCGGCGCGGCATGACCCGCCGCGGCCTCAACGTCCTGCTGGCGATAAGCGCCGTGGCCCTGGGCAGCGTCGCCGTCTGGCAGTGGCGCCTGCGCCAGGTGCCGCCGGCCGAGGCGCCGCAGCGATCGGACTACATCCTGCGCGACTACGAGCTCACCACCCTAGACAAGGACGGCCGGGAGTCGTTCACCGTGGTCGGCCCCTACCTGCAGCGCGACGTCGGCGGCCGCAGCCTCAGCCTGGTGCAGCCCCGGTTCTCCTTCCCCGACAAGGACGCGGGCCGCTGGCAGGCCCGGTCGGACTCGGCCTGGGTCAGCCCGGGCGCGGACGAGGTGCACCTGATCGACCAGGTCCGCCTGGTCGGTCCGCCGGGCGAGGCCGGCCTGGTCACCCGCTTCGAGACCGAGCGGCTGGTGGTGCTGCCCGACGCCGACCAGGCCCGCACCGACGACCGGGTGACCGTCACCCAAGGCGACTCTATACTC
>CBFGOZ010000065.1:0-10726 GCA_965650505.1 uncultured Arenimonas sp.
CCCACGTCATCAAGAGCCACCACAACGTCGGCGGCCTGCCCGAGCACATGAAGCTGGGCCTGGTGGAGCCGCTGCGCGAGCTGTTCAAGGACGAAGTGCGCCGCCTCGGCGTCGAACTCGGCCTGCCGCGCACGATGGTCTACCGCCATCCGTTCCCGGGCCCGGGCCTGGGCGTGCGCATCCTGGGCGAGGTCAAGCGCGAGCACGCCGAACTGCTGGCGCGCGCGGACGCCATCTTCATCGACGAGCTGCGCAGGAGCGGCTGGTACGACAAGACCTCGCAGGCCTTCGCGGTCTTCCTGCCCGTGAAGTCGGTCGGCGTGGTCGGCGACGCCCGCGCCTACGAGTGGGTGATCGCGCTGCGCGCGGTCGAGACCGTGGACTTCATGACGGCGCACTGGGCGCACCTGCCCTACGAGCTTCTCGACGAGTGTTCTCGCCGTATTATCAATGAGTTGCGCGGTGTTTCTCGTGTTGTTTATGACATCAGCGGCAAGCCGCCCGCGACCATCGAGTGGGAGTGAGGCCCGGTGTCCGACCTGTTCGGCCAGGGTCCCGATGACGGCCGGCCGACGGACCGGCTGTTCTTGGCGGTGCTGCCGGATGCCGCGACCGCGGAGCGCATGGAGCGCCTGGCGCACACGCTGCGCAAGCGCCTGGGGCTGACCGGCACGCCCCAGTCGGCGGACCGCCTGCACATCACGCTCAACCACCTGGGCGACTTCCGCGCGATCCCGCAGAACATCGTCGATGCCGCCAGCCGGGCGGTGTCGTCCCTGGTCGCGACGCCGCCGTTCGAGGTCACCCTGGACCGCGTGGTCAGCTTCCGGGCCGGCGAGCACAAGCCGCTGGTGCTGGTCGGCGGCGACGGCGTCGCCGCCCTGGAGGGTTTCCACCGCCAGCTGCAGAAGGCCCTGGTCAAACACGGCATCAAGCCCGAGGCGCGCTTCAAGCCGCACGTCACCCTGCTGCGCGACCGCAGCGGGGTCGCCGAGCAAGCGGTCGACGCCTTCACCTGGACCGTCGGCGAGGTGGTGCTGGTGCACAGCCTGCTGGGACGCACCCGCCACGTTCCGCTGGCCCGCTGGTCGCTGGGCGCGCCGATCGCGCCGCCGCGCACCGAAGCCTCGGACTTCAGCGACGCCGACCGCCACTGGATGCGGCGCGCGCTCGAACTCGCCGCGCAGGCGGGTGATGCCGACGACGAAGTGCCGGTCGGCGCCGTCATCGTCGACGCCGATGGCCGGTTCGTCTCGGAAGCCAGCAACCTCACCGGCGAGCGCCACGATCCCGGCGCCCATGCCGAGATGCTGGCGATCGCCGCGGCGGGCAGGGCGCTGGGCAGCAAGCGCCTCGCGGGCTGCACGCTCTACGTCAGCCTCGAGCCCTGCCCGATGTGCGCGGCGGCGCTGGTGCACGCCCGCATCCAGACCCTGGTCTACGCCGCGCCCTCGCCGAAGACCGGCGCGGCGGGCAGCGTCTTCGACCTCGTGCGCGACCATCGCCACAACCACGACGTGGCCGTCCGGGCCGGCCTGATGGCCGACGAGGCCGGCCGCCTGCTGAGCGACTGGTTCCGCCGCAAGCGCGGCGCGGCGGGCTGACCGGCGCCGAGGCCGCACCGCCTCATTCCCGCGGCGTCGTTTTGACCGCGCGACGGACCCGCGGCAAACTCCCGCAGTCCCTTCCGGAACCCTCCATGCGCCTGCCGCTCGTCACCGCCGCCGCGATCCTTCTGCTCGCTTCGCCGTTCGCCGCCGTCGCGGACGACGACGAGGAAGACGACGCCATGTTCGATGCGATGATGGCCGAACAGGGCCCACCCGAAGTCGACCTGGGCGAATCCGGCAATGGCTGGCGGTTCATCCGGGAAGGCGGCGTCTGCCGGATGTACAGCTTCAACGACCCGCTGGTCCTGCAGGTCGATCCGGCGAACCCGCTCAATACCTTGATGCGGTTCCAGTTGGTCGACCGGGACATTTCCGAGCCGGACGGAGCCCGGGTGCAGCTGCTGGTGGCGCTTCGCGGCAAACCCTCCGGCGAGTTCGCCGTGCACCCGTCCACGCTCACCGTGTCCCGGGCGACGCCCGCGTCCTACCTGCTGCCCGTGTCCATCCAGCAGATGGTGGCGACCTATCCCGACGGCTTCCAGCTGGTGCTCGCGACCCCGGATCGGAAGACGATCATCGAGTCCGACACGCTCGGAAGCGGCAGGCACCTGGCGGCGCTGGCGCAGTGCGGGCAGGGCTGATCCGGCCGGGCTGGGTCCGGATCAACGCCGGCGGCGCGCCAGCTCCATGTCCAGCTCGGCGTCGAAGCTGCGCACCGACAGGCTGACCTCGCGGCCCAGCGCCAGGCTGGCGCCCAGCAGGCCGAGCACCCCGACCACGGCCAGGCCGGTCGGCAGGTAGGGCAGGCGGAAACCGGCGAAGGCGTCCACCGCCAGGGCCAGGCTGGTGCCGACGAAGGCGCCCAGTCCCAGGTAGAGCATCAGGCAGGCGCGCAGCACCAGGTGGGCGCGGCGGCGATGGCGCTGGATCTGTTCCTCGAGCTGGGCGCGGTCCATGCCGTCGCCACCGTCGAGCTGGGCGATGATGGCGCGCAGCCGGTCCACCACCCGGGCCAGGCGCGCATTGGCCGACACCAGCAGCGAGCCGGTGGCCGCCATCAGCAGGGCGGGGGCCAGCATCGAGGTGAGGATGCGGTAGTGGTCCAGGGCGTCCTGCGGGTTCACGGCGGGGCTCGACGGGGGTGGCGCTGAAGTATGATGCCGCCATCCCCACCGCCGCCAGCCGCGCATGCCCGCCCACGAGCAGAACCTGATCTGGATCGACCTGGAGATGACCGGCCTCGATCCGGACACGGACTCGGTGCTGGAGATCGCCACCCTGGTCACCGACAGCCAGCTCAACGTGCTGGCCGAGGGTCCCGAGCTGGCGATCCGCCATCCGCTGGAACGGCTCGAGGCGATGGACGAATGGAACCGCGGCACCCACACGCGTTCCGGCCTCTGGCAGCGCGTGCTCGCCAGCCAGGTGACGATGGCCCAGGCCGAAGCCCTGACCGTGGAGTTCCTCGCGCACTGGGTGCCCGCCGGCAAGTCGCCGATCTGCGGCAACTCCATCTGCCAGGACCGGCGTTTCCTGGTCCGGCACATGCCGCGGCTGGAGCGCTATTTCCACTACCGCAACCTCGACGTCTCCACCCTGAAGGAACTGGCGCGACGCTGGTCGCCGGGCGTGCTGGCGGGCGTGGCCAAGGTCGGTGCGCACACCGCGCTCTCGGACATCCGCGAATCGGTGAAGGAACTGGCGCACTACCGCCAGCACATGGGAAAACTGGGCGGCCTCTGAGCCCCAACGAGTGCCCGGCATGAAGCTCACGCCCCGCCTGATCCTGGTCCTCGCGATGCTGGCGGCCATGCTGCCGATACCGTCGGCGGCGCTCGAGGAAAAATCCCTGGCCACCTATGCCCGCGAGGTCTGGACCACGCGCGACGGCCTGCCGCACAACCAGGTCAACGGCATCGCCCAGACGCCGGAGGGCTACCTCTGGTTCGCCACCTGGGAGGGCGTGGTCCGTTACAACGGCCAGGAGTTCCGCAGCTTCGGCCGCCAGAACGTGCCCCAGATCCGCGACAACGGCATCCGGTCGGTGCGGGTCGGCCCCAGCGGCGCCCTCGTGGTGGCGACCTCGCGCGGCGGCGTCAGTGTGCTGCGCGGCGAGGAATGGACCACCTTCGGCATCGCCGAGGGCCTGGGCCAGGACGAACTGGCGGCGGCGATCGAGGACCACGCCGGCCGGCTGTGGGTGGCCACCGAAAGCCGCGGCGTGACCCGGCTCGACGCCGGCAAGGCCAGCCACTTCCGTACCGACCAGGGCCTGCCCTCGGACGACACCTTCGCCTTGCTGGAGGACGGCGCCGGTGCGGTCTGGGTCGCCACCGGCGAGGGCGTGGCGCGCATCGAGGGCGACCGGGTGCAGGCTTTTTCGGTCGAGGCCGGCCTGCCCGACGGTTCCGCCTTCAGCCTGGCCCTGGCCGAGGATGGCGACCTGTACGTCGGCACCGAAAAGGGCGTGTACGTCGGCAAGAGCGGGCGCTTCAGCCTGGTGACGCCGGACTTTCCCGCCGAAGCCATCCCCAGCCTGCAGATCGACGCCCAGGGCAGCCTCTGGATCGGCACCGTCAACCGCGGCCTGCTGCGGCTGGGCGAACGCGGGCTGGAGTCCTTCGACGCCGCCGCCGGCCTGCCCAACAACCGCGTCGCCTCGCTGTTCGCCGACCGCGAGGGCAGCGTCTGGGTCGGCACCAATGCCGGCCTGCTGCGCTTCGCCGACACGCCCTTCATCACGCTCGACAGCCACCACGGCCTGTCCGACGACTACGTGCGCGCCCTGCTGCAGGGCAAGGACGGCAGCATCTGGATCGGCACCAGCCGCGGCCTGGACCGCTGGCAGGACGAGACCATCGAACAGACCGAGGCGCTTTCGGGCGACGCCATCCTCAGCCTGGCGGAGGAGGGCGACAGCATCTGGGTCGGCACCTATTCGACCGGCCTGGCCCGCTGGCAGGACGGCGCGGTGCGGGAACGGCTCGACAGCGCCACCGGCCTGCCCTCGAACCAGGTGCGCGCGGTGTTGTCCGGCCGCGACGGCGCCCTGTGGGTCGGCACCTCGCGGGGCCTGATGCGGCGCAAGGACGGCGAAACCAGCGTATTGCGCGAAGAGGACGGCCTGCCGCGCAACTTCATCCTCAGCCTGTTCGAGACCCGGCGCGGCGACCTCTGGGTCGGCACCACCAACGGCGCGGCCCGCATCACCGACGGCAAGGCCACGGCCTACGACCTGAGCGCGCTGGAGCAGGCCCAGGACGTGTTCGGCATGCACGAGGACGAGGACGGCACCGTCTGGTTCGCCACCGACCGCGGCGTGGTGCGCATGCGCGGCGAAGAGCTGCGCATCGTCGGCGCGGCGCACGGCCTGCCCGTGGACACCATCTTCCAGGTGGTGGTCGACAGTTACGGCAATTTCTGGCTCAGCTCGAACGCGGGCGTCGTCTACGTGCGCCGCGACGAGATGGAGGCGGTCGCCGACGGCCGCCAGGAGCGGCTGGACTACCAGCAGTTCGCCGAGCCCGACGGCATGGGCAGCGCCCAGTGCAACGGCGGCGCCGGCCCGGCGGCGCTGCGCGCCCGCGATGGCAGCATCTGGGTCGCCACCGCCAAGGGCGTGTCGGTGGTGCAGCCCGACCAGCTGCCGCGCTACCAGCTCGCGCCGCCGCCGGTGGTCATCGAGGGCCTGCGGGTGGACGACCGCAACGCCAGCGCGAACGGCAACCTGGTGCTGCCGCCCGGCACCCGCAAGCTCGAGCTCGACTACGTCAGCCTGAGCTACCGCACGCCCGAGCAGATCCGCTACCGCTACCGGCTGGAAGGTTTCGACAACGGCTGGGTCGAGCGCAACCAGCGCCGAAACGCCCAGTACACGAACCTGCCGCCGGGCCAGTACCGCTTCCAGGTCAGCGCCGCCCAGCGCGGCAGCGGCTGGAGCCCGGAAACCGCGTCGGTGAACTTCGAGATCCAGCCGCGCCTGTACCAGCGCCCCTGGTTCCTGCCGGTCGCCGGCGCGACCCTGGCGCTGTTCCTCTACGGCCTCTACCGGGCCCGGGTCCGCCAGCTCAAGGCGCGCGAGGCCCAGCTCAGCCGCGTGGTCGAGGACCGCACCCGCGCCCTGAGCGAGAAGAACACCGAGCTGGAGCAGAAGAACGAAACGATCCGCAAGCAGAGCGAGATCTTCGAGCAGCTCTCGCGCACCGACGCCCTGACCGGCCTGCCGAACCGCCGCAGCATGGACGAGACTTTGGCCGCGGCCTACCAGGACGCCGTGCTCAACGACCGGCCGCTGAGCTTCGGCCTGCTCGACATCGACCACTTCAAGCGCATCAACGACGGTTTCTCGCACGATGTCGGCGACGAGGCCCTGCGCCGGGTCGCGAAGGTGATGCAGGCCGAGATCGGCCGCGGCACGGTCGGCCGCTGGCGCGGCGACGAGCGGGTGGCGCGCTGGGGCGGCGAGGAATTCGCCCTGCTGTTCCCGCAGACCGCGATGACCGAGGCGATGCAGCAGGCCGAGAACCTGCGCCAGGCCATCGAGGCCATCGACTGCAGCGACTTCGCGCCGGGCCTGAGGATCACCGCCAGCATCGGCCTGGCCGAACGCACCGGCCTGTCGCACCACGAACGGCTGGTGTCGCGCGCCGACCAGCGCCTCTACGAGGCCAAACACGCCGGCCGCAACCGCGTCGCGGGCTGATCAGCGCGGCTCGAAGTCCGGGGTCTTGGGCGTGGAGTGCGGCACCCGCACGGCGCCCTCGGCCAGCCGTTCCGGCGCGGCGCCGGCCAGCAGTGCCTGCACAGTGGTCCGGTCGGCCGCCGGGCCGGGCAGCAGGCCCACCCAGGCGTTCTTGCCGCCCGCCTTGGCGGCGTAAAGCGCGCGGTCGGCCAGTTCGACGCTTTGCTCCCAATCGCCGATCGCCGGGCAGGCCGGGCTGAAGGGCCATGGCGCGAAACCGATCGAGCAGGTGACCGCCAGGTGCTGGCCGGAAGAGAGCAGGAAGGGGGTGTCGCAGATCGCCCGGCGCGCACGTTCGGCGACCGCCGCCGCGTCCCGTACCGGCAGGTCGCGCAGGATCCACAGGAACTCCTCGCCGCCCCAGCGCACCACCACGTCCTGGCTCCGGCTCAGGTGGCCCAGGCGCGCCGCGAAGCTCACCAGCACTTCATCGCCGGCATGGTGGCCGTGATTGTCGTTGACGCGCTTGAAGTCGTCGATGTCGATCATGAAGAACACCAGGCCGCCGTGGCCGGAGGCCGAAGCCGTGCTGCTGTCGAGGATCTGGCGGCCTTCCCGCGCCAGCCACTGCTGGATGTCGCGGCGGTTGGAGACGCGCGTCAGCGGATCGGTGCGGGTCGCGTGGTCCAGCTCGCGGTTGCTGAGCTGGAGCTTGTGGTTGGCCGCCTCCAGTTCCGCCGTGCGCTCGGCCACGATCCGGTCGAGCAGGGCGATGCGCGCCTCGCGTTCCTGCACCCTCCCGCGCGCCCGCCGCGCCAGCCAGCCGACGCCCGCCACCGCCAGCAGCGCATAACCGGCGTAGGCCAGCGGATGCCGCCAGGCCGGCGGCGGCATGTTGATCAGCACGCGGCGCGACGGTCCGAAACGGCCGTCGCGACCGGCGGCGGAGATTTCCAGAAGATAGGCCCCGGGCGCCAGGTGGCTGAGCATCAGGTCGGCTTGCGGGCCGCGCGTCTGCACCCAGTCGTCGTGCACGCCGGCCAGGCGGTAACGCAGACGCGCCGCATCGGGCGCGGTGAAATCGAGCGCCACCAGGTCCAGGGCCAGCACCGCGTCGGCCGGCGACAGCTCCACCCGGTCGGTGTAGAGCGTGTCGAACCGGCGTCCCGGCTTGCCCAGCTCGCGGCCTCCGCGCTGGCCCACCACCTCCAGCCCCGCAAGCAGCGGCGTCGCCGGGGCGCTGTCCAGTTCCAGCGCCTGCGGGTCGATGGTGTCCAGGCCTTCGGTGCCGCCGAAATACAGCAGGCCCTGCGGGTCCACGAAACCGGCCCCGCTGTTGTATTCGCGGTTGCGGAGCCCGTCGCCCTGGCCCAGCGACTGCACGCCGCCCTCGTAGGGGTCGATGACGCTCAGACCATTGTTGGTGCTGAGCCAGAGGCGGCCGAGGGAATCCGGAAGGATGCGGTAGATGACGTCGTTCGCCAGGCCGTCGCGCATCGTGTAGTGGTGGATGCCGTCGCCCTCGCGGTCCAGGCGCAGCAGGCCGCCGGAGAAGGTGCCGACCCAGTACGAGCCCGAATCGGCATGCAGCGACCAGACCGAGTTGTGCGGAAGCCTGCCGTTGCCGGGGCTCAGGTTCTCGAACGTGCCGTCGGCGCCGAGCCGGAACAGGCCGCGATCGTTGCTGCCGATCCACAGCCGACCGAGGTCGTCGCGCATCAGGCTGGTGAGGAAGACGCCGGACAGTGCGGCTGGCACGCCCTCGGCCAGCGCCACGCCGTTCCGGAACCGGGCCAGGCCGCCCCGGGTCGCCACCCACAGTTCATCCCCTTCGACCAGCAGGTCGGTGACGCGGGCGTCGGGGAGCCCGGGCACCGGCGTCGCCGTCAGCGCGGCGTCCAGCCGCCAGAGACCCCGATGGGTGCCCACCCACCAGCCGCCTCCGCCGTCGGAAACGATCGCGCGGACCGAGGTCGCTCCGATCGCCGGCAGCGTTCGCCATGCACGTTCCGGTGCGCTGCGCACCGCCAGCCCGAGGTCGGTGCCGACCAGGTCCAGGCCCTCGGCTCGCCAGAAGGATCGCACGCTGCGCGCAGGCCAGGCCGCGATGTCCGCATCGGCCATGCGCTCGCGCCGCACCGCCGCCGACAGCGGCCGGGCGCGGAACAGGCCGCGGGTGTGGCTGCCCAGCCACAGCACGCCGGCGCGGGATTCGTGGAGTGACTGGATCGCGCTTCCCGGCGGCTGGTCGAAGTCCAGCCACTGCGGCGGCTGTTCGTCTTCCGGGTCCAGGCGCAGCAGGGAACCGTCGGCGTGGCCCAGCAGCAGTTCGCCGCCTGCGCGCAGCAGCATCGCCGTCAGCTCCGCGCCGGGCCCGCGCGGGGCGGCCGGCGGCAGGCGCCGCAGCAGGCGGCCTGCGACCGACACCCGCTGGACCTCGCCGGACGCGCTGGCCAGCCACAGGCTGTCGCCGTCGGACTGCAGCGCGACGCAGGCGGCCTCGGGCGTCACCTCGAGCGCGACGCGCTCGCGCCGCGTCGGGCCGAGGCGCCAGAGTCCGCAGGTGGCATCCAGCGCGAATCCCGCGCCGTCCGCCGTGGCCTGCAGTCCGACCACGGCGGCCGTGCCGCCCAGGCGCCGGGCCTTCGCCACGCCGGCATCGACGTGGAACAGGCCGCGGTCGGTGCCCAGCCAGGCGCCGCCTTCCGCGTCGGGCAGCACGCGGGCGACCGCGGCGTCCGTGAGTCCCTGGTCCGCGCCGATGCGATGGTGTCCGCCGGTGCGCAGGTCCATCACGTCCAGACCGGCGTCGTTGGTGCCGATCCAGAGGCGGGAACGCGCGGCGTCGAAGGCGAGGGCGTCGATGCTGCTGCTCGACAGCCCGGTGCCGGCGGCGCCCGCCTGGCGGCGGTGCGCGACAAAACGCTGGCCGTCGAAACGGTTCAGTCCTTCCTGGGTGCCGACCCAGAGGAAGCCGGCGTCGTCCTCGACCATCGAGGTCACGGAAAGCTGCGACAGCCCCTGGTCGAGCCCGTAGCGCTCGAGGCTGAGGAAGGGAATGCGGTTCTCGCCGGCCGGGGCCGGACCCGCCGCCAGGACGCCCGCGATCGCGAGCGCGCCCCACCGCCACGTCGTCCGTCCGCCCACTGCACCCCCGGTGGCCACGCGATGGGCGCAGTATGCCCGCCGTGCTCGCGACCCGTCACCCCGGTCCGCGGAACCGTGCGCGTCGTCGCGGAAGCGGCGCCCTCAGCCCCGGTCGGGGTCGTCCACCGCGGCGGTGACCTGAGGCAGCGGCCGGCCGTCGGCGTCGTGGTGATAGACGTGCAGGCTGCGCTGCGGGTAGGGGATGGAGACACCGGCCCGTGCGAAGCCGACGGTGATGGCCTCGGTCAGTTCGCTGCGCGTGGTCACGAACTCGGGCGTGTCCACCCAGGCGCGCAGCACCAGGTTGACGCTGCTTTCGCCCAGGTCGCTGACCAGGACGTCCGGCGCCGGCTCGGGCAGCACCTTCGGATGCGCCTTCGCGAGGTCCAGCAGCACGCTGCGCGCCCGGCCCAGGTCGTCGTCGTAGCCGACGCCCACCGGCAGGTCGATGCGGCGCTGGGCGCGGGCGGTGTAGTTGACGATGGGCGCCGCGGTGATCTGGCCGTTGGGCAGGATCACGTCGTGGTTCTGGTAGGTGCGCAGCACGGTCTGGAAGATGCGCACCTGCTCGACGATGCCTTCCTGCCCGGCCAGGACCACCGCGTCGCCGGCACGGAACGGCCGCAGCACGATCAGCATCACGCCCGAGGCGATGTTCGACAGCGAATCCTTCAGCGCAAGTCCGATCGCCAGGCCGGCGGCGCCCAGTACCGCCAGCAGCGAGGTGGTCGGCACGCCCAGCGCGTCCAGCGCCGCGACCAGGACCACGATCAGGCCTATGGCATAGGCCAGGTTGCGCAGGAAGTCGCGCAGGATCTGCTCGACGCCAAAACGGCCCAGCACCCGGTCCAGGCCGCGCGACAGCAGACGCGCCAGCCACAGGCCCAGGCCGGCGATCAGCAGGGCCAGGCCGACACGCAGCAGCCAACCGGAGGCGAGGGCCTGCGACAGCAGGCCCGAGGCGGTGGCGCCGAGCTCGTCCGCCGCCGCCGGCCGCATCACTGGGCCTTGAGCTTGGCCAGGCGCAGCCAGGTATCCACGACCGTGTCGGGATTGAGCGACACCGACTCGATGCCCTGCCGGAACAGCCACTCGGCCAGGTCCGGATGGTCGGACGGGCCCTGGCCGCAGATGCCGACGTACTTGCCCTTGGCCCTGGCCGCGGTGATCGCCATCGACAGCAGCTTCTTCACCGCCGGATTCCGCTCGTCGAACAGGTGGGCGACGATGCCCGAGTCGCGGTCCAGGCCCAGGGTGAGCTGGGTCAGGTCGTTGGAGCCGATCGAGA
>CBFGOZ010000066.1:0-10569 GCA_965650505.1 uncultured Arenimonas sp.
GCGGCGTCGTAGACCTTGGCCAGGTGCTGGAAGTCGAGGTGGGTGTAGATCTGGGTGGTGGCGATGTCGGCGTGGCCCAGCAGTTCCTGCACGCCGCGCAGGTCGCCGCTCGACTCCAGGACGTGGCTGGCGAAACTGTGCCGCAGCAGGTGCGGGTGCACGCGCTTGAACAGGCCCTGCTGCATCGCCACCGCGCGCAGCCGCTGCTGCACCGTGCGCGGGCTGATCGGAGCGCCGGCACGGCCCGGGAACACCGGCGCGTCGATCGCCGGCTTCGATTCCTCGCGCCAGGCCTGCAGCGCCTGGAGGGCGTGGCTGCCGACCGGCACCACGCGCGTCTTGCGGCCCTTGCCGGTGACGGTGACCAGGCCCTGGGCCAGGTCGAGTTCGCGCCAGCGCAGGCCGCACAGTTCCGACAGGCGCAGGCCGGACGAATAGAACAGTTCCAGCATGGCGCGGTCGCGCCGGCCCATCGGCGTGTCGGTCGGCACCTCGACCAGCTGCATCATCTCGTCGGCATCGAGCACCTGCGGCAGCCTGCGCGGCGACTTCGGCGCACGCAGGCCGCTGGCCGGGTCGAGTTCGCTGGCCTGCGACCGGTTCAACCAGCGGTAGAAGCTGCGCACCGCCGACAGGCGACGCTGCAGGCTCTTGCCCGAGAGTCCGCCGACGTTCTTCCGCGAAGGCCTGCCCCGGTGCGCGCCGGCCACGTAGGTGCGCAGCGCTTCCTGGCGGAGGCGACGCCAGTCCTCCAGGCCCTGTTCCGTCATCCACGCCGCGAGGTCCTGCAGGTCGCGCCGATACGCGTCCAGCGTATGCGGCGACAGCCGGCGCTCGACCGCAAGGTACGCCAGGAACCCTTCGACATCGCGCTGCAGCGCGGCCGCCACCGGCGGGGCTTCCGGCCGTGGCGCGCCCGCCTTCATCCGCGCGGGTAACGACCCAGGGCGGTGACCAGCGATTCGGCCATGAGGCGCAGGAACAGCGTACCCATGCCCGGGAAGAACCGGTTCGGGTCCGAGCTGCCGACGCTGAGCATGCCGATGCCGGGCAGCGGCAGCAGCACCGACGACGAGGCGCGCTCCTGATGGTCGCCGTACAGCAGGGCCAGCTTGTCCTGGTTCAGCCGTCCGCAGAGCGGCTCGTTGCCGGCCAGGAAATCGCGGAACGGCGCCAGCGACGCGTCCTTTTCCGGAATCACCTTCAGCCAGTCGGCGTCCAGTCCCGCGACCGGATGGAACAGCACCACGCGCACCACCTCGCCCTGGAAGTCCTCGCCCAGCACCGCGACCATGGTGCGCACGGTGTCGGCGGCGCTGTCGGCGCGCATCAGCGCCAGGCTCAGCTGGTGGGTGCGCACGGCCAGGCGCTCGTTGTCCTGGGCGTTGTTGAACAGCTCGTTGAGGCGGCGGGTGAGCTCGCGGTTCTTGTCGCGCAGCACGTCGAGCTGGTAACTGGCGAGCGACGCCGCCTTGCCTTCCTCCTTCGGCACCACCAGCGACATCGCCAGGTCCGGGAACTGGCCCAGGAAATTGGGGTGGCGGCGCAGGAAGGTCGCCACTTCGTGGGCGCCCAGGCGTTCGTTCTTCTCTTCGATCATGGCGGGTTCCTGCTGCGTCTGGTGTGGATTATGGCGCGGCGAGCTCGCCGTCGAACACGAAGGCGGTGGGACCGGCCATGGTGACCGCCGCGTCGTCGTCGGGCCAGGTGATGTCGAGCGTGCCGCCGGGCAAGTCCACCCGCACCTGGCGGCCGACGCGACCCTGGCGCACCAGCACCGCCACCGCCGCGCAGGCGCCGCTGCCGCAGGCCAGCGTCTCGCCGGCGCCGCGTTCGTAAACGCGCAGGCGGATATGGTCCGGCGCCAGCACCTGGGCGAAACCGACGTTCACGCTTTCCGGGAACTCGGGCCGCGACTGCAGGGCCGGGCCCAGGCTCGCCACCGGTGCGGTGTCCACGTCCGGCACTTCGATCACCGCGTGCGGGTTGCCCATGGAGGCGGCGCCGAAATGCAGGCGCCCGCCGGCGACGTCCAGCTCGTAGCGGCTGGCTTCGGCCTGGGCGCGGAACGGGATGCGTTCGGGCCGGAACTCCGGGCGGCCCATGCCCAGGCGATATCGGCCGGCGCCGAGCGCTTCGACCTCGATCAGGCCGGCGGGGCTGTCGAGCCGGAACTGCGGCCCGGGCGCAAGGCCGGCGCGCTGCAGCCAGGCCGCGACGCAGCGGGCGCCGTTGCCGCACTGCTGCGCGGCGCTGCCGTCGGTGTTCCAGATGCGATAGGCGGCGGCGCTGCCGGGCGTGGCGGCATCCTCGATGGTCAGCAGCTGGTCGAAGCCGATGCCGGTGTGGCGGTCGCCCAGCACGCGCGCCAGCTCCGGCGTCGGGGCCGGCTGGCCACCCCGCAGGTCAAGCACCACGAAGTGATTGCCCGCGCCGTGCATCTTGCTGAAGCGCAGGGTGCCGGCGGCGTTCATCGCTCGGCGGGCGGCTCGGCGGATTCGGCCGGCGCGGGCTTGTCGGCCTTGTCGGGCAGTACCAGGGGCCCCTTGGTGCCGCAGGCGGCGACCAGGGCCAGGCTCATCAGCAGCAGGGCGAGGCGGGACGTTTTCATGGCGCGAGTATAGTCCGGAGCAGGTTCCTGACGAGCGGGGTGGAGATGACGCTGTCTGCATGGCTTTGGATCGCGGCCGCGGCGATGGCACTGCTGGCCCTGCTGGCCTGGGGCCGGCGACCGGCGGGACGCCGTGGCGCAGGCCCGGGCTGGGTGCGGCGCATCGTCGCACTGGCACTGCTGGTGATGGCCCTTGGGCTGACCGGCCTGGGCTGGCTGCTGCGCCAGTACGCGTGGCTGCTGGAGGACGTGCCGGTGGCGACGCTGTCGCTGGCCCAGGAGGGGCCGCAGCGCTACCGCGCCCGTTTCGCACCGGTCGGCGCCGCGCCGGTCGAGGTGCTGCTGCTGGGCGACGAATGGCAGCTCGACGCCCGGGTCATCCGCTGGACCCTGCCCGGCCAGCTGGCCGGCCTGCCGCCGGTCTACCGCTTCGAGCGCCTGTCCGGACGTTATGGCGACCCGAAGCAGGAACTCTCCGCCCAGCGCAGCGTGCACGACCTGCGCCAGCCCTGGGATTTCTGGGAATTCCGCGAACGCTGGCTGGCCGACCTGCCGATCGCCGACGCCCGCTGGGGCAGCGCCGCCTACCTTCCGATGCTCGACGGCGCCCGCTACGAGGTGTTCATCAGCCCGCGCGGCGGCCTGGTGGCCAAACCCGCCGATCCGGCCACCGAAGCGCTGCTCGATCAGGCCGGTTGGTGAGATTCTTTTTGACCACGGATCTGCGCGGATCAGAGCGGATAAACGCCGATCAGTGCAGAAAACAAACGGGGCCCAAGATCGCCTTGGGCCCCATCGATTCAACGGCAGTTTTCTAATCCGCGCAGATCCGCGGTAAAACTACTGCGTCGGCAAACCCAGGCGCTCGATGACGAAGGCGTATTCCTCGGCGCGCTCGCGGTAACGCTGGAAGCGGCCGGACTTGCCGCCGTGGCCGGCTTCCATGTTGGTGCGGAACAGCAGCGGGTTCGTGTCGGTCTTCTTCGCGCGCAGGCGGGCCACCCACTTGGCCGGCTCGAAGTACTGCACCTGCGAATCCCAGAGGCCGGTCGTGACCAGCATCGAGGGATAGGCCTTGGCCTGCACCTGGTCGTAGGGCGAGTACGACAGCATGTACTCGTAGTATTTCGGGTCCTTGGGGTTGCCCCACTCGTCGAACTCGTTGGTGGTCAGCGGGATGGATTCGTCGAGCATGGTCGTCACCACGTCCACGAAGGGCACGTGGGCGACGATGGCGCGGTACTTCTCCGGCGCCATGTTGGCGACCGCGCCCATCAGCAGGCCGCCGGCGCTGCCGCCCATCGCGGCGACGCGGTCCGGCGCCGCCCAGCCTTCCTTCACCAGGAAATCGGTGACGTCGATGAAGTCGGTGAAGGTGTTGACCTTCTTCAGCAGCTTGCCGTCCTCGTACCAGGCGCGGCCCATCTCCTGGCCACCGCGGATGTGCGCCACGGCGTACAGCGCGCCGCGGTCCACCAGGCTCAGCACGTTGGCGTTGAAGCCCGGATCGCTGCTGCTGCCGTAGGAGCCGTAGGAATACTGGTACAGCGCGGCCCGGCCGTTCTTTTCGAAACCCTTGCGGTACAGCACCGACACCGGCACCCGGGTACCGTCGCGGGCGGTGGCCCAGAGGCGCTCGGTGACGTAGTTGGCCTTGTCGAAGCCGCCGAGCACCGGCTGTTCCTTGAGCAGCCTGCGCTCGCCGGTGCGCACGTTCACTTCGTAGGTGCTGGCCGGGGTGGTCAGCGAGGTGTAGGTGTAGCGCAGCCAGTCTGTGCCGGGTTCGGCGTTCATCGCCAGGCCCATCGCATAGGCGGTTTCGTCGGCCTTGACGAATTCCTGGCGGCCGTCGTCGTGGCGCACGCGCACGCGCTGCAGGCCGCCCGAGCGTTCGCTGATGGCCAAGAAGCCGTCGAACAGGGTGACGCCCGAGATCAGCACGTCGGCAGAATGCGGGATCAGTTCCTGCCAGCGGTTTCGGTCGCCCCAGGGCTGGCCGTCGGCCAGGGTCATCACGCGGAAGTTCTTCGCGTCCCAGTTGGTGTTGATCACCCAGCGGCCGTTGAGGTGGTCGGCCTCGTACTCGAAGTCGCGCTGGCGCGGCGCCAGCACCTTGAACTCGCCGGGCTTCCCGGCGTCGGTGCAGCGCATTTCCGAGGACACCGTGCTGCTGACGCCGATGCACAGGTAGTCGTCGGAGCGGGTGCGGCCGATGCCCATGTAGAAGGTGTCGTCCTTCTCTTCGTAGACCAGCCGGTCGCGGGCGACGTCGGTGCCCAGCACGTGGGCCTTCACCCGCTTGGTCAGCAGGGTCTTGGGGTCGTTCTCGACGTAGTAAAGCGTACGGTTGTCGTCGCCCCACATCAGGTTGGCGGACACGCCGGTGATCCGGTCGGGCAGGATTTCGCCGGTGCGCAGGTCCTTGACGCGGACGGTGTACTGTCGCCGGCCGACGTCGTCCTCGGCGAAGGCGGCCAGCTGGCCGTCGGGGCTGACTTCATAGGTGCCGATCTGGAAGAAGCTCTTGCCTTCCGCCATCACGTTCACATCGAACAGCACCTGCTCGGGCGCGTCCATCGTGCCCTGGCGGCGGGCGTAGATGGGATATTCCTTGCCGGTTTCGAAACGCGTGTAGTACCAGTAGCCGTCCTCGAGGTAGGGCACGCTGGCGTCGTCCTGCTTGATGCGGCCGACCAGCTCGTCGTAAAGCCGCGCCTCCAGCGCCTCCAGCGGCTTGAGCACCGCGTCGGTGTAGGCGTTCTCGGCGGTGAGGTAGGCCAGCATCTCCTCGTTCTTGCGGGTGTCGTCGCGCAGCCAGTAGTACTCGTCGTTGCGGGCGGCGCCGTGCGGGGCCTTGACCTCGTAGGGCTTCTTCGCGGCGACCGGCGCGGCCGGCAGCGCGGCCAGCGTGACCGGTGCGGCCTGGGTGCCGGTTCCAGCGGCGGCCGGAGCCGCGGCGTCGCGGGCCGGCGCGCCGGCACAGCCGGCGAGCGCGGTGGCGAGGAAGGCAGCGGTGAACGGAAGCAGGCGATTCATCTCATTTCCCCTCGAACAGCTTCTGCTTCAGGAAGGTGTAGGCCAGGGCCGACATGTAGGCCGACTGGGCGTTGTTCGCGGCGCCACCGTGGCCACCCTCGATGTTCTCGTAGTACGTGACGTCGTGGCCCTGCTCCATCATGCGCGCCATCATCTTGCGGGCATGGCCCGGGTGCACGCGGTCGTCGCGGGTGGAGGTGGTGAACAGCACTGGCGGGTACTTCACGTCCTTGCTGACGTTGTGGTACGGCGAGTACTTCTGCAGGAAGTCCCAGTCGCCGGGCACGTCGGCATCGCCGTATTCGGCCACCCAGGAGGCGCCGGCCAGCAGCTTGTCGTAGCGGTACATGTCCAGCAGCGGCACCTGGCAGACCACGGCGCCGAACAGCTGCGGATACATCACGGTCATGTTGCCCATCAGCAGGCCGCCGTTGCTGCCGCCCTGGATGCCCAGGCGCGCCGGCTTGGTCACCTTGCGCGCGATCAGGTCCTCGGCCACCGCCGCGAAGTCCTCGTAGGCCTTGTTGCGGTTCTCGCGCAGCGCCGCCTGGTGCCAGCGCGGGCCGTATTCGCCGCCGCCGCGGATGTTGGCGACCACGTAGACACCGCCGTCGCCCAGCCAGGCCTTGCCGACGCCGGCCGAATAGCTCGGGGTCAGCGAGACCTCGAAACCGCCGTAGCCATAGAGCAGGGTCGGGTTGTCGCCGTCGAGCTTGAGGTCCTTGCGCGAGACCATGAAGTACGGAACCTTGGTGCCGTCCTTGCTGGTGGCGAAGTGCTGGTTGATTTCGTACGCCGAGGCATCGAAGAAGGCCGGCAGCTGCTTGAGCTTCTCGGGCGCCTTGCCGATGGTGCCCATCAGCAGCGAGGTCGGGGTCAGGTAGTCGGTGACCGTCATGAAGTAGTCGTTCGACTCCTCCGCGTCCACCGCGCTGATGCTGACGGTGCCGAATTCCGGCGCGCCGACCAGCGGCTCGCGCTTCCAGCCGTCCTTGCCCGGCGTGAGCACGTAGATCCGGTTCTTGACGTCCTCAAGCACGTTGATGAAGTAGTGGTCCCTGGTGGCGCCGCTGCTGGCCAGCGAGGTGTTCTCGGTTGGCGCGAACAGCACGTCGAAGTCGCGCTTGCCGGCCAGGAAATCGTCGAGGCGGATCGCCAGCAGCGAACCCGCGGCGTGTTTCTCGCCGCCGATTTCCCAGGGCTGGCGCAGTTCGACGCTGAGCCATTCGCGATACACGCCCTTCTGGGCGCCGTCGGGCAGGTCGAACTTGGTGAGCTTGCCGTCCTTGCCGCGCAGGTAGAGTTCGTTGGTGTAGAAGGTCAGGCCGCGGTAGACGAAGTCGCGCTCGAAGCCCGGCGTGTCGTCGTGGAAGGCGCCGATCGAGATGTCGCTGTCCTGGCCCTCGAACACCACCTTGGCCTCGGACATCGGCGTGCCGCGCTTCCATTCCTTGGCGATGCGCGGATAACCGGAGCTGGTCATCGAGCCCGGGCCGAAGTCGGTGCCGACGTAGACCGTGTCGATGTCGATCCAGCCCAGGTCGCCCTTGGCCTCGGGGCGCTCGAAGCCGCCCTTGACGAAGGCCTTGTCGGACACGTCGAACTCGCGGGTCACGGTGGCATCGGCGCCGCCACGCGACAGGTTGACCAGGCAGCGGTCGTATTCGGGGCGCAGGCATTCGGCGCCGCCCCAGACCCAGTTCACGCCCTCGGCCTTGCCCAGGGCGTCGATGTCCAGCAGCACTTCCCACTTGGGCTCGTCCTTGCGGTATTCCTCGAGCGTCGTGCGGCGCCAGATGCCCTGCGGGTTCTGCTTGTCGCGCCAGAAGTTGTAGTAGTAGTCGCCCATCTTTCCGACGTAGGGGATGCGGGCGTTGGAGTCGAGGATGGCCAGCAGCTCGCTGCGCAGGGCCTCGAAGCCCGGCGCCTCGGCCAGCTGCTTCTGCGAGACGGCGTTGCGGGCGCGGACCCAGTCCAGGGCCTTGTCGCCCTCGACGTCTTCCAGCCAGAGGTAAGGGTCGTCGGCGGTCATGGCGGGTTCGGCGGCATGGGCGGAAGCGGACAGGGCGCCGGCGACGAGCCAGGCGAGGGCGGTAAGGCGCATTCGAGGTTTCCCCGGGGGTTGGTACAAGCGCCCGAACCTAGCATGCGCTCCGGTGGAGCCGCCGTAGGCACAAAGTCATGGTCGGCCGGGTGGTTATCGGAATTCACGCTGCAAGCGCCAGCCGTCGCCGCCGTCCTGGTAGTAGGCCGGCAGGGCCGCCAGACGCCGGTAACCCGAGGCGGCGTAAAGGGCGTTGGCGACGGCGTTGTCCTGGCGGACCTCGAGCCGCAGTCCGGCGCATCCCGCCCGGCGCGCCTGGCGCTCGGCGTCGGCCAGCAGCAAGCGCCCCAGGCCCCTGCCGCGCACGGCCGGGTCCACCGCCAGGGAGTACAGCCGGGCCCAGCGGCTGCCGGCGCGGGTCAGCAGCAGGTGGTAGCCCCGCAGGTCGCTGCCCTCCACCAGCACGCGCAGCCGGGCGCGGGGACTGGCGAGGTGGTGGCGGAACTGCCGGGCCGACAGGCGGTCCCCGGGGAAACGCGACTCCAGGGCCAGCAGCCCCGCCAGGTCGGAAGGGCGGGCCTTGCGCAGGGTGGGCGTGGGGGTCATGGCGGCAGTCTATCCAAGCCCGGCGCCAAGGCTCACACTCGCGCCACCGCCCCCGCCCCGCCGCCATGAGCCGCCTCGTCATCGTTGTCGAAAAGCCCTCCGACTGGGGCTCGTACTACCCCTCCGACAACGTGGTGGCCGCCGCCGACTACCTGCGCGGCGACGTCGGCGCCGAAAGCGAGCGCACCCAGGTGATCAACCTGTGCCGCAGCTACAAGTACATGGGCACCGGCTATTACGTGTCGCTGTTGGCCGAGGCGCGCGGTCACAAGGTGATCCCGAGCGTGCGCACCATCAACGACCTGCGGCGGCGTTCGCTGTACGGCATCGACATCGAGGACCTGAACACCCAGCTGGGCAAGTTCCTGCCCGACGGTTCGCGCGATGCCAGCGACTTCGGCCTGCTGGTGTACTTCGGCCGCACCAACTACGCGCCGCTGGAGGACCTGGCCCAGCAGCTGTTCGAAACCTTCCCCTGCCCGGTGCTGCGCATCGAGTTCGAGCGGCAGCGGGTGTGGCAGATCGCGGCCATCAAGCCCGCCGGCCTGCATACGCTGTCGGACGACCAGGAGGACGCCTTCGCGAACGCCCTGGACGCCTTCAGCCGCAAGCTCTGGCGCAAGCCGCGGGCGCGCCCGAAATATCGCTACGACCTGGCCATGCTGCAGGACCCGGCCGAGGCGATGCCGCCTTCGAACAAGAAGGCGCTCAGGCACTTCATCGAGGCCGGCAAGGAGATCGGCATCGAGGTCGACCCGATCGGCAAGCGCGACTTCGCCCGCCTGGCCGAGTACGACGCGCTGTTCATCCGCGAAACCACCGCCATCGACAACCACACCTACCGCTTCGCGCACCGCGCCGACCGCGAGGACATGGTGGTGATGGACGACCCGGTGTCGATCCTGCGCTGCACCAACAAGATCTACCTGCACGACCGACTGCGCAGCAAGAAGCTGCCGACGCCCCGCACCGAGATCGTGTTCCGCGACGACGCGAAGAAACTCACCGCCCTGCCCGACCTGCTGGGCCTGCCGATCGTGCTCAAGATCCCGGATGGAAGCTTCTCGCGCGGCATCCACAAGGTCGAGACCGCGGAGCAGCTGCGCGCCGTGGCCGACCAGCTGTTCCAGCAGACCGCGCTGCTGCTGGCGCAGGAATACCTGTACACCGAGTTCGACTGGCGGATTGGCGTTCTCGACGGCGAGCCGCTGTACGCCTGCCAGTACTTCATGTCGCGCGGGCATTGGCAGATCTACGACCATTCGCCCAAGGACGCCAAGGCCAAGGGCACGGTGCGCAGCGGCGGTTTCAAGACGCTGCCGATCCGTGAGGCGCCCTCGGAAGTGGTGCGCCTGGCCACGCGCGCCAGCAACGCCATCGGCAACGGCCTGTACGGCGTCGACCTGAAGGTGGCGGGCGAGCGCGCGGTGATCATCGAGGTCAACGACAACCCCAGCATCGACGCCGGCGTCGAGGACGCCTACCTGGGCGAGGACCTGTACCGCCGCATCATGGAAGAGTTCCTGCGGCGGCTGGAGCGCAAGCGCCTAGGCGTACGCGACTGAACCCGGCAACTCCGGGGTCAGAGTGCATTTATCTTTCTGCCCGGACCAACGCGCCTCGGTCCGACCGCCGCGGGAAAGATAAATGCACTCTGACCCCGGATTTCGGGACCCGGCGGGCACCGAAGCGCCGGCGGCGGCGGGGCGTGGCGCGGACGAGGTGCGCACGCCACGCCGCCGCCAGGGCGTGCCGGTAAAGGGTGAGCAGGGCGATGCCGGGGGCGAGCACCAGCCAGAACGGCATGTTGCCGAGCAGGTAGACCGGGCCGCGGGCCGCGGGCACCAGCAGCATCGCGACGGCACCCAGGGCCAGCCATTGCCACAGGGTGCGGGCGATGCGCGGGTCGACGGCGCTTGAATGCGGGGCGGGCGTGGGCTTCAGGATCGGCATGGCGAGGGTCCTCCGTGGGCGTGGAGGCAGCCTGCGCCGGTCCCGTCTCACGGATCGAGACCGGAGCCGGGGGAGTCCCGGGACCGGATTGACGCCACCTTCAGGCCCGCGGGCGCAGCCTGAAGACCCCTGGACGGATGCCCGCCATGCGCCGTTTCGCCGTCATGATGTCTGGCCTGTTGATCCTGGCCGGCTGCGCCAGCACCGGAGAGACCGCCATGCCCCCGCTGCAGTCCCGCGCCAACGTCGACCTGCCGCGCTTCATGGGCCGCTGGTGGGTCATCGCCAACATCCCCTACTTCGCCGAGAAGGGCAAAGT
>CBFGOZ010000067.1:0-10530 GCA_965650505.1 uncultured Arenimonas sp.
GTGCGCTCGAACTGGCCGGTGTCGCGGGCGTTGATGCGGAAGTAGGTGCTCAGCTCCATCGGGCAGCGCACGCCCTTGGGGATGAAGACGAAGCTGCCGTCGGAGAACACGGCCGAGTTCAGCGCCGCGAAATAGTTGTCGCCCGCCGGCACCACGCTGCCCAGGTATCGGCGCACCAGGTCGGGGTGTTCCTTCACCGCCTCGGACATCGAGCAGAAGATCACGCCCTTCTCGGCCAGCTCCTTGCGGAAGGTGGTGCCGACCGAGACCGAATCGAACACCGCGTCCACCGCCACGCCGGCCAGCTTGGCGCGCTCGTGCAGCGGCACCCCGAGCTTTTCGTAGGTGTCGAGCAGCTCCTTGGGCACGTCGTCCAGCGAGGCGTATTTCGGGCCCTTGGGCGCGGCGTAGTAGCTCACGGCCTGGAAGTCGATCGGCGCGATCTCCAGCTTGGCCCACTCCGGTGGCGTCATCGTCAGCCAGTGCCGGTAGGCTTTCAGGCGCCACTCGGTCAGCCATTCCGGCTCGCCCTTCTTGGCGGAGATGAATCGCACCACGTCTTCGTCCAGGCCGGGCGGCAGGGTGTCGGACTCGATGTCGGTGACGAAGCCGGCGTCGTAGCGGCGCGCCAGGTGTTCGACGATTTCTGCGTTCTGCGTGCTCATGTCAGGCTCCTGCCCGCGACAGCTGCAGCGGGATGGCCTTGCGTGCCGCCGGCGGCGGCAGCATGTCGGCCAGGGTGATGCCGCCGAGCGCCTCGGCGATGACGTCGTTGATGCGGCGCCAGTGCGACTGCACGCCGCAGTGCGGCTCGAGTTCGCAGCTGGAGTGTTCGCCCGAACATTCGGTCATGCCCAGCGGACCTTCGATGGCCTCGACGATCGCGATCAGCGGGATCTGGGCCGCCGGGCGCGCCAGCCGGTAGCCGCCGCTGGCGCCGCGGAAGCCCTCCACCAGGCCGGCATGCGCCAGCGGCTTGAGCACCTTGGCCACGGTCGGCGGCTCCAGGCGGGCCCGTTCGGCCAGCTCGGCGGCCGAATGCACGCGGTCGGGCGCCGAGGCCAGGGTGGCCAGGACGACGGTGGCGTAATCGGTCAGCTTGGTGACGCGGAGCATGGGGGTCGGGCCGGGGCCGTCAATTCGGACCGAAATTGTACGTTTTAAATCCGGCCCGCTCAATCGGGCCGCGGACCCCCGTTCAGGCCACGTCGACGCCGATCAGGCGGCCGATGGCGAACACCGTGGCCCCGGCCAGGGCGCCGATGCCCAGCATCCGCGCGCCGCCGGCCCAGGGATTGCGGCCGGTGAACAGGCTCATCGCGGCGCCGGTGCCGAACAGACCCGCGGCCGCCAGCCCCGTGCCCCAGAACGCCGCTTGGGGCAGGGCGCTGCCGGCGAAGAAGGGCACCAGCGGGATCAGGGCGCCGATGGTGAAGGCGCTGAACGAGAACGCCGCGGCCCCGATGGGCGAGCCCAGGTCGTCCGGATTCAGGCCCAGCTCCTCGCGGGCCAGGACGTCCAAGGCCTGCGCGGGATCCTTCACCAGGGTCGCCGCGAAGCCGCGGGCCTGCTCCGCCGGCATGCCGCGGGCGATGTAGATCAGGGCCAACTCCTCGGCCTCCGCTTCGGGATATTTCTTCAGCTCGTCCGACTCCAGTCCGATCTGGTACTCGAACAGCTCGCGCTGCGAGCGCACCGACACGTATTCGCCGGCCGCCATCGACAGCGCGCCCGCCAGCAGGCCGGCGATGCCGGTAGCCAGCACGGTGCCGGTGGACGCGCTGGCGCCGACCACGCCCAGGATCAGGCTGGCGTTCGAGACCAGGCCGTCGTTGACGCCGAAGATGGCGGCGCGCAGGTTGCCGCCGCCGACCGAACGGTGGCTCACGCCGACCTGGGCCAGGTCGGTGGGCAGCAGGTGGCCGGTGAGCGCGGCGGTGTAGGCGGAAAGGCCCCGAACTTTCAGTGCCGCCAAGGCCGGCTTCATCCGGCGCGGCCCGAGCCGGCGCGCGAGGCCCGCCACCAGTCGGGCCCGGCGTTCGGGCACGAAGGGCTCGGGCAGGATTTCGCCGGCCTCCTGGGCCGCCGCGGCCCAGGTCTGCGCCTGCGATTCGGCCGCGTCGGCGAGGGCGCGGAACAGCGCCGCGATGCGGGTGTCGGGCTCCGCGGCGGCCAGGGCGCGGTAGAGCCAGGCCGATTGTTTTTCCTCGCGCCAGCTGTTGCCAGGATCCATGTCCGAACTCCCGTGTGCCGGCGCCAGCTTACGCCGGCGCGGGGCAGTGCTGCGCCGAAGGCCCGCATGCGGGACAATGGCGCCCCTTTCGCTGTCCCGGACCGCTGCAGATGCCCAAGAAGATCGAAGCCCGCCGCTCCGCCATCCACGGCAACGGCGTCTTCGCCACCGAGGCGATCGCCAAGGGCGAGCGCGTGATCCGCTACAAGGGCCTGCTGCGCACGCACGAGGAAGTGGACCGCGTGTACGCCGACGAGCTCGACACCGGCCACACCTTCCTGTTCACCCTCAACGACAAGTACGTGATCGACGCCAACGTGGACGGCAACGACGCGCGCTGGATCAACCACAGCTGCGACCCCAACTGCGAGGCCGCGCACCTGGAGTCGGACACCGGCAAGAAGCGCAAGGACCGCATCTACATCGAGGCCATGCGCGACATCGCCCCCGGCGAAGAACTGACCTACAACTACGGCATCACCCTGGCCGAGCCGCACACCGCCAGGCTGAAGAAGCTCTGGGCCTGCCGCTGTGGCGCGAAAAACTGCACCGGCACCATGCTGCAGCCCAAGCGCAAGCCCAGGGGCTGAATCGCGGCGCGACATCGTCGGATGCATTACGCGCCCGCAGGGTTGACATGACCTTTGGCCCTCGGCGCCACGCCGGGGGATCACCAAGATGCGCGGGTCCCCGAGCCTGGCCTGCGCATGACTCCCTTCCGACTCCTTCCCGCGCTGTGCGCGCTGGCCGCCGCGCCCGTCGCCGCCGTCGACGTCGACGGCCGCATCGACCCGCAGGAGTGGGCCGGCGCCCGCCACATCACCGAGTTCGTGATGGTGCAGCCGCTCAGCGGCGATCCCGCCCGCTACCGCACCGAGGCCTGGGTGCTGGCGACGCCCGAGGGCCTGGCCGTGGCCTTCCGCAACCACCAGCCCGCCGACGTGCCGCGCACCACCCAGCGCACCCGCCGCGACGAAGGCGGCCAGCTCGACCGCGTCAACCTGATGGTGGATTTCGACGGCGACGGCCGCACCGGCTACGACTTCATGGTCACCATTGCCGACGGCATCAGCGACGAGGTGATCACCAGCGAGCGCAACTTCAACACCGACTGGGACGGCCACTGGCACCGCGCCGTCACCCAGGACGCCGACAGCTGGTCGGTGGAGATGGTGATCCCCTGGCACGTGGCGCCGATGGCCAAGCCCGAGGGCGGCAAGCGCACCCTGGGCCTGTACCTGGACCGCGTGGTCGGCAGCAGCGGCGAGCGTTTCGGCTGGCCCAACATCAGCTACCAGAAGCCGCGTTTCCTGTCCGAGTTCGCGAAGGTCGAGGTACCGCTGTACGAGCAGTCGCTGCTGGCGGTGACGCCGTATGCGGTGGCGGTGCACGACCGCATCAGCGGCGACACCGACTTCGACGCCGGTGCCGACCTGTTCTGGAAACCCAACGGCCAGTTCCAGCTGTCGGCGACCCTCAATCCCGACTTCGGCCAGGTGGAAAGCGACGACCTGGTGGTGAACTTCGGCGCCGTCGAAACCTTCTTCGGCGACAAGCGGCCCTTCTTCACCGAAAACCAAGGCATGTTCGACGTGCCCTTCGGCGCCGGCAACAGCCGCCTGCTCTACACGCGCCGGATCGGCGGCTCGGCCGACGACGGCAGCGGCGCCGGCGACGTACACGCGGCAGTGAAGCTCAACGGCAGCCTGGGCCAGGTGCGCTACGGCCTGCTGGCCGCCACCGAGGGCGACGAGGTCGGCCGCGACTTCTTCGCCCTGCGCGCCACCCGCGATTTCGGCGCGCAGGACCTGGGCGGCATGGTCACCCACGTCGACCGCCCCTTCCTCGACCGCCAGGCCAGCGTGTATTCGGCCGACCACCTGTGGACGCCGAACGGTGCCTGGAGCATCCGCTCCCAGGTCGTGGCATCGCAGGTCCGCCAGGGCGGCGCCACCACCCGCGACAGCGGCATGCAGGTCCGCGCCGACCACGAGATGGGCGAAGGCTGGCGCCAGCAGCTGTACGTGCTGCACCTGGGCGACCAGCTTCAGCTCAACGACATCGGTTATCTGGACCGCAACAACTTCAACTACCTGCGCTACGAACTGGCGCGGCGTTTCCCGGACCAGCCGGAGGCCTCGGCCTATTCCTTCCACGAATGGCGCTGGGCCGTGTCCACCCGCCGCAACGACCACGGCCTGAGCATCGCTGAGGCGGCGGCGGTGAACCGGGTCAGCGAGCGTCGCGACGGCGGCAGCGAGTTCTTCGAGGTCGCGACCTGGACCGACGGCCACGACGACCTGATCACCCGCGGCAACGGCGCCGTGCGGGTGCC
The DNA here is from genome assembly GCA_965650505.1 of uncultured Arenimonas sp. Lineage (GTDB taxonomy): Bacteria > Pseudomonadota > Gammaproteobacteria > Xanthomonadales > Xanthomonadaceae > Arenimonas. The sequence continues at coordinate 4,569 of CBFGOZ010000067.1, forward strand.
GGAGAAGCTCTACCTGTTCTGGGAGCGCTCGCGGCCTCAGCGCGGACGCTGGTCCTGGTACGTGTCGGCGCGCGCCGCCGGCGAGGGCCTGGAGGGCGCCAGCGGCACCGGCCTGGACCTGGATTTCGAACCGACCCTGCACCTGAGCGACAGCCTGGCCCTGCAGGGCAGCTTCAGCCTGCAGCACAACCCGGACTGGCTGCTCTGGCGCGGCGGTGACCGCCTGGGCAGCTACCGCGCCGACATCGCCAGCGTCGGCGCCAACCTGCAGTGGCAGATCGGCAGCCGCCAGGAGCTGCGCGTGAAGCTGGAAACCATCGCGCTCGACGCCCGCCTGCGCCAGGCCTGGGTGGTGGGTCCGGGCGGCCAGCCGGTGCCGGTGGCGACGCCGGCCGACGTCACCGACTTCAGCCTGGCCAACCTGGGTTTCCAGATCCGCTACCGCTACGAGCTGGCGCCGCTGTCGGACCTGTACATCGTCTACGGCCGCGGCGGCCTGGCCGAGGACGGCGTCAGCCGCTCGCTGTCGGACCTGCTCGGCGACGCCACCTCCCTGCGCGACGCCGAGCAGCTGCTGGTCAAGCTGAGCTACCGCTTCGCCAACTGAGCCACGCGCGAGGCCGGGCGCACCGGCAGCGCGATCGGCCGCATCGGCGCGCCGCTGGCGCCGCGCAGCTTCAGGCCGGCGCCGATGAAGGCGAACTCGTGGACCCCGTCGCGCGCCAGCGCCTCGAGGTCCACGACCTCCATGATCGCCACGCCCTGTTCGGCTTCCAGGTAGGTATGCACCGGGACCCAGTTCTCGGGGGTTTCGACCGGGAAAACCTCCAGGCTGAGGTTGTCGGCGCCGATCAGCATGGCGCCTTGCTCCTCGACCAGCCACCGGGCTGCCGCCAGGCCGATGCCAGGCGGGTTGTCCATGAACTTGCGGGCATCGGCGATGTGGCGCATGCGGCCGGTGCGGATGAACACCGCGTCGCCGGACTGCAGCGAGACGCCCTGCTTCTCCAGCGCACCCTGCAGGTCGGCCGGCAGGATCCGGTAGCTGTCGGGCAGCACGTCGATGCCCTTGAACGCAGCCACGTCGATCAGGACGCCGCGGGCGACGATCGGCGGCAGCTGCTCCACGCCGGCCTTTTTCCAGCCGACGTCGCCCTGGTGTTCGTCGGCGTGGAAGCCGTTCCATATCTTGCCGTCCAGCCCGAAGTGCGACAGCGCGTCGATGTGGGTGCCGGTGTGGGTGTACATCAGCACCGCGTCGCCGCTGTACGAGACGCGCTGGTGCATCTGGCGGCCCAGGCCGAGCACGTTGTCCACCGCGGTGCCCCTCGGCGTGTGCGTCATCCATATCTGGTAGGTCGGATCGCCCAGCAGGGCCCAGCTGGGCATGTCCTTGTGGTACTCGACGCCGAGGTCGTAGACGCGGCCGCCGTCGATGCGCGACAGGATCGCGGCGCGCGAGGCGTCGGTCATCAGGTTCAGGCGACCGATCTGGTCGTCGGGGCCCCAGGGACTGTCGGCCGCCTGCGGCCTGCCGGCGTGGGCGGTGCCGGCGATCAGCGCGGCGACGAGGGAAAACATGGCGAATCGCATGGTGGTTCTCCGGGTCAATGGGAAGGGCGCGCCGCGTCCGCCGCGGCTGGCGGGGCCGGCGCGGCCCGGGCGGCCGACTGCACCAGGTGCAGTCCGGCGAAAAGCAGGACGACGGACGCGCCCATCCAGGGGCTGAGCGATTCGCCATACAGCAGCGCGCCCCAGAGCACGCCCACCGCGACCGTGACGTAGCCGATCTGGCTGAGCGCGACGGCGTCCGCGCGCGCCTGTAGCGCGAAGAACAGCGGGTAAAGGGCGCAGGCGATCGCGACCTGCGCGACCAGCACGGCATCCGAGAGGTCCAGCGGTGCGGTGGGCAGGGCCAGCGGCGTTCCGGTCGCGAGGGCCAGCGGCGCCAGGAGCGCCAGCTGCGCCACCGGCTGGGCAAGGGACAGCTGCAGGCGGCTGGCGCCGGCGGGCATCAGCCGCTCGCGCACCAGGTTGCCGGTGGCCAGCAGCAGCGGGGTCGCCAGCGCCAGCGCCAGCCAGCCGCCCGCACCAGGCGACAGTCCGAGCCCGGCGAAAACCAGCAGGGCCGCGCCGGCTCCGCCCACGGCCAGGCCCGCCAGCCGGCGATGCCCGGGATAGCGGCGATCCAGGGCCCACCGCAGGGCGAAGGTGCACATTGGCGACAGCGTGAACATCGCGGTGTAGGTGCCGGCGCCGATGTGCGGCATGGCGTGGAAACCGATCGCCGACGGCAGGGTGAGCGAGCACAGGCCCAGCAGGGCGGAATATCCGAACACACGGAGCGAGGCCGGGAAGGTCTCGCCTCGCCAGGCCAGGGCCACCAGCAGCGCGGCGGCGGCTCCGGCCTGGTGCCATAGCAGCAGCGACAGCGGCGCGAGGCCATCGACCATCAGCCCCTTGGCCAGGGCGGTGTTCGACCCGATCAGCGACCCCACCAGCAGGATCAGCAGGGGTACGTGCCAGGGGGAGGGGTGGGTCATGGGCGGGTGCGGCGAGGTCGGGACCCGCACAGGCTAGATTGGCTCGTCTTGACAGATAATCCGGTCACGAGTGGAATCTCTGTCCGGAATAAAGGACAAATTCATGGCCTTGCCTGGACTGGACGATCTGGTGGTGTTCGCGGCCGTGGCCGAGGCGGAAGGGTTTTCCGCGGCCGCGCGGCGGCTCGGGGTCTCGAAGTCGCAGGCCAGCGCGGCGGTGGCGCGGCTGGAAGCCCGGCTGGGGCTGCGCCTGTTGCACCGGACCACCCGCCGCCTGTCGCTGACCGAAGCGGGGCAGGCGGCCCTGCCGCACGCCCAGCAGGCGGCGCTGGCGGCGCGCGATGCGGAAGAAGCCGCGACCTCGCTGCGGGCCGCCCCACGCGGGGTGCTGCGGGTGAACGCGCCGATGTCCTTCGGCCTGCTGCACGTGGTCCCGGCCCTGGGCGCGTTCGCGCGGCGTTACCCGGAGATCCGGGTGGACCTGGTGCTGGACGACCGGCGGCTGGACCTGGTCGAAGGCGGCTTCGACCTCGCGGTCCGCATCGGCGACCTGGCCGATTCCTCGCTGGTGGCCACGCCGGTGGGGCGCAACCGCAACGTGCTGGTCGCTTCGGCCGCGTACCTCCGGCAGGCCGGGCCGCCGCGTGAGCCCGCCGACCTTGCCGGCCATGCGGCCCTGGTCTACACGCTTTCGCCGACGGCGCGGGAATGGGCCCTGTCCCGGGCACAGCGCCGGGAGGTGGTCCGGGTCACGGGCCCGCTGCAGGCCAATTCCAGCCTGGCGCTGCGCCAGGCCGCGCTGCAGGGCCTGGGCATCGCCCGCATGCCCTGGTTCGTGGTCGGCGAGGACATCGAAGCCGGAAGGCTGGTGCGCCTGTTCCCGGACTGGGAGTTGCCGGGGCAGGGCATCCACGTGCTCGCCGCCAGTCGCGCGCATGCGCCGCCCAAGGTCCGGGTGTTCACCGAATTCATGCGGGAGCGTTTCGGCGACCCGCCCTATTGGGAGCGCGGCGAGTCGCCGCCGCCGTGAGCTTTCCCTGAACGATCGGCTGCCGGGCCTTGCCTCGGTTTGACTGAAGTCGTTTAATGTTTCAGAAATTTCTGAAACTACGGGTAAGCGCATGGACCTGCCGCCGCTCAGCCAGTCCTTCGTGCTCCATTTTGGCGAGATGGGTAGCCGCTGGGGCATCAACCGCACGGTCGGGCAGATCTACGCCCTGCTGTTCATCTCGGCCCAGCCGCTCACGGCCGACGAGATCACCGAGAAGCTGGGCGTCAGCCGCTCCAACGTCAGCATGGGCCTGAAGGAGCTTTCGTCCTGGCGCCTGGTGCGGCTGAGCCACCAGCCCGGCGACCGCCGCGACTTCTACGCCGCGCCCGAGGACGTCTGGGCCATCTTCAAGACCCTGGCCGAGGAGCGGCAGCGGCGCGAGGTGGACCCGACCCTGTCGATGCTGCGCGACGCCCTGCTCGAAGCGCCCGGTACCCCGGAAGAGCAGCACGCCCAGGCGCGCATGCGCGAGATGCACGACCTGATCGAGCAGCTCACCGACTGGTTCGCCGAGGTCCGCAAGCTGTCGCCATCGACGCTGGAGAAGCTGATGTCGCTGGGCTCCGCGGCGACCAAGCTGCTGGACATCAAGGAACGCCTGCTGGGCGGCCCCGCGCCGGCCCCGGCCCCGGTGGAGGAGGGCAGGCCATGAGCCCCGACGGCGTGATGGATGCGGTGATGCTGGCGCGGGTGCAGTTCGCGGCCAACATCAGCTTCCACATCCTGTTCCCGACCATCACCATCGCCCTGGGCTGGGTGCTGCTGTTCTTCAAGCTGCGCTATCTGAAGACGCAGGACGAAAAATGGCTGTCCGCCTACTTCTTCTGGGTGAAGGTGTTCGCCCTCAGCTTCGGCATGGGCGTGGTCAGCGGCGTGACGATGAGCTTCCAGTTCGGCACCAACTGGCCGGGCTACATGAACACGGTGGGCAACATCGCCGGGCCGCTGCTGGCCTACGAGGTGCTGACGGCGTTTTTCCTCGAGGCCAGCTTCCTCGGCATCATGCTGTTCGGGCGCAAGAAGGTCGGCGAGCGCATGCATACGCTGGCGACGGTGCTGGTGGCGGCCGGCACCACGCTGTCGGCGTTCTGGATCCTGGCGCTGAACTCCTGGATGCAGACGCCGGCGGGGTTCACGCTGATCGACGGCGTGGTGCACCCGACCGACTGGTGGGCGGTGATCTTCAATCCGTCCTTCCCGTACCGCCTGAGCCACAAGCTGCTGGCATCGGGCCTGACGGTGGCCTTCCTGATCGCGGGCCTGTCGGCCTTCCGCTGGCTGCGCGGCGACCGCGGGGCGGACGTGGCGGCGACCCTGCGCACCGGCGTGCTGATGGCCGCGATCCTGATCCCGTTGCAGATCTTCGTCGGCGACCAGCATGGCCTGAACACGCTCGAACACCAGCCGGCGAAGATCGCGGCGATGGAAGGCATCTGGGGCGAAGGCGAAAAAGGCGCGCCGGCCCTGCTGTTCGCCTGGCCGAACGAGGCCGAACGCCGCAACGACTATGCGATCGGCATTCCCGGCCTGGCGGCCCTGATCCTGACCCACGACCTGCAGGGCGAACTCAAGGGCCTCGACAGCTTCAAGGACCATCCGCCGGTGCTGCCGGTGTTCTGGAGCTTCCGGGTGATGGTCGGCGTGGGCATGCTGATGCTCGCGGTGTCCTGGCTGGCGGCCTGGCAGCTGCGCCGGCGCGGTGAACCGGCGCGCTGGCTGCAGCGCGTGCTGGTGGGCATGACCTTCTCGGGCTGGGTGGCCACGCTGGCCGGCTGGTACGTCACCGAGATCGGCCGCCAGCCCTGGCTGGTGACCGGCGTGCTGCGCACCGCCGACGCGGCGTCGGCGACGCCGGCGCCGATCATCGGCCTGAGCCTCAGCGCCTACCTGATCATCTACCTGGTGCTGCTGCTGGCCTACGTCTCGGTGCTGTTCCACCTCGCCCGCAAGAGTGGCGCGACGGTGGCGCCGCCGATCACCGCCGCCCGCGGCGAACCCGACGAATCCTGAGGACCGACCATGGACGCCTGGCTGCCGCTGATCTTCATGGGCCTGATGGCCCTGGCGATGCTGATCTACGTGGTGCTCGACGGTTACGACCTCGGGGTCGGGTTGCTGGTGCCCTTCGCCGATGGCCCGGGCAAGGACCGCATGGTCGCGTCCATCGGTCCGTTCTGGGACGCCAACGAAACCTGGCTGGTTCTGGGCGTGGGCCTGCTGCTGGTCGCGTTCCCGGTGGCGCATGGCGTCATCCTGGGCGCCCTGTACCTGCCGGTGGCGGTGATGCTGATCGGGCTGATCCTGCGCGGCGTGGCCTTCGACTTCCGGGCCAAGGCGCACGACGAGCACCGGGGGCTGTGGAACGCCG
>CBFGOZ010000068.1:0-10520 GCA_965650505.1 uncultured Arenimonas sp.
CGCGCCTCCGACCTGGCGCCGCCGCCCTGGCAGGACAGCGCGCTGTACGTGGCGCTGGCGATGGCGCTGTTCGCGATGCTGTTCGGCACCCGGCGCGCGTCGGCGACTGAACACAATCGCGGCCTGGTGCTGGCGATGGCGGTGGAGTCGCTGCTGAAGCTGGGCGCGATGCTGGCCCTGGGCGCCTTCGTCTGGTTCGGGCTGGACCTGCCGGACCTGCCGGCCGCGCCGCCGCCGCCCGACGGCGCCAGCGGTTTCCCGGCCCTGGTGCTGCTGGGGGCGCTGGCGATGTTCACGCTGCCGCACCAGTTCCACGTCGGCGTCGTCGAATGCCGCGACGAGGCGCAGCTGCGCACGGCGCGCTGGCTGTTCCCGCTGTACATGCTGCTGATCGCGCTGCCGATCCTGCCGTTGGCCCGCGCCGGCGACGCGCTGCTGGCGCCGATGGGCGTGCCCTCCGACCTGTACGTGCTGGCGCTGCCGCTGGCGCAGGGCCACGAAGCGCTGGCGCTGCTGGCCTTCCTGGGTGGACTGAGCGCCGCTACCGGCATGGTGATCATCTCCACGCTGGCGTTGAGCGTGATGATCGGCAACCACTGGCTGGCGCCGGTGCTGGTGCGTGGCGCCTGGGGCGGCGGCAAGGGCGCCGACCTGCGCGGCGCGGTGCTGCTGCAGCGGCGGATCGGCATCGTGGTGGTGGTGCTGCTGGCCTGGGGCTACAGCCGCGCGATCGCGGGCAGCGATGCGCTGGCCGACATCGGCGCGCTGTCGTTCTCGGGCCTGGCGACGCTGGCGCCGGCGGTGGGGTTCGCCGTGTGGCGGCCGCGCACGCCTGCACGCGCGGTGCTGGCGGGCGTGCTGGCGGCGGTGCTGGTGTGGATCTGGGCGCTGCTGGTGCCGGCGCTGGCGGAAGCCGCCGGCCTGCAGCGGCCCTGGCTGGTCGACGGTCCGTTGGGCTTGGGCTGGCTGGCGCCGGACACCCTGTTCGGCCTGGGCGAATGGAGCCGCATCGGCCGCGCCACCACGCTGAGCCTGCTGGCGGGCGCGCTGGTGACCTGGATGCTGGCGTCGCGCCTGGACGTGGCGCCGGACCACGTCGCCGGCAGTCGCCTGTCGCGGGTGGCGCTGCGCGAGGTCGCCGTCCGCTTCCTGCCGGCCCAGCGCGTGGACGCCGTGCTGTCGGATGCCGGCGGGGACGCGGCGGTGCCGGCCGAGGTCGAACGGCGCATCGAGCGCGAACTGGCGGCCGTGCTGGGTGCGGCCTCGGCGCGGCTGCTGCTGGACGCGGCGCGGCGAGAACAGGGCCGCGACCTGGACACCGTCGCGACCATCGTCGGCGAAGCGTCCCAGGCCCTGCGCTTCAACCAGCGCGTGCTGGAGGCGGCGCTGGAGAACATGAGCCAGGGCATCAGCGTGGTGGACGCCGAACTGCGCCTGGTGGCCTGGAACCGGCCTTACGCGCAACTGTTCGACTATCCGGCGGCGCTGCTGCAGGTGGGCGTGCCGGTGTCGGAACTCGTGGCGCACAACGTCCGCCGCGGCCTGGCGGGCGCGGGGCGTGGCCACGAGGAGGTGGAAAAACGCCTCGCGCACATGCGCGCGGGCACGCCCTACGTGGCCGAACGCCGCTTCGGCGACACCGTGGTCGAGATCCGCGGCAACCCGATGCCTGGCGGCGGGTTCGTCGCCACCTTCACCGACGTCACCGAGTTCCGACGCAACGAACAGGCGCTCAAGTCGGTGGCCGAGACGCTGGAGCAGCGCGTGGCCGAGCGCACCGCCGAACTGGCCGGCGCCAAGGCCGAGGCCGAGCGCGCCAACCGGGCCAAGACCCGCTTCCTGGCTGCGGTCAGCCATGACCTGGCGCAGCCGCTGAACGCCGCGCATCTGTTCGTGCACGCGCTGGCGCCGCAGCTGTCCGAGCCGCGGCACCGGCAGGCGCTGGGCAATATCGACGGCGCGCTGGGTTCGGCCGAATCCCTGCTGGCCGGCCTGCTGGACATCTCGCGGCTGGATGCCGGCGGCATGGAGGCCCAGCCGCAGGTGTTCAGGCTCGACGACCTGCTCCAGCACCTGGCCGCCGAGTTCCGGGTGCTGGCGGCGGAAAAGGGGCTGCCGCTGGAATGCGTGCCCTGCGGGCTGTGGGTGCGCAGCGACCCGCAGTTGCTGCGGCGCGTGTTGCAGAACTTCCTGGGCAATGCGGTGAAGTACACCGCCCGTGGCCGCATCCTGGTCGGCTGCCGCCGGCGGGGCGGCCAGGTCGCGATCGAGGTCTGGGATACCGGTCCGGGCATCGCCGAGGCCGACCAGGGCGTGATCTTCGAGGAGTTCCGCCGGCTCGACCGCGGCGGGCAGGGGCTGGGGCTGGGCCTGGCGATCGCCGAGCGCATCGCGCGCCTGCTTGGTCATCCGCTGCGGCTGCGTTCGTGGCCAGGGCATGGCACCGTGTTCGCCATCGACGTGCCGCGCGCGGCACCGGCGCCGGTGGCGGCGGCTGCACCCGAGCCGACCACCCCGGAACCGCCGCGCAGTCGCGTGCTGGTGGTGGACAACGACGCCGACGTGCTGCGCGGCATGCAGGCCCTGCTGGGCGGATGGCAGTGCGAAGTGCTGGCCGCGCGCGACGGCGAGGAGGCGCGGCGCCTGGTCGCCGCGGCGGTGCCGGACCTGCTGCTGCTCGACTTCCACCTCGACGGTGGCGACACCGGCCTGGCCCTGCGCGAACGGCTGGCCGCGACCCTGCCGCCGCGCCCCTGCGTCATCATCACCGCCGACCACAGCGCCGAGGTGCGCGACGCCGTCGCGGCGGCCGGCTGCGTGCTGCTGCACAAGCCACTCAAGCCTCTCGCCCTGAAGTCCGTCATGGCCCGCCTGCTGGCCCACCGAACCCCCTGATCCCCACGAACAAATCCGGGGTCAGAGTGCATTTATCTGGATAAATGCACTCTGACCCCGGACTTGACCCCGGGTTTCTCCGGTGCGGGTCAGGGCGAGCCGAGGTTTTCGGGGGCCAGGGGCGCGAGCGCGCCGTTGGCGAACTTTCGCGGCGTGGTCACGATTTCGGCGTCGGCCGGGAGCGGCTGGCCTTCGCTGACCGTGGCCCAGGCGGCGTCGAGCGCGCGGTAGCCGTAGGGCAGCATCGGCAGGTAGCGCATGCCCAGCACCGGCAGGCCCAGGAAGGCGTCGAAATGCTGGGCGTTGCGCACGCGCCAGTAGCTGACCGGGCGGCCGTTCGCGTCGGCCCAGCGGGCGTAGGCGGCGCCGCTGAAGGCTTCCGGCACCAGGCCGTCGTCGGCGCCGTGCACCACGATCACCGGCAGGCCGGCGCGGGGCAGGGCGGCCCGGGTCTGGGCGATCCCGGCGCGCACGGCGCTCGCTTCGTCTTCCCAGAGCGCACGCAGGCAGGCCAGGCCGGGCAGGGTCGGGTCGGCGCCGGCGGCCTGGCGGTCGAGCAGGCCGACACCGGCGCCCGGCGGGATGCCGCCGGCGTCGCTCCACCAGGCCGCCTGTTCCGCGGCGGTGGGCGCCCGCGGCCTGCCGTCCGCGCCCATCGGCGCGAAGCCGTAACCGCAGGGCATGGCGTCCATCGGCGCCCGCGCATAGGCCGAGGCGTAGGTGACGTTCACCGCCCGCCAGAGATCGAAGCCGCTGCTGAGCGCACCCGCCGCGATCGCCTCGTCGCTCCAGCCGCCGTCGCTGAGTTTCGCGTGAGCGGCTTCGGCCTGCACGTCGGGGCTGTCGCCCGTCAGTTGGCCGGCGGCCTTGAGCGATGCGCAGCGCTGCGCGCCGGCCGGGTGTTTGCCGCCGTTCGGCCGCGCCAGCAGCACGCCGTCGAAAGCCGCGGCGTTGAGCGCACAGGGCATCCACACCGCGGCCTCGGTGCTGTAGTCGTACAAGGCCCGGCCGCCCTCGCCGGGCAGCACGTTGGGCGAAACCGCCACGACCGCATCCAGCCAGTCGCCGTCCAGCTCCGCCGCGCGCAGCACCGCGCCGCCGCCGTTGGACACGCCGACCGCGATCACCCGGGTGTTGGCGAAGGTCCAGGGACCGGCGTCGCCGTGTGCGGAGTCGAGCACCTGCAGCGCGAACTGCGCGGCCTGCTGCACGTGCCGGCCCCAGTCGGCCTCCGGGTTGTCGCCCGAATGCGCGTGTTTGACCGCGACCAGCGGCGCGGCCGGATCCGCGGCCGTGGTGGCCGCGCCGGGCGCGAACTCGACCGCCGCACCCTCTGCCGCGAGGCGGCCGTCGATGCCGAATCCGCGGCCCCCGGCCACGACATAACCGGTGCCCGCGCCCTTGTCGGTGTAGGCGACCGCGCAGCCGCGCGGCAGGCTCCAGGCCCCGGCCAGTGCGATCGCGCCGTAGATCCCGCGCGACCCGGACGATGCCGTCACCACCACGCAGCGCTTCTGCACATCGAACGCCTCCGGCAGCTGCACCAGCAGGCGATGCGGCTGGCGGCGTCCGGGCAGGTGGGCGAAGGCGTGGTATTCGCGTCCCGGCACCGGCTGCAGCGACCCGTAGACGCTGCCGTAGCCGCCGCCGGGCGCCAGGTCGGCGATGCCCCGCCAGTTGCTCCAGATTGCGCGCCGGCGCAGCTCCGCGGCGGTGGGCTGCTCCGGGTTCGCGAACGGCGGCGGCACCGGGCTGCGCAGGCCCGCTTCGCCCAGGCCGGCGGTCAGCAGGTCGTCATCGCCGGAGTGGGAGTGCAGGTGCATGCCTGAATCCAGCGCCAGCGGCGGTCGTTCGGCCGTGCCGGCGCAGGCGGCGAGCGCCAGGGCCAGCAGGCCGGCGGCGGCCGGGCGGGAGCGACGGTCCCAGCGCGGCTGGGTGCGGAAAGGCGTGGCGGGGGTCGGGTCCATCGCCCGACCTTAGCAATGCCGCGCGGCGCGGGCATCGTACCTTGGTACGACGCGGCGCCCGGAAGGGGCCTGCTAGGGTGGGAAATCACCTCCGATCCAAGGATTTCCCCATGAGCGACCGATTCCTCGCCGGCCGCTGCGCCCTGGTCACCGGCGCGACCTCGGGCATCGGCCTGGCCATCGCGCGCGCGCTGGGCGCCGCAGGTGCGCGGGTCGCGGTCAATGGCCTGGGCACGTCGGAACAGATCGCGGCCGCGCTGGACACCGTGCGCCAAGCCGATGCCGCGGACGTTCGACACTTCGGTGCCGACCTGTCCGACGCCACCGTGCTTGAAGCGATGATGGCCGAAATCGCCGCCTGGGCCCCGGTGGACGTGCTGGTGAACTGCGCCGGCGTCCAGCACACCGCGCCGATCGCCGAGATGCCGGCGGCCACCTGGGACCGTCTGATCGCGATCAACCTCAGCGCCGCCTTCCACACGATGCGCCTGGTCTTGCCCGGCATGGCCGCGCAGGGTTACGGCCGCGTGGTCAACATCGCCTCAGTGCACGGCCTGGTGGCGTCGGTGAACAAGTCGCCCTATGTCGCCAGCAAATTCGGACTGGTCGGGCTGAGCAAGGTCGCGGCGCTGGAATACGCCGCCGCCGGCAATCGGGCGAGCGGCGGCGTCACCGTGAACTGCGTCTGTCCGGGGTGGGTGGAAACCCCGCTGATCGAGCCGCAGATCGCCGCGCGCGCCACGGCGGTCGGCGGCGACCGCGATGCCGGCGTGCGCGAACTGCTGCGCGAGAAGCAGCCCAGCGGCCGCATGTCGCTGCCGGAAGACATCGCCGACCTGGTGGTCTGGCTGTGCCGACGCGAAGCCCACAACCTCAGCGGCGCCGCCATCCCGGTGGACGGTGGCTGGACGTCGCAGTAGGCGGGGCCGTCCAGATCGATGTCGATGCCGCAGTTCTCCCACTGCGCGGCGGAGCACCAGGGGGCGATAGCGATCCTGCCGGCGTTAGAGTTATAGGCCAACAAAGCGTAAGGCATCACTAACCGGGTATCCGCTGGCCTTTATTCGCTGCGGTCAAGCCATGGTCCGATAGCGAAAACCATACAGTTTTGCGTCGCCCGATGGCCCGGTTGGCAATCCGCCCCCCTGTCAGCCGGCGGGTCCCGCCTTCTAGTCTCGTCCCCTCAGCGGCCGGCCACGACCAGTGGCCGGCATCCAAGGGGATCGAACATGGCGAACAAGACGTTGGCGTGGCTCCGGGCCGGCCTGGTGGCGATGGCGTGTGCGGGATCGGCGGCGGCCCAGGTGGTGCCCGACGCGGTTTCCGACGAAGTGGGCGCCACGCCCGGCGAGTTCCGCGTGGACGAATCCGGTTCGGCTACCTACCGGATCCCGATCTATGCGGCGCCGGGCACCGCGGGCGTGACGCCGCAGATCGCCCTGAGCTATTCGAGCCAGGGCGGAAACGGCCCGCTGGGCAAGGGCTGGGCGATCGCCGGTCTTTCCGCCATCAGCCGGTGCCGCGCCAGCCGGGAAGCCGGCGACTTCATCGTCTCCGGCGTCGCCACCGACGGCAACCCGGGGCCCGTGGATTTCAGCGCGAACGACCGCTTCTGCCTGGATGGCCAGCGCCTGCTCCCGGCGCCATCCGGCGCACCGGCGTGTCCCGCCGTGACGGGCATGACCGCCGCGAACCTGCGCACCGAAGTCGAAAGCTGGTCCCGAGTCTGCGCCTACACGCCCACCGGTGGCCTCAACGGCCCGGCCTTCTTCACAGTGGACCGGAAGGATGGATCCACCAGCTGGTATGGCGACCGCAGCGCGAACGCCAGTGCAAACCGCCCCGACGGCTACTTCGAAACCAGTGCCGCGGGTCACACCGGCAAGGCGGTGAGCTGGGCGCAGACGCGCTTCCAGGACTCGACGGGCAACTACATCGACTACCACTACCTCGAGAACCCCGCCGGCAGCACGGGCATCGGCGAGCACCTGATCAGCGAAGTCCGCTACACCGGCAAGACGGTGCTGCCGGGCCAGACAGGCAGCGCGCTGGCACCTTACGCGAAGCTGGTCTTCAACTACACGACGCTTCCGATCGACCAGTGGAGCATCGGCTACCAGTCGGGCGCGCAGTACAGCCAGACCCAGCGGCTGGCGAGCGTGGATTCCTTCAACAACTCCGTCGCCGTCCGGCACTACAGCCTCGGTTACGGCACCAGCGTGTCCGGCAGCGGCGCCGCCATCCTGGAAAGTGTGCAGGAGTGCCGCAATGCCTCGTTGGCGGTCTGCCTTGCGCCGACGGCCTTCGTCTGGAGCCAGGCCGTCAACTCCTTCTCCACCTGGGCCGAGATCCCCGCGGTCAGCCTGGGAAGCCCGGACAAGTTCGAGGGCTTCAAGCTCGGCGACGTGGACGGCGACGGGCGCCAGGACATGGTGTGGATGAAGGACGGCAAGAGCGGCGAAGCCTGCTCGACCGAAATCGTCTTCGTCGCCTACGGCACCATCGACAGCAGTGGCCGCAGCACCTTCCAGATGCCCAACCAGATCCCCGCCTGCACGCCGGCGGAAATCGGCGGCCTGGGCGAGGGCGGTTGGTTCCTGCTCGACTACAACGGCGACGGCAAGGACGACCTGATGCTGGCCAACGCCACCGGCGCCAGCTGGGTCATCCGTCCGTCCTACGGTCGCCCGACCAGCGCCGGCTATGTCTTCAATGGCGGCGGCAACCTGCTGGCCGGCCTCAGCCCCGGCATCCCGGGGACCGGGAGCAAGGCCCTGCTGCCGCAGCTCTCCGACCTCAACGGCGACGGACTGCTCGACGTGATCGTGCCGCGCAACGGCGTGATGTACGCCCGCCTGATGCAGCGGCAGGGCGCCACCCACGGCTGGGGTGCCGAGCGGCAGGTGGTCTTCGGCGGCATGGATACCTTCTGCAGCGGCGGTGGTCCGGGTTCGCGCATCGGCTGCGACGTCTCGAACGCGCTCTACACCAAGTCGGGCAACTCCCAGCTCTTCGACTTCAATGCGGATTCGCGCGCCGACATCCTGGCCACCATCGTCCGCACGCGCGAACAGCAGACCGGCGAATGCCAGATCCAGCGGGTGGCGCCCTCTCCGTCGGGCGTGCGCGCGACCGGCAAGAGCGCCGGCGGCAGCCGCGCCCAGGTCATCGGCGGCCTGCGCTGCACGACCTTCGCCAGCGACACCTACGTCTATGCCTTCACCGTCAGCTCCCTGACGGATACGACGATCACCCTGTCGCCCTACCAGGCCTGGTGGACCGAATCCTACTCGGACGAGTCCGGCTTCCCGATCACGACCACGCGCCAGAAGGGCCATCAGTTCGCCGACATCAACGGCGACGGCCTCACCGACGCCGTTTACGAAGGCACCGGCGAGAACTGGTACTACAACGTCAACACAGGTTATGGCTTCGCGGCCGCCGAGCTCATCGGGCCGATCGCCAACGATGACTACGTGAAGGTCCAGGACGTCACCGGCGATGGCCGCGCGGACCTGCTGTATCCGGCGCCCTACAACGGCAACAAGGTCTTCTTCCAGCGTCCGGGCCTGCCGGGAGGCGGTTTCGGCGGTGGCTGGGTGGTGTCCGGTGGCAATGCCATCGCCTGCGGTGGCAGCACCTGCGACCTCTGGAAGCGGGCCTACATCTTCGGCGACTTCGACAGCGACGGCGCCGCGGACTTCTTCGGGCTCCGCATCGACGACACGCTGTTGATGTCGGTGTCCCAGCCCGCGCAGACCAGCCGCTTCCGCGCCAGGGACGTCATCACCCGCATCCAGAACGGTTATGGCGCGATCACCGACATCAGCTACCGCCCCTTGAGCCTGGCGGCCCTGTATCGGGCCGAGACCAATTCGCGCGACCTGCTGCAGTACGGCCGGGGCTCGGCCGTGCACGACGTGCTGGCGCCGAGCTACGTAGTGGCCTGGGTGAACTCCAGTTCACCCGTGCACGGAAACCCGAATGCGATGGCCTCGGTCTATTACCGCTATGCCGGCGCGAAAGCGCAGGCCGGCGGGCGGGGTTTCCTCGGCTTCCGCGAGATCACCACGTTCGACGCCAACTTCAGCGGTACGCCCGTGGGCCATGTCGCCACCACCACGACCTATCGCCAGGACTATCCTTTCGTCGGCATGCCGGCGAGCACCGTCAAGCGCCGGATCGAATCCGGGTTCGCGCCGCCGGCCTGCTTCACCCTGGTGAACGAGGCCTGCTTCGGGTCGTCGCGCACGCCGTTCCCGGCCCTTGGCGGCAGGGTGTTCTCGGACAGCCAGCAGGTCTGGGCCAGCCAACCCGCCTTCGCGGCCGGCAGCCAGTTGCCCCTGCACCCGGTCACCGGCAGCACGGCCGAAGCGTCCTTCGATCCCTACACCGGCGCGGCCCTGAGCCGTGTCGCCACCGCCTTCACCTACGATGCCTACGGCAATGCGTTGACCACGTCCGTGAGCACCAGCACGGGCGCCGGCACGCTTCAGTCCACCGTGGCGACCAGCAACACCTACGTCAATGACGGGCCGCGTTGGCGTCTCGGCCGCCTGGCGACCAGCACGGTCACGCACAGCCGGCCGGGACTCGCCAGCGTGGTGCGCAGCACGAGTTTCGGTTACGACATGGCCGGCGCCTACACCGGGCAACTGCTGGTGGAGCGCGTGCAGCCCGCCGGTGGTGCCCAGTTCGACCTGCGCAAGATGTACACGCTGGACGTCTTCGGCAACCGGACCCAGGTCGCCACGTGCTCGGCGGGGATCACGGACGCCAACTGCCGCGCGGCGGCGATCACCATGCTGCCCGTGGCCCAGGCCGACGGCACGCCCAGCCTCTCCGTGCACCGCTACAGCCGGACCGCCTACGACGCCATCGGCCGCTTCCCGGTCACGGTGACCGAGCCGTTCCGTAACACCAGCAATGCGGCCGTGGCGACCGTGGTGCGGCAGGTGATCGCGCGCGATGCGTTCGGCGAACCCACCCACACGCGCAATGCGTTGGGCGTCGACACCATGGCGGTGAGCGGACACCTGGGAAGGCCGTATTACACGTGGTCCGAATCCGTGGCCGGCGCCACGCCCGGCGCCGCCGCGCAGGGTGTGGAAAGCTGGACGACCTACCGCTGGTGCGGAGCCGGGACCAACCAGGTTTCCTGCCCGTCGGGGGCGGCCTTCCGGCAGCAGGTCCAGACCGAGGGTGCTCCGGTCAAGTGGACCTACCATGACAAACTCGGCCGTCCGATGCTGGCGGTGTCGCAGTCCTTCCATGCCGGCATCACCGGCAAGGAGTTCAGCGCTGTCTGCACCTTCTCCGACGTCCATGGCCGGTCGGAGCGCGTCTCCAATCCCTTCTTCCTCGACCTCGCGGCCGTCGCGGGTGCGCCGAATGTGCCGGCCGACACCTGCGGCTCGCGCATGTGGAACCGCACCGTCTACGACATCCTGGGCCGGCCGGTGCGTGCCGTGTTTGCCGACACCAGCGAAGTCAGCACCAGCTACAGCGCGCTTACGACGACCACCACCGACCCGCTGGGCCGCACGGCCAGCGAAGTCCGCAACGCGATGGGCGAAAAGGTCCAGGTCACCGACGCCGTCGGGCTGGTGACGACCTACAGCTACGACGCCGCCGGCAACATGACCCTGGTTCGCCGCG
>CBFGOZ010000069.1:0-10278 GCA_965650505.1 uncultured Arenimonas sp.
TCGTTGCTGCGGCCGCGGATGGTGAAGACCTGGCGCAGGAAGTGCTCGATGCCGCGGTTGTCGAACAGCCCGGTCGGGATGGCGCCGCCAAAGCGGCTGATCAGTTCGCTCAGGTGCGACCCGGCCGGGTCGGTGATCACGCCCTTCCACCAGTCGAAGGCCAGGCGCGGCAGGGCCGAGGCGCGGCGGAAATATTCGAGGAAGGCGGGGCGCAGGAAGATCTCCGGGCGGAACTTGACCTGGTCGCTGTCGCCGGTGATGAAGATCCGGCACATCTCGGCGGTGTCCAGCCGGTTGGCCAGGCCGGCGGCCAGGAAAGCGCCAGAACTGACGCCGACGTAGACTTCCAGCCGGGTCAGGTCCAGGCCTTCGATGGCGACGTCCAGGGCGCGCAGGGCGCCCAGTTCGTACATGCCGCCGATCGGGCCGCCGCCGGCGATGGCCAGGCCGATCCGGCCCTGGCTGGCTTCCCGGCGCTTCCGGGCGGGCTGCAGAACTAGCATATTGTCGGGGACACTCCATCGAAGGCGCGGCGATTGTAGCCCGCCCACCCCTCCGGACAAGCGTGAAGCCGCGTAATCCCCAAACCCGTCACTGCCGCCGCGGAAACGCCCCGTGAGCCACGCCTTCCAGCGTCATCGCCTGGCGCAGCGGCTGGCCTGGCAGCAGGCCCTGCATGATCCGCGCCGCGAACCGCGCAACCGGCTGCCGACCCTGCCGCTGCTGCGCGCCTGGCAGACCCGCCGCCTGGCCGACAGTTTCCAGGACTTCCTGGCCGACCCGCGCATGCGGCCGGCCGCCGAGTTCTTCCTCAGCGACCTGTACGGGGAGCGGGATTTTTCGGCCCGCGACCGCGACGTGGCCCGGATCATGCCGCTGATGTCGCGGCTGTTGCCCGACAGCCTGCTGGTGGCCGCCACCGACGCGATCGAACTGGCCGTGCTCAGCCACGCCTTCGACCTGCGCATGGCGGCGGCCCTGGCCGAGCGCCGCAACCCCACGGCGCCGATCACGGTCGAACATTACGCCCAGGCTTACCGGTCCACTGGTTGCCCGCGGCTGCGCCGGCACCAGATCGAGCTGGTCCTGGGCGTGGGCTGGACCCTGGAAGCGGCGGTGCGCAAGCACGGCGTCTACAAGTTGCTGCGCGCCTCGCGGCTGCCGGCGCGGGCGGCCGGGCTGTCGGAGCTGCAGGGATTCCTGGAGCGGGGTTTCGCGGCCTTCGAGGCCCTGGGCGGGGCGGGGGACTTCCTGGAAGCCATCGGCCGGCGCGAGCGCGAGGTCTCGCGCCGCCTGTTCGCCGGCGAGGCAGACCCGTTCGGCGCCGGACCTAGCCGAACTCCTGGTCAAGGAAGCGGTGGATCTCGCGCTCGATCGGACCCTTGATCGCCATCAGCAGGAAACCCAGGGTCGCGGTGACGTGGATCTCCTTGCCGGTGACGGCGATATGGCCGTCGACCCCGCCGCGGGAGAACTCCATGGTGTCGCCGTTCCAGCCGTATTCGACGTCGAACTTCTCGGCGATGTGCTCGGCCACGCGCTCGACGGCGGCACGGGCTTCCTTGAGCGGCCGCGTGTGCTTGCGGCGAATATCGATGTTGGACATGGCGCCCTCCTCGGCGGCCTATTCTGCGTTGCTTTGCCGTATCCACCAAGGGTGCGCCGGTGACCGGCCATGTTAGATTCGCCGCCGGAGGTTCCTGGATGCAGCTGACGTTCCCCAACGGCGAACACGCCAATGTGGCCCTGCAGGGCGAGGTGACCGTGGGCAGCCGCAGCGGCAACCGGGTCTGCCTTTCCGGCAGCGGGCTGGCGCCGCTGCACGCCAGCTTCCTGCGGGACCGCCGTGGCCTGTGGCTGCGGGTGCCGGCCGACGCGCCCGGCGTGCATCTGAATGCCCGTCCGGTGCGCCGCCTGGCGCAACTGCGGCCGGGCGACCTGGTCTGCCTGGACCGCCTGCGGCTGGTGATCCGCGCCGACGACGAACCGGCGATCGAGCGCCGCATCCCCAACGGCCAGCCCGCGCCGATGAACGAAGCGCAGAGGGTGTCGGCGGCCCGCGTCGTGCTGCGCGGGCTGTCGGGCCAGCATTTCGGCCGTACGTATACCCTGACCGAGCCCCGCCTGATCGGCCGCGCCGGCTCGGCCGACATCCGGCTCGACGACGTCGCGGTGGCTGAACGCCATGCCGTCATCGAGCTGCACGCCGACCGCGTCGTGCTGCGCGCCATGGGCAACGACAGCAGCCTGGTCAACGGCGTGCCGGTGCGCGACGCCGTGCTGTCGCCGGGCGACCAGATCGCCATCGACCAGCACCGGTTCGTGCTTGAAGCCCCCGGCCTGCCGCTGCGCGGCCAGCTCGCCGCCACCAAGCCGGCGGTCGCCACCCACACCCAGACCATGAAGGCGGTGCGCGTGCCGGTCGCCGCCGACCCGGCTCCGGTGCCGTCTTCTCCGGCTCCCCCGCCACGCGGTCCGGCGCCGCGGGACCCGGGTGCGCTGTGGTGGCTGATCGCGGCCGCCACGGTGCTGGCGGCCGCGCTGACCGCGCTGCTGGTCTACGCACCCCGCGTCGGCTGAGGAACCGGGCGGCGCAGCCGCCACCACAGCCTCAGGCCCAGCAATACCGCCAGCACGGCGGCATAGACCAGCGGTTCGCGCAGGTCCGACTTCACCAGCCACAGGAAATGCAGCACCGCCAGCGCCGCGGCGACGTAGACCAGCCGGTGCAGCTGGCCCCAGCGCCGGCCAAGGCGCCGGATCCAGCCGCGGGTCGAGGTCAGCGCCAGCGGCAGCAGCAACAGCCACGCGCTGAAACCGACGGTGATGTAGGGGCGCTTGGCGATGTCCTCGAAGATCTGGGTCCAGAAGCCCTGCAGGTCCAGCACCAGGTACACCGACAGGTGCAGGCAGGCGTAGAAGAACGCGTACAGCCCGACCAGGCGCCGGAAGCGGATCGGCCAGGGCTGGCCGGTCAGGCGCCGCAGCGGCGTCATCGCCAGGCTCAGCAGCAGCAGGCGCAGGGCCCAGTCGCCGGTCGCGTGGGTCAATGCCGCGACCGGGTCGGCGCCGAGGCCGTCGTTCAGCGCGCCATGCACCATCGCCGCCAACGGCGACAGCGCCAGGGCATGCGCCGCGGCCTTCAGCCCCACCCAGGTCCAGTCGACCCGCCCGCCTAGAACCACTTGCGCAGGTCCATGCCGTCGTACAGCGAGGCCACCTGGGCCGCGTAGCCGTTGAAGGGCAGGGTGGCGATGCGCTCGGCGAAGAGCTTGCTCGCGGTGCCGGCGATGCGGCGTTCGCTGCGCTGGCTCCAGCGCGGGTGGTCGACGTCCGGGTTCACGTTGGAATAGAAGCCGTATTCCGAGGGCTGGGCCTGGTTCCAGCTGGTCACCGGCATGCGTTCGGTGAAGTGGATGCCCACGATCGACTTGATGGACTTGAAGCCGTATTTCCAGGGTACGACCAGGCGCAGCGGGGCGCCGTTCTGGTTCGGCAGCGGCTTGCCGTACAGGCCGGTGGCCAGCAGGGTCAGCGGGTGCATGGCCTCGTCCAGGCGCAGGCCCTCGCGGTAGGGCCATTCCAGCGCCGGGTAGCGCAGGCCGGGCATCTGCTCCGGGTCGGCCAGGGTGGTGAAGGCGACATACTTGGCGCGGGAAGTCGGCTTGAAGGGCTTCAGCACCTCACCCAGGGGCACGCCCTGCCAGGGGATCACCATGGACCAGCCCTCGACGCAGCGCAGCCGGTAGATGCGGTCCTGGACGGCATGCGGTTTCAGCACGTCCCCGAGCGTGAAGGTGCCGGTGACCTCGGCTTCGCCTCCCACCACCACCGACCACGGCGAGGGCCGCAGGGTGTGCGCGTATTTCGCCGGGTCGGCCTTGCCGGTGCCGAATTCGTAGAAGTTGTTGTAGCTGGTGACGTCCTGTTCGCGGGTCAGCTCGTCGCCGGCGCGGAAGCCGTCCCGGCTGTCGGTGGCCGCCGGCGTGGAGGCGGCCGTCTCGGCGGCGCCGTCGTCGGCGTCGGCGCAGCCGGTGAGGGCCAGCAACGGGCTGGCCAGGCCCAGGCCCATCAGCCGGCGGCGGGCGCGGTAGACGGATTCGGGGGTGATTTCGGAGGGCAGGATGGCGGGATCGGTGCGGTCGGTCACGGGCGGGCTCCGGGGCCCCGTGCGGGGCGGATTCGATGGCTATACTCGGGCAGAGGGAGCCAGGGGGAAAAAGGATGCGCCTGGTCGAGGCGTTCGAAGCTTCGGAAAGCGTCGTGGCCGTGCTGCGGGTCGGCGATGGCGTGTTCCTGGGCGTGAACGCCGCGTTCGAGCGTAGCACCGGCTACCGTCGCGACCAGGTGATCGGTCGAATCCCGGTGGAGATCGGCCTGTGGCCCGATCCCGCTTTCCGCGCCCGCATCTGGAGCGTGCTGCGCGCCGAGCGGCGCGTGACCGGGATGCCGATGCGCCTGGCCTGCGCCGATGGCCAGGTGCGGCCCGGCCAGCTGAGCGTGGAGTTCGCCCAGGACCAGGGCGAGACGGTGGTGTTCTGCCTGCTGCACTTCCTGCCCGAGGACAGCCCGGTGCCGGACCCCGGGCCGGACCATGCCCTGTACCGCTCGCTCTACCTGGCGGCGTCGGAGGGCATCTACCGCAGCCTGCCCGGCGGCGGTTTCCTTGACGTCAACCCGGCCCTTGCCCGGATCTTCGGCTACGACTCGCCCCAGCAGCTGCTGCTGGAGCTCTCGCGCGACGCCAGCAGCGCCTACGTCGATCCCGGGCATTCCGCCCGGATGCATGCCCGGCTGCGCGAGGGCGGGCGGCTGGAGCGCGTGCGCTCGCAGGTGCGGCGCCGCGACGGCAGCATCATCTGGATCAGCGAGAACGCCCGCGCCATCCGCGACGAACGTGGCGAAACCCTGTTCTTCGAGGGATCCCTGGTCGACATCACCGCCCAGGTCGAGGCCGAGCAGGCGCTGCGGCAGTCGCAGGCGCTGTACCAGGTGCTGGTCGAGAACAGCCGGGACGGCGTGTTCCTGATCCAGCACGGCCGGGTGCTGTTCGCCAACGAGGCGATGGCGCGGATCCTGGGCTACGCGCCGGGCGAGGTCACCGGGATGGAGTACATGCGCCTGGTGGACGAGGAGGACCGCGCCGCCCAGTCGGCGCGCCGCGCCGAGCGCGAGGCGGGTTCGCGCGAGCCGCAGGTCTACGAGATCCACCTGCGGCGCAAGGACGGCCGCCGGATCCTTTGCGAGGTGCGCGCCGACGCGGTCGAATACCAGGGCGACGTCGCGTCCACCGGCACCCTGCGCGACGTCACCGAGGAGCGCCAGCGCCAGCGCGCGATCGCCGAGGCCGAGCAGCGCTACCGCGAGCTGTTCGAACATTCCCCGGCGGGACTGTTCCGGACCGGCCTGGACGGCCGGATCATGGAGGTGAACCGGGTGCTGGCCGGCATCCTCGGCTACGACAGCGTAGACCAGCTCAAGGCCAGCGTCGGCGACATGATGGACGTCTATGCCGACCCGGACGAACGCCGGATCCTGGTCGAGAGGGCTCTCAGCGAGGGCTCCTTCAGCCACTACGAAACCCGTGTGCGGACGCGCGGCGGCCGCCTCAAGTGGGTCAGCGCCAGCGTGCTGCTGATCCGCGACGAGCACGGCCAGCCGGCGCATTTCACCGGCTCCGTGCTCGACATCGACGAGCGCCACGAGATGCAGCTGGCGCTTCAGCATTCCGAAAGCAAGTACCGGGCCCTGGTCGAACACAGCCAGGTCGGCGTGTTCGTGATGCGCGGCGATCGCTATACCTACGCAAACCAGGCCTTCGCGCGCCTGCTGGGCTACGACGAGGCCGGGCTGGTGGGACGCGACTACCGCGAGATCATGGCGCCCGAGGCGATCGCCCAGTCGGAACAGCGTGACCGCCAGCGCCTGGCCGGCGAGCCGGTGTCGCCCGACTTCGGCACCTGCCTGCTGCACCGGGATGGCCGCCGGATCTACGTCCGCGTGAGCATCGGACCGATGCTGCTGGACGGCGTGCAGCACCTGACCGGCACGGTGCTGGACATCACCCGCCAGCGCGAGGCCGAGGAACGCCTGCGTTTCCACGCGACCCACGACCCGCTGACCGGCCTGCCCAACCGGATGCTGTTCAACCAGCGGCTCGCCGAGGCCATGCTGCAGTCGGCCCAGGCGGCCGACCGGCGCCGGCGACATTACGCCGTGCTGTTCCTGGACCTGGACGGCTTCAAGTGGGTCAACGACAGCCTGGGCCATGGCGCCGGCGATCGCCTGCTGGTGGAGATCGCCCGGCGGCTGGAGGACAACCTGCTCAGCGACGTGCTGATCGCCCGCTACGGCGGCGACGAGTTCACCCTGCTGCCCGACGGCGACTGCGGCCACGACCGCGCGGTCGAGATCGCCCGCCGGGTGCTGAAGCTGTTCGAACAGCCCTTCGAGCTGGCCGGCCAGCAGGTGTTCTCGTCGGCCAGCCTGGGTATCGTGATCGGCCAGCGCGACTACGAATCGCCCGACCAGGTGCTGCGCGACGCCGACACGGCGATGTACCGGGCCAAGGCCGCCGGCAAGTCCGGCTACGTGATCTTCGACGAGGGCATGCACCAGGAGGCGCTGAGCCGCCTGCAGCTGGAGACGGATTTCCGCCTGGCCTTCGAGCGGGCGGAGTTCCGGCTGCACTACCAGCCGATCATGGAGCTGGCCACCGGCCGCCTGGTGGGCGCCGAAGCCCTGGTGCGCTGGCGCCACCCGCTGCGCGGGCTGCTGCCGCCGGCCGATTTCCTGGCCGTGGCGGAGGAGACCGGCCTGATCGTCGACATGGATGCGTGGGCGCTGCGCGAGGCCTGCCGCCAGCTGGCCGCCTGGCGCGAGGCGTATCCGGAGTTCGCCGGCCTGAGCATGAACGTCAACGTGGACGAACGGCAGATGGTCTCGGCCGAGATCGTCGAGGAAGTGTTCTCGCTGCTGCAGAAGCACGGCCTGCCGCCGGCCAGCCTGCGCCTGGAGGTGACCGAGACCGCGTTCCGGTCCGGCAGGGCGCAGGCGGAGCAGCGGCTGCTGTCGCTCAAGGCCCTGGGCGTGGGGCTGGTGGTGGACGACTTCGGCACCGGCTATTCGTCGCTTGAATCCTTCGCGGCCTCGCCCTTCGACGCCCTGAAGATGGACCAGTTGTTCATCCGCGATATCGAGACCAACCCGCGACACCGCGCCATCGTCCGCACCATCAACGGTTTCGCCGAGGACCTGGGCCTGGCGCTCACCGCCGAAGGAATCGAGACCGAGGGCCAGCTCGCCCTGCTCAAGGCGGTCGGCTGCCAGTACGGGCAGGGTTACCTGTTCGCCCGGGCGCTGCCGCCGGACGAGTTCGAGCAAATGCTCTTGGCAGGTTCGCGCATCGTCGGCTGAGCAACTTCCGAGGCGCGGTTCCGCCGTGCTAGCCTGCCAACGCGCACTTCCCCCGAGGTTTCCCGATGTCGCGAGCCTTCAATTTCAGCGCCGGCCCGGCCGCGCTGCCCGAGCCCGTTTTGCGCCAGGTCCAGGCCGAACTGCTGGAATGGCAGGGTGAACGCGCCTCGGTGATGGAGGTCAGCCACCGCGGCCAGGCTTTCATCGACTGCGCCGCCGCCGCCGAGCGCGACCTGCGCGAGCTGATGGCGATTCCCGACGACTACCACGTGCTGTTCCTGCAGGGCGGCGCCACCACGCTGTCGGCCCTGCTGGCGCTGAATCTCGCCGGTCCGGAGCAGACCGCCGACTTCGTGCTGACCGGCCACTGGGGCGAGAAGGCCCTGGACAACACCCGGCCGTCGATGAAGGTCAACGTCGCGGCCAGCGGCAAGGACGGCAACTACACGTCGATCCCCGAGCGCGCGGGCTGGAAGCTCACCCCGGGCGCTGCCTTCGTGCACTACACCCCGAACGAGACCATCCACGGCGTCGAATTCCACGACATTCCCGAGGTCGGCGACGTGCCCCTGGTGGCCGACATCTCCTCCAACTTCCTGTCGCGGCCGATCGACGTGGGCCGCTTCGGCGTGCTCTACGGCGGCGCCCAGAAGAACCTGGGGCCGTCCGGCCTGGCCATCGCCATCGTGCGCAAGGACCTGCTGGGCAAACACGGCCGCGACCTGCCGCCGATCTTCGAGCTGCAGAATCAGGCCAAGAACGATTCGATGTTCAACACGCCGCCGACCTTCGCCTGGTATGTGCTGGGCCTGGTGCTGCAGTGGCTGAAGGCCGAGGGCGGCGCCGCGGCGATCGGCGAGCGCAACGCACGCAAGGCGGCCCTCCTGTATTCGGCGATCGATGGGTCCGGCGGTTATTACCGCAACGCCGTGGCGCCCGCCGCGCGCTCGCAGATGAACGTGCCGTTCTTCCTGCCCGACGCCGCGCTCGACAAGCCGTTCCTGAAGGATGCCGAGGCCGCGGGCCTGCTGGGCCTCAAGGGCCATCGCGCCGTCGGCGGCATGCGCGCGTCCCTCTACAACGCCATGCCGGAGGCGGGCGTGCAGGCCCTGGTCGATTTCATGGCGGATTTCGCCCGGCGGAACGGCTGAGCCATGGCCAGCCGCAAGTCCACCGGCAAACCCCCGCCGAAGAAGTCCGCTCCGCCGCGGCCGGCCGCGTCCACGCCGCGCCGCGCTGCGGCGGCGGCCAGGGAAGCTCCGCCCCTGGTGCTGTCGGAGGTGCGCGAGCGCATCGACGGCATCGACCGCCAGATCCAGGGCCTGATCGCCGAGCGGGCCCGCTGGGCCCAGCAGGTCGGACGCGCCAAGGGTCCGCTGAAGGCGGCCGTGGACTATTACCGGCCCGAGCGCGAGTCGCAGGTGCTGCGCCAGGTGCTGGACCGCAACGACGGCCCGCTCAGCGACGAAGTGCTGCTGCGCCTGTTCCGGGAAATCATGTCGGCCTGCCTGGCCCAGCAGGAGCCGCTCAAGGTCGGCTTCCTCGGGCCGGAGGGCACGTTCTCGCAGCAGGCCCTGCACAAGCACTTCGGCCACTCGGCCAAGGGCCTGCCGCTGGCCAGCATCGAGGAGGTGTTCCAGGAGGTCGAGGCCGGGCATGCCGATTTCGGCGTGGTACCGGTCGAGAACTCGGGGCAGGGCACCATCCAGTCCACGCTGGACATGTTCCTGACCTCGCCGCTGAAGATCTGCGGTGAAGTCGAGCTGGCCGTGCACCAGCACCTGATGTCGCGCACGGGCCGGCTGGACGACATCGAACGGGTCTATTCGCATCCGATGTCCCTGGCCCAGTGCAAGGCCTGGTTGCGCCAGCACCTGCCCAAGGCCGAGAAGATCCCGGTCGCCAGCAATGCCGAAGCCGCGCGCCGCGCCCGTACCGCGGATGACGCCGCGGCGATCGCCGGCGAGAACGCCGGCCACGTCTACGGGCTGAAGGTGGTCGCCGGCCCGATCGAGGACCGCCCCGACAACACCACGCGCTTCCTCGTGCTGGGCCGCGAACTGTTCTCGCCCAGCGGCCACGACCGGACCTCGCTGCTGGTCTACGTGCGCGACCAGCCGGGCGCGCTCTACAGCGTGCTCAGCCCGTTCGCCAGACACGGCGTCAGCATGAACCGCATCGAATCGCGGCCCTCGCACACCGGCCGCTGGCAGTACGCCTTCTTCATCGACGTCAGCGGCCACGTGCAGGACGAAACGGTGGGCCGGGCCCTGTCCGAACTGGGCGACTACGCCGCCGACGTGAAGGTGCTGGGTTCCTACCCGGTCGCCCTGCTCTGAGATGGACGAGCAGGACTTCGCCGCGCTGGCCCAGCCCGGCATCCGCGGCCTGCGGGCCTACGACCCGGGCCTGGACCTGGTCGCCCTGCGGCGCCGGGCGGGCGAGGGCGGCCTGGTCGAGCTCGGTTCCAATGAAAACAGCCATGGTTCCAGCCCCGCCGCGCGGGCGGCGCTGCTGGCCAGTCTCGACGACCTCCACCGCTACCCCGATCCGCTGGGCGGCGAGCTTAAGCGTGCGCTCGCCGCGCGGCACGGGTTGGCGGTCGAGCGTTTCCTGCTCGGCAACGGTTCGCACGAGCTGCTGATGATGCTGGCCCAGGTGTTCGCCGGGCCGGGCCTGGACGTGGTCGCCTCGCGTTACGGTTTCGCGGTGTACGCCCTGGCCGCGCAGGCGGCGGGCGCGACGCTGCGCCTGGCCGAGCCGCTGCCGGCCACGCATGCGATGCCGCGCGGCCACGACCTGGCGGCGATCGCCGCCGCGGTCGGCCCGGCGACGCGCCTGGTCTACCTGGCCAACCCGAAC
>CBFGOZ010000070.1:0-10247 GCA_965650505.1 uncultured Arenimonas sp.
AGACCTACCAGCTCAACTTCATCGACACCCCCGGCCACGTCGACTTCAGCTACGAAGTCAGCCGCTCGCTGGCCGCCTGCGAAGGCGCGCTGCTGGTGGTGGACGCCGCCCAGGGCGTGGAAGCGCAGTCCGTCGCCAACTGCTACACCGCGGTGGAGCAGGGCCTGGAAGTGGTGCCGGTGCTCAACAAGATCGACCTGCCGACGGCCGACATCGAGCGCGCCAAGGCCGAGATCGAGGCCGTCATCGGCATCGACGCCGACGACGCCGTCGCCGTCAGCGCCAAGACGGGCCTCAATGTCGACCTGGTGCTGGAAGCGATCGTCCAGCGCATTCCCCCGCCGACGCCGCGCGACACCGACAAGCTGCAGGCGCTGATCATCGACTCCTGGTTCGACAACTACCTGGGCGTGGTCTCGCTGGTGCGCGTGATGCAGGGCGAACTCAAGCCGGGCGACAAGATGCTGGTGATGTCCACCGGCCGCACCCACCTGGTGGACAAGGTCGGCGTGTTCACGCCCAAGCGCAAGGAGCTGGCCAAGCTCGGCGCCGGCGAGGTGGGCTGGATCAACGCCTCGATCAAGGACGTGCACGGCGCGCCGGTCGGCGACACCCTTACGCTGGCCAACGACCCGGCCCCGGGTCCGCTGCCCGGTTTCCAGGAGATGCAGCCGCGCGTGTTCGCCGGCCTGTTCCCGGTGGACGCCGAGGACTATCCGGCGCTGCGCGAGGCGCTGGAGAAGCTCAAGCTCAACGACGCCGCCCTGCGCTTCGAGCCGGAAAGCTCCGAGGCCATGGGTTTCGGCTTCCGCTGCGGCTTCCTGGGCATGCTGCACATGGAGATCGTGCAGGAGCGCCTGGAGCGCGAGTACGACCTGGACCTGATCACCACGGCGCCGACCGTCGTGTATGAAGTCCTCAAGACCGATGGCACGGTACTTTCGCTGGACAACCCGGCCAAACTGCCGCAGTCCAACCTGATCGACGAGGTGCGCGAGCCCATCATCCGCGCGAACATCCTGACGCCCGAGGCCTACATCGGCGCCATCATCAAGCTGTGCGAGGAAAAGCGCGGCGTGCAGATCGGCATCCAGTACCTGGCCAGCCAGGTGCAGATCAGCTACGAGCTGCCGATGGCCGAGGTGGTGCTGGACTTCTTCGACAAGCTGAAGTCGGTCAGCCGCGGCTACGCGTCGCTGGACTATTCGTTCCTGCGCTTCCAGCCCGGTCCGTTCGTGCGCCTGGACACGCTGATCAATGGCGACAAGGTCGACGCGCTCAGCCTGATCGTGCACCGCAGCCACGCCGACCGGCGCGGCCGCGAGCTGTGCGAGAAGATGAAGGACCTGATCCCGCGGCAGATGTTCGACGTGGCGATCCAGGCCGCGATCGGCGCGCAGATCATCGCCCGCACCACGGTCAAGGCGCTGCGCAAGAACGTGCTGGCCAAGTGCTACGGCGGCGACGCGACGCGCAAGAAGAAGCTGCTGGAGAAGCAGAAGGAAGGCAAGAAGCGCATGAAGCAGGTGGGCCGGGTGGAGATCCCGCAGGAGGCCTTCCTCGCCGTGCTCCAGGTGGACAACAAGTGAGCGGCCCCCGCCGCGAGGATACCGACGCGTGAAAATCGATCTTGCCCTGATCCTTACCGCGCTGGCGGCGCTCACCGGCTTCATCTGGTTGGCCGACCGCCTGCTGTTCGCGCGCAAGCGCCGGCTGATGCAGGCCGAGGGCGAGGAACTGGCCGAACCGGTGCTGGTGGACTACGCCCGGTCGCTGTTCCCGATCATCTTCCTGGTGCTGGTGCTGCGCAGCTTCCTGGCCGAGCCGTTCCGCATCCCGTCCAGCTCGATGATGCCGACCCTGCTGGTGGGCGACTTCATCCTGGTCAACAAGTTCGCCTACGGCCTGCGGCTGCCGGTGCTCAACACCAAGGTCGTGCCGCTGGGCCAGCCCGAGCGCGGCGACGTGGTGGTGTTCCGGTATCCGGGCACCGGACCGTCCGACCCGCAGACCGGGGCCGACTACATCAAGCGGGTGGTTGGCCTGCCGGGCGACCGCATCGCGTTCCGGGATCAGGTGCTGTACGTGA
This sequence comes from uncultured Arenimonas sp., assembly GCA_965650505.1. Lineage (GTDB taxonomy): Bacteria > Pseudomonadota > Gammaproteobacteria > Xanthomonadales > Xanthomonadaceae > Arenimonas. The sequence goes on from CBFGOZ010000070.1 coordinate 2,090, forward strand.
ACGACCAGGCCGTGGCCAAGCGGCCGGTGGGCGTCTACGTCGGCAGCGGCCTGGGCCGGGAAATGACCGGCGCCACCCTGCTGGACGTCGAGCTGCCCGGACGCACGCACCGCGGCCTCGAGGCCGATCCGTACGGCGACCCCCGGGCGGAAGGCCAGTGGGTGGTGCCGGAAGGCGAGTACTTCGTCATGGGCGACAATCGGGACCGCAGCCTCGACAGCCGTTTCTGGGGAACTGTTCCCGAGCAGAACCTGGTCGGCAAGGCTTTCCTGGTCTGGCTCAACTGCGAAGGCTGGTTCTGCAGCGGGGCGTTTGACTACACCCGGATTGGCGATACCATCCGTTGAACGTTCACCCAAGGGGAAGGGACATGGCACGCAGGCAGAAAGGCATCACGCTGATGGGTTTCCTGATGGTCCTGGTCGTCGCCGGTGCGGCCGCCCTGATCGTGATGAAGCTCTTCCCGATGTACACCGAGTTCTACAACGTCAAGGGCGCGATGGAGGAGTACGCCGCGTCGCCCGGATCGGGCAACAAGGCCTTGCCCCAGATCCAGTCCGACATGGAGCGCCGCTTCGACATCGCCTACGTCAGCACGCTCACCGGCAAGGACGTCAAGGTGGCCCGCGAGGGCCGCAACATGGTGATGTCGGTGAACTACGAGGTGCGCAAGGAGATGATCGGCAACATCGACGTCGTCGGCCGTTTCTCGCACTCGGTGCAGCTGCAGGGCACCGGCGGCGGTGGCTGATCGGATCGGATACCGTTTCCGATCCCCCGAGCTGCTGCAGCAGGCCCTCAGGCACCGCAGCGCCGGGGTGCCGCACAACGAACGCCTTGAATTCCTCGGCGACGCCCTGGTCAACCTGGTCGTCGCCGAGGCGCTTCACGCGCGCTGGCCCAAGGCCGACGAAGGCACGCTCACCCGCGCCCGCGCCAGCCTGGTCCGCGAATCCGCCCTGGCCGAGCTGGCGCGGCGGCTCGAGCTCGGCGACCGGCTGGAGCTGGGCCCCGGCGAACTCAAGAGCGGTGGACACCGCCGCGATTCGATCCTCGCCGACGCCTTCGAGGCCCTGGTCGGCGCCATCCACCTCGACGCCGGGTTCGAGGCCTGCCGCGCCGTGGTCCTGCCCTGGTTCGAGCCGCTGCTCGACGAGCTGCCGACCGGCAAGGCCGAAAAGGATCCCAAGACCCGGCTGCAGGAATGGCTGCAGGGCCGCCAGCTGCCGCGGCCGAGCTACCAGCTGGTCGAGACCCGGGGCGACGACCACGCCCGCGTGTTCCTGGTGCGCTGCGACACCAGCGAGCCACCCCTTACCGAGCAGGCCGAAGGCGCTTCGCTGCGCGCGGCCGAACAGCTGGCGGCCGAGCAGCTGCTGCTGAAACTGGAGAAGAAGTGAACAATCCATCCGACACCGGCCAGCCTTTCCGCGCCGGCAACGTCGCCGTGCTGGGCCGCCCGAACGTGGGCAAGTCCACCCTGGTCAACGCCCTGGTCGGCGCCAAGGTCAGCATCGTCTCGCCGCGGCCACAGACCACGCGCCACCGCCTGCTCGGCATCGCGACCTTTCCCGAGGGGCAGCTGCTGCTGGTCGACACGCCGGGCATCCACCGCGAACAGAAGCGGGCGATGAACCGCATGATGAACCGCGCCGCGCGCGGTGCCGTCGAAGGCGTGGATGCCGCGGTGCTGGTGATCGAGGCCGGGCGCTGGACCGAGGAGGACGGCCTGGCCCATTCGGCGCTGCGCGCCGCCGGCGTGCCGGTGGTGCTGGTGGTGAACAAGATCGACAAGATCAAGGACAAGACCGCGCTGCTGCCCTTCATCGCCGAGATCACCCGCGAGCGCGAGTTCGCCTTCGTGCACCCGGTGTCGGCGATGAAGTCCAAGGGCCTCGAGGCGCTGGTTAAGAACCTGATCTTCCTGATGCCGGAATCCGAGCCGCACTATGCCGAAGACGAGATCACCGACCGCAGCGAGCGATTCCTGGCCGGGGAGCTGGTGCGCGAACAGCTGATGCTGCGCCTGGGCGAGGAGCTGCCGTACTCGACCACGGTCGAGATCGAGAAGTTCGAGGTCGACGGCGAGATGCTGCGCATCGCCGCCGTGGTCTGGGTCGAACGCGAGGGCCAGAAGCCGATCGTGATCGGCAAGGGCGGCGAACGCCTGAAGGCGATCAGCACCGGCGCGCGCATCGGCATGGAGAAGCTGTTCGACCGCAAGGTCTTCCTCGAGACCTGGTGCAAGGTCCGCGAAGGCTGGTCCGACGACGAGGCCGCGCTGCGCCGCTTCGGCTATTCGGACTGAGCCATGCGCGTCGAGGGTCAGCCGGCCTACGTGCTTCACGCGCGGCCCTGGCGCGAGACCAGCCTGATCGTCGAACTGCTCAGCCGCGACCACGGCCGCATCGCCGTGGTGGCGCGCGGCGTGCAGGGCGCCAGGCGCCACCCGCTGCGCGCGGCGCTGCAGCCCCTGCAGCACCTGCGCCTGGACTTCCTGCCGCGCGGCGAGCTCGGCCGGCTGCTGCAGGCCGAAGCCCAGGACGCCGCGCCCCTGCTGCAGGGCGAACGCCTGATGGCGGCCTTCTACCTCAACGAGCTGCTGCTGCGCCTGCTGCCGCGCCAGGATCCGGCGCCGGCGGTGTACGAACGTTATGGCGAGGTGCGCGCCGAACTGGCGGCGGCGCCATCGCTGGCCTGGACCCTGCGCCGCTTCGAACGCGACCTGCTGGAGGCGCTGGGCTATGGCCTGCCGCTGGACCAGGCCGAGGACGGTGGGCGCCTGGACCCCGCCGCGCGTTATCGCCTGGATCCGGAGCTCGGTCCGGTGCGCGACCGCGGCCACGATGCCGCCTCGACCAGCGGTGCCGCCCTGTTGGCCCTGGCGGCTGACCGGCAGCCGCCGCCCGAGCAGCTGCTCGAACTGCGCGGCGCGCTGCGCGGCGTGCTGTCGAGCCATCTCGGGCCTCAGCGGCTCAAGTCCTGGGGCCTGCTGTCCGAGCTGGCGCGGATCCGCCGCGACGACGGCGGTTCAACGGACTAGCAGCTCACCCGCGCGGGCCTGCAGTCGGTCCAGCGCCGCGCCGTCTTCGGGCCGGGCCGAAAGCGCGCGCACCTCCGCCAGCAGCCGGCTGGCGCCGACGAAACCGCAGCTGGCCGTGAGCCGGTGCAGGTGTTCGCGCGCCAGCGCCGCGTCGCCGCGGCGGCAGGCGGCGTGCACCAGGCCGAGCTGCCCGGGCAGCTCGCGCAGGAACAGTTCCCGCAGCGCGCGCACGTTCGAGGGGTCGCCGCCGAGCGCGCGCCTCGCCGCCTCGTCGTCCCAGGCTGGTGTTCCTTCGGCCACCGCACGGCGCACAGCCGACAGCAGCGTGGCGACCGCCACCGGCTTGGCCAGGGCCTGCTGGAACCCGCAGGCCTCGAGCCGCCGCAGTTCGCGCGGGTCGTCTTCCGCCGTCAGGGCCAGGGCGGGCACCTGAAGCCCGCGCGCCCGCAGTTCCACCAGCAGGTCGGCCGCGCGTCCGTCCGGCAGGCGCGCGTCGAACAGCCAGGCCGCGTGGCCGCCGCCGGCCAGCCGACGTGCCCCGGCGAGGTCGCCGGCGTGGTCCACGTCGGCGGGCAGGGCGGCCAGCGCCTCGCGCAGGAAGGCGGCGCTGACGGCATCGTCCTCGAGCAGCAGCAGGCGCGGGTTCATCGCGGCTCCCATCCAATACGCGTGGGCGAAATTCACTATGCTGGCAGCATGCGGCGACCAGACACGCTGGGCAAGATGCTCCTTTGGATCCTGCTGCTGTTGGCGGCGGGCCCGCTGCAGGCGTCGGTGCTGCGTGCCGACGTCGACGCGGTGCGCAGTGGCATCGGCAGCCTGGAACAGGTGACATTGCGGCTGGCCTGGCCCGCCGGCGCCGCCGAAGGCCGCCTGGAGCTGCGCGCCGCACGGCTGGATTTCCCGCTGCTTTCCTATACCGCCCGCGACCTCGCCTGGAGCTGTCCGCTGCGCCGCGGAGGCGCCGGCGAATGGACCTGCGCCGGCCCGCTGCAGGCGCGCGGCGCGGGGGCGCCGGCTTCGCTGGCGCTGGCGATTTCTCCGGCGGAAACCAGCGCCGATCTCGGGCTCGGCAAACGGAGTATTTCCTACCGCAGCCTGGCGGCCGCCCCGGACCTTTCCCGCATCCGGCTCGAACGGATCCCGGTGGCCTGGCTGCAGGCCTTCCTGGCGTCGCTGTGGGCCGACGGGCAGTGGACGCAGGGCCAGCTGTCCGGACAGCTCGACGTCACCGCGCCGGCCGACGGCCCGTTCCGGGTCACCACCGACCTGCGGCTTTCGGGCCTGGGGCTGGAGACGCCGGATGGCTGGCTGGCCGCCGCGGGCCTGGGCGGCCGCCTGCAGGTCGATTACGTCGAACAGGGCCGGGATGCACGGGTCAACGCCGATTTCGAAGTCCGCGGCGGCGAGTTCCTTGCCCAGGGCCTTTACGCGCTGCTGCCGGAAAGTCCGGTCACCGTGCAGGTGCAGGCCGAACGCCGCGGCGATGCGCCCTGGCGGCTGCCGCGTTTCGCCTGGACCGATGGCCAGGTGCTGCGCGCCGAGGGCAGTGCCCGGCTCGATGCCGCATCCTCGGTGCAGGACCTGGACCTGCGCCTGCGGCTGGGCGAGCTCGCGGTCGCGCGCGACCGCTACCTGAGCGGCTTCCTGGCCCCCGCCGGGTTCGGCGACCTGGTGCTCAGCGGTCGCGCCGACGCGACACTGCGTCTGCACGAAGGCGAACTGCAGGCGATAGCCCTGGCGCTGGAGGGCGTCACCGCCGTCGATCCACGCCAGCGCTTCATCCTGGCCGGCCTGCAGGGCGGTCTGCACTGGACCCACGCCGAACAGGCCGTGGCCAGCCAGCTGCGCTGGACCAGCGGCGCCCTCTACGGCATCGGCGTCGGTCCGGGGCGATTCGATTTCGACAGCGTCGGCGGCGAACTGCGCCTGCGCGAACCCGCGGCGCTGGCCATGCTCGAGGGCCAGGCGCGGCTGGACCGGTTCCGCTGGCAGGCGCCGCGGGGCGGAAAGGGCACGCGTTTCGAGATCGGCGCCACCCTGACCGACCTGGACCTGGGCAGCCTGTCGCAGCGCCTGGGCTGGCCGCCCTTCACCGGCAGCCTGGGCGGCCGCATTCCCTCGGCACGCTACGAAGGCGGCGTGCTGACCCTGGATGGGGGACTGGCGATGCAGGTCTTCGGCGGCAGCGTGGCGCTGTCGGAGCTGGTGATGGAGCGCCCCTTCGGCGTGGCGCCGACCCTGTCGGCGGACATCGTCATCGACGACATCGACATGGAGCCGATGACCGCGGCCTTCGGCTTCGGCGCCATCACCGGCCGCCTCGATGGCCGCATCGCCGACCTGCGCATGGTCGACTGGTCCCCGGTCGCCTTCGACGCCCGGCTGATGACCGACCCGGCCTGGAAGGGCCGCAGGCGCATCAGCCAGCGCGCGGTCGAAGACATCTCCAAGGTCGGCGGCGCCGGCCTGGTGGCGGGGCTTCAGACCCAGGTGCTGAAGCTGTTCGACGACTTCGGCTACGCCCGCATCGGCCTGGGCTGCCGGCTGCGCGACAACGTCTGCGAGATGGCAGGTGTCGGTTCAGCCGGCGATGGCTATACCATCGTCGAAGGTTCGGGCCTGCCGCGCATCCAGGTGGTCGGGTTCCGGCGCCGGGTCGACTGGCCCACCCTGGTGGACCGCCTCGAGGCGGCCACCGAGGGCCGGGCACCGGTGATCGAGTAAGTTCCTCCAAGGAGAGCGTCATGGGCAAGCGGAAGCCGTACCTGTTCTCGTCCCTGCTGGTGGCCGGCGTGCTCGCGCTGGGCGCCTGCGTCACCATCAACGTCTATTTCCCCGCGGCCGAGGCCCAGGAGGCGGCCGAGGAGTTCGTCGAGAAGGTGCTGGGCGAGGAGGCCGAGGCGGCCAGGCCCGCCGACGGCAACCCGCAGGCCTGGCAGGCGCCGACGCGCGAGCCGGGCTTCGACCTCATGTCGCTGTTCATCAGCTCGGCCCAGGCCCAGACCGCCGACATCACCATCCGCACCCCGGCCATCCAGGCGATCCAGGACCGCATGGCCGCGCGTTTCCAGGCCAGCCTGCAGGCGCACTTCGACAGCGGCGCCCTGGGCTTCGGCAAGGACGGCCGCGTGGTGCTGCGCGATGCCACCAAGGTCGGCCTGAAGGACCGCGTGGCCGTGACCCAGCTGGTGGCCGAAGAGAACCGCGACCGCGACGCGGTCTACCGCGAGATCGCCGTGGCCAACAACCACCCGGAATGGGAAGCCCAGATCCGCGAGACCTTCGCCAAGCAGTGGGTGGCCAGTGCACGTGCGGGCTGGTGGTACCAGGCCGGCGACGGCAGCTGGAAGCAGAAGTAATCCCCCGCCGCCTCCCCGGCAGGCAGGGGAGGCGCGGAACGAAGGCAGGCGGGGCGCGGATTTGCGACAATCCGCGCCCCGTTTCTTTTGGTCCTTCCCGTGGCCCGATCCCGCTCCAAGCTGCACCAGGTGTTCGACATCAGCATCGACGACCTCAGCCACGACGGCCGGGGCGTGGGGCGGCGCGAGGGCAAGGCGGTCTTCGTTTCGGGCGCCTTGCCAGGCGAGACCGTGCGGGTGGAGCAGACCGGCCGCAATCGTCACTTCGACGAGGCCCGCACGCTGGAGGTGCTGGTCGCCTCGCCCGAGCGTGTCGAACCGCGCTGCCCGCACTTCGGCACCTGCGCCGGCTGCGTGCTGCAGCACCTGGAGGAATCGCGCCAGATCGCCGCCAAGCAGCGCGTGCTCACCGACAACCTGCAGCGCATCGGCCACGTCGAACCCGGCCGCGTGCTGCCGCCGCTGGCGGACGCGGCCTGGGGTTACCGGCGCAAGGGACGCTTCTCGGTGCGCTACGTCGAGAAGAAGGGCAAGGCCGTGGTCGGGTTCCGCGAAACCAATCCGCGCTTCGTCGCCGACCTGTCGGTCTGCCACACGGTGGTGCCTTCGATCGGCCAGCGCATCCCCGAGATCACCGCGCTGGTGGAGTCGCTGGACGGCAAGCGCACGCTGCCGCAGATCGAGTTCATCGCCGGCGACGCGGCCATCGCCCTGGTGTTCCGCCACCTGGAGCCACTGAGCGCCGGCGACCTGGATCGCCTGCGCGCCTTCGCCCGCGACACCGGCTTCGCGGTGTTCCTGCAGCCCGGCGGCGTGGACAGCGTGCATGCGCTGTGGCCGGAACAGGTGCCGCTGTCCTTCGCGATCCCCGCCTACGGGCTGGAGCTGGATTTCCGCCCGCTCGACTTCATCCAGGTCAATGCCGGACTGAACGACAGAATGATCGCCAGCGCGCTCGAGCTGCTCGACCCGCAGCCGGGCGACCGGGTGCTGGACCTGTTCTGCGGCCTGGGCAACTTCACGCTGCCGCTGGCGCGCAAGGCCGGTGCGGTGGTCGGCGTCGAGGGCGAGGCGGGGCTGGTGGCGAGGGCGCGCGCCAACGCCGCGAAGAACGGGCTGGCCAACGTCGAGTTCCACGCCGCCGACCTGGCCAAGGATCTCTCCGCCGAGCCCTGGATGAAGGCCGGTTTCGACAAGCTGTTGCTCGATCCGCCGCGCGCCGGTGCCGCCGAGGTGTTGGCGCAATTGCCGCTCAAGGGCATCCGCCGCATCGTCTACGTCTCCTGCCATCCGGGTTCGCTGGCGCGGGACGCCGGTTTCCTGGTCCGGGAGCGGGGCTACACGCTCAAGGCCGCCGGTGCGATGGACATGTTCCCGCAGACGGCGCACGTGGAGTCGATCGCCCTGTTCGAGAAGTAGGGCGTCTCCTGGCGAAGAGCCGTGTAAGGTCTTCGCGCCGGGCTCGCCCGAGGCGATAGGCCGTCGTACGTGAGGTCTTTTTCCGGGGACGCCGTGAACCCATCCATGGGGGCTCTTCGAAAACGTCCATGTTTTCGAAGCCCCGGAAAAAGCCCTCACGCACGACGACCTGCGGACCGTCCGGGCCGGTTATCGAACTCATAGGGCGCGCGAGGGACCTGACGCCGCGAGCGTCCGTGCCTTCTGGGGGCACGCGCTTATCCCTTCGGCTCGCGAAGTCGAGTCGTGGCGACGACGTAGACAAGGGGGTATGGCTGAAGTGGAGGGCAGGATG
>CBFGOZ010000071.1:0-10080 GCA_965650505.1 uncultured Arenimonas sp.
GATGCCGTGCGCGCGCATCGCCGCCAGCACGTTGCGGGTGCCGGTGACGTTCGCGCTGAAATAGCTCTCGTGGCTGCCCCAGGCGCCGGCCTTGGCGGCGTTGTGGAAGATCGCGTCCTGGCCTTCGAACGCCGCGTGCACCGCGGCCGCATCGGCGAGGTCGCCGCGCACCTGGCGCACGCCCATCGCCTCCAGCGCCGGCGAATGGCTGCGCTGGAAGCTGGTCACGGCAAGGCCTTCGGCCAGCAGCGCCTTGCACAGCGCCTGGCCCAGGAATCCCGCACCGCCCGTCACCAGCACCTCCATCTCAGCCGGCCCCTCGTTTCGCGGCCCAGGCGGCCAGCTGTTCGCGGCCGATCTTGGCGTTGTGGCGGATGTCCACCGGGAAGCCCGGGTGCACCAGGAAACGTTCGATGCGCGCCGTGTGCACGAAGCCCTGGCCCAGGCGGCGCAGCTCGGCCAGGACGCGCGGATGTTCGGATTTCGCCAGGCCCGCGCGCATCTCCACGCACAGCACCGGCACCTGCGCGCCCGGCTCGCCGACGCCCACCAGGGCGGTGCGGCGCACGTCCGGATGCACGTTGAACACCGGTTCCACCTGCTCGGTGTAAAGCCCGCCCAGGGCGGTGCGCACGCGATGCGACTTGCGGCCGCAGAACCACAGCCGGCCCTGCGCGTCGAAGCGGCCCAGGTCGCCCATGCGGTGCACGATGCGGGTGCTTCCGTCGGGCAGGGTTTCTGCGATCTTCGCCAGCGCGGTGGCCTGCGGGCGGTTGAAGTATTCGTCGGTGGCGGTGGGGCCGGCGACGGTGATCTCGCCGATGGCCTCGGCCCCCAGCACCTGGGCCTGGGACCAGTCGGCGATGGCGGCGTCGGTGATGGCGATGATGCGGACCTCGTTCGGCGGCACCGGGCGGCCGACGCAGGTGCCGGCGCCGTGTTCGGTCGCCTGGCGGGTGGCCTCCAGCTCGCGGCCTTCGATCACCGCGACCGGCAGGCATTCGGTGGCGCCGTAGGGCGTCCAGAACTGCGCGGCGTCCGGCAGCAGCCCGCGCATCGTCGCCACCACGTCGGCGGGCACCGGCGCACCGGCCGAGGTGACGCGGCGCAGGCTCGGCAGCGGCTGGCCGTGGTCGGCCAGCACGCGCATCAGGGCCGGCGAACCGAACAGCTGGTCGACGCCGAAACCCGCGATGGCGTGGTGCAGCCTGCGCGGGTCGGCCTGCGCGGGACGGGTCGGGTCCATGTCGGGAATGATCGAACTCAGGCCCAGCGCGGGATCGAACAGCGCGAACGGCGGGAAGGTCGGCAGGTCGACGCCGCCGGCTTCGATGCCGAAGGCCTCGCGCAGCAGGTCCACCTGGGCGACGAAATGGCGGTGCCGGTAGACCACGCCCTTGGGCACGCCGGTCGAGCCGGAGGTGAACAGGATCGCGGCCACCTCGTCCGCCGCGGTCGCGGCCAGCTGCGGGCCCGCCTGTGCGCCGTCCGCCTCCACCTGCGCCAGCGTCGGACCGCCCCAGAACCAGCGGCGCCCCGCGGTGACCACCAGCCTCGCGCCGCGCGCCCAGCCCAGCAGCACCCGTGCGGCCTGCGCCAGCGGGATGCCGATGAAGGCCTGCGGCTGCGCCTCGTCCAGGCACTGCTTCAGCGCGCGCTTGTCGATGCCCGGGTCCACCAGCACCGGCACCACGCCGGCCTTGAACAGCGCGAACATCAGCAGGAAGAACTCCGGCGACGGCCGCACCATCACCACCGCGCGCTGGCCGCGCACCAGGCCGTGCTTCGCCAGTCCGGCCGCGATGGCGTCGGAGCGGCGGTCGAGCTGGGCATAGCTCAGCGTGACGTCGTAGCGGGCGAACCCGTCCGCGCCGCGCCGGCCCGGACAGCGCATGGCGATGCGCTCCGGCGCCTCCGCCGCGAGCCGCGGCAGCGCCGCCGCGATGTTGCAGGACAATCCGGGGTCAGAGTGCATTTATCTTCGTTCGATCCTTCAGCGTTCGCCCCGTCGCGAACCGGAAAATAAACGCACTCTGACCCCGGATTTCAGAGCAGGTTGCGGTCGAGGAAGTCGCGGATGCGCGGGACCAGCACTTCGTGTTTGTCCTCGAGCACGTAGTGGCCGGCGTCGTCGTAGACCTGCTTCTCGGCGCGCGGCAGCGCGTCCTCGAAACCCTTCAGGAAATGGTGGTCGAACACGAAGTCCTTCAGGCCCCAGCCGATGAAGGCCGGGCGGTCGGCGAAGGACGGCAGGCGGCGGCCGGCGTCCTCGACCAGGTCCCAGGCGCGATCGCCGTGCTGCAGCGGGATGTCCTGCACGAAGCGCACCGTGGAGATGCGGTTGGCCCAGCTGTCGTAGGGCGCCAGCAGCGCGGCTTTCACGTCCGGATCCAGCGGCCGCACCACGCCGTCGCGGGCGGCGCCGGCGGCGAAGGCGTTGGCGCCGCGGATCAGCCACTCGCCCAGCATCCAGTTGCGGCCCAGGTTCAGCTGCCAGGGCAGGGTCTTGGCCGGCGGCATCGGGAAGGCCGCGGTGTTGAGGATGATCAGCCGCTTCACCCGCGCCGCATGCTTGAGCGCCCAGCCGAAGCCGACCATGCCGCCCCAGTCGTGCACGGCCAGGGTGATGTTGTCGCCCAGGTCCAGCAGGTCCAGCAGCCGGTCCAGGTCCTGCACGCGGTTGCGCAGGGTGTAGCCGTAGGCCTTGTCGTCGGGTTTGTCCGACAGGCCCATGCCGATGTGGTCGGGCACGATGCAGCGATAGTCGTCCTGCAGGCCACGCACCAGGTGGCGCCAGTAGTAGGACCAGGACGGATTGCCGTGCAGCATCACCACCGGGTCGCCCTCGCCCTCGTCCAGGTAGGACTGGTTCAGGCCGTTGGGGTGCACGAAGGTCTTCGGCGTCCAGGGATAGTCCGGGAACGGGCCCTTGGCCAGGACGCGGGACTGTTCGGGGGTGAGGGCGGCGTTCGTCATAGGGGCGGGATTCTACTTGAACGCGGCGGCGGCCCGGCCCGCGATATGCGCCTCAGCCCCGCAGCGTCTGCAGGTGCACGCTGGTCTCGCTGGCGCTGATGCCCTCGATGCCGCGGATGCGTTCGAGCGTGGCCGAAAGTTCGGCCAGGCTGCCGACCCGCAGTTCGGCCAGCAGGTCCCAGCGGCCATTGGTGTCGTGCAGGGCGGCGATGCCGGGTTCGCCCAGCAGGGCGCGGATGACGCGGTGCTGGTTGCCCTCGACCGCCAGCGAGGTCCAGGCACGGATCTCGTCCGGCGCCGCATCCGGGCGCAGGCGCACGGTGTAGCCGGTGATCACGCCTTCCTGCTGCAGCCGGGCCATGCGGTTGGTGATGGTGCCGCGCGACACGCCCAGGGCCTTGGCGAGGTCGGCGACCGCGGCGCGGCCGTCGTGGCGGAGCTTGGCGATCAGGCGGTGGTCGAGGTCGTCCATTCGGGCATTCCGTCAACGACTGCTGCCGTTTTAGCAGGTTTCTGGCGAAAGCGTGGCAATGTTGCCGTTTCGCGCTGACGCCGGGCTTCGGACAATGGCCGTCACCGCCACGCACACCGGAGACAGACCATGGCCATGACCCAGCTCACCACCCAGGACCTGACCCGCATCGTCGCCGCCTACGGCCTGCCGACCCTGCTGGGCCGCCTGGTGGACTACCTGGAAGCCGACTTCCGCCGCTGGCCCGAGTTCGACAAGAGCCCGCGCTCGGCCGCGCATTCGCCGCTGGGCGTGATTGAACTGATGCCGGTCGCCGACGCGAAGGAGTACAGCTTCAAGTACGTCAACGGCCACCCGGGCAACACGAAGCTGGGCCTGTCCACCGTGGTCGCCTTCGGCGTGCTGGCCGACATGGACACCGGCATGCCTTCGCTGATCAGCGAACTGACCCTGACCACGGCCCTGCGCACCGCCGCCACCTCGGTGATGGCCGCCCAGCTGCTGGCGCGCAAGGACGCGAGCTCGATGGCCCTGATCGGCAACGGCGCCCAGAGCGAGTTCCAGGCCCTGGCCTTCCACCACCTGATGGGCATCGACGAGCTGCGTGTGTTCGACACCGACCCGGCCGCCACCGACAAGCTGGTGCGCAACCTCGCCGCCGCCGCGCCGTCGCTGCGCGTGCAGCGCAGCGCCAGCGTCGCCCAGGCCGTGCGCGGCGCCTCGATCGTCACCACGGTCACGGCCGACAAGGCCAATGCACACATCCTGACCCCGGAGATGATCGAACCCGGCATGCACATCAACGGCGTCGGCGGCGACTGCCCCGGCAAGACCGAGCTGGCGCTGGAGGCGGTGAAGATGTGCTCGGTGTTCGTGGAGTTCGAGCCGCAGTCGCGCATCGAGGGCGAACTGCAGCAGATGCCGGCCGATTTCCCGGCCACCGAGCTGTGGGAAGTACTGACCCTGCGCGCGGCCGGCCGCCGCAGCGGCGTCGAGGTGACGCTGTTCGATTCGGTCGGCTTCGCGCTGGAGGACTACTCGGCGCTGCGCCTGGTGCGCGACTGCGCGAAGGAACTGGGCCTGGGCCGCGAGGCCGAGCTGATCCCGGCGCTGCGCGACCCCAAGGACCTGTTCGGCGAACTGGCGGCGCCTGCGGCGCAGACCCGCCGGCAGGCGGCCTGAGACCGGCAGGACCGGAGGGACCCCTGCGATGAACACGCTTCTTGCCAGCGCGTCCGTCCTGCTCGCGATCATCGGCCTCGTGCACACGATGCTCGGCGAGATCCTGATCTTCCGCCGGCTGCGCAAGGGCGGCCTGGTGCCCACCGAAGGCGGCAGCGCGCTGCGCGAGCGGCAGGTGCGCATCCTCTGGGCGACCTGGCATGCGGTGAGTGTGTTGGGATGGGCGATGGCTGCGATGCTCTGGCAGCTGGCGCGCACGCCTGCCGCCGATCCGCTGCAGGCGCAACTGCTCACCGCCCTCGCCGCCGGCGCGCTCGGCGCCTCCGCGCTGGTGGCCATCGGTACCCGCGCGCGCCATCCCGGATGGATCGGGTTGCTGGCGGTGGCGATGCTGACCTGGCTGGGAATGCCGGGCTGAGACGGGGCGCCACGGCCCAGCCCGGCCCTCAGCCGAACAGCGCCTGCAGGGCGTCCCGGTAGCGGCGGCTGCCCGCGACCTCGGTACCATCCTTGAGCAGCACGACGAAGTCGCCGTTGAACATCGGCTGCAATTCGCGCACGCGGTCGATGTTGACGATCGCGGCACGGGACACCCGCACGAACTGGTCCGGGTCCAGCCGCCCCTCCAGCCCGGCCATGGTCTCGCGCAGCAGGTGCTGCGTCCGCCCCTGGTGCACCTGCACGTAGTTGCCTGCGGCTTCGATGCGGTCGATCTCGGCCACCTCGACCAGCCGCACGCGGCCAGCCCCGCGGATCGCCAGCCGCCGGCACCAGCGCCGGGCGCCGTGCCGCCCCAGCTCATCCAGGGCGGCCGCCAGCCGCGCCGCCGCGCCGGGACCGGAAGCGGGCGTCCGGGCACGCACCCGCTCCACGGCCGCCTGCAGCCGCTGTCCGTCGATCGGCTTGAGCAGGTAGTCCACCGCGTTCACCTCGAAGGCCCGCAGGGCGAACTCGTCGTAGGCGGTGACGAAGACGACGGCCGGCATGCGGGCCAGGCCCACGGCCTCGATCACCCCGAACCCGTCCAGCCCCGGCATCTGGATGTCCAGGAACACCAGGTCCGGCGCCAGCTCCGGGATCGCCTCCACGGCGGCGGCGCCGTCCTCGCACTCGCCGACCACCTCCAGGTCCGGGAAGGCCCCGAGGCGGCGACGCAGGCCGCGCCTTGCGGCCGGTTCGTCGTCGACGATCAGCGCCCGGATCATGCCGGCGCCACGCCGACCCGGAGCGGAAACCACAGCGACGCCCGGAGGCCGCCACCGGTCGCCGGCGTGAGCTCGAACCCGTGCGCCTGGCCGTAGAGCAGCCGGAGCCGGGCGCGGGTGTTGGACAGGCCCACGCCGTCCGGCGCGCCCTCCGTCCAGCCACGGCCGCTGTCGGTGACCGCGAGCCTGAGCTGGTCGCCGACCCGGTGCGCGCTGACCTCGATCCGCCCGGGTATGCGGCCCGCAAGGCCATGGCGCACCGCGTTCTCCACCAATGGCTGCAGGATGAGGCTGGGCACCCGCGCATCGAGCAGGCCCGGCTCGATATCGAGCCGGTAGTGCAGGCGCTGGTCGAAGCGCGCCTTTTCGATCTCAAGGTAGGCGTCGATGAAGGCGATCTCCTCGTGCAGCGCGACCTCGCCCGACATCGAGGGGTCCAGCCCCCGGCGCAGCAGCTGGCTCAGCAGCACCAGCACGCGATCGGCCTGCGCCACGTCCTCGTGCATCAGCACCGAGATGGTGTTCAACGCGTTGAACAGGAAGTGCGGCTGGAGCTGCGCGCGCAGCGCGCCCAGGCGGGCCTCGGCCAGCTGCGCTTCGAGCTGCAGTGCGCGCCGTTCCCTGGCGCGGGCCGTCGCGGCCGCGCGCTGCCAGAGCAGGCCGCCGACCACCAGCCAGTACACCGGGATGTTGAGCAGCAGGGCGGTGCCGACCAGGCGCCGGTAGGTGTCCATCCAGTCCGTGCCGACGCTCAAGGCGTCGACACCGGGCGCCACGACCGCGAACAGGGCCAGGTTGCCGGCGGCCAGCACCACGCCCGCCAGTGCATGCACCTGCAGGTCCCGGAGCCGGTGCGGACGGGCGAGCGGGAAACGGTCGACCAGCCGGAACACCAGCGGCGTCAGCATGGCCCACAGGTAGGCCCAGGCCAGCCAGATCGCCAGCGTGTGTCCCCAGGCGATGGGCTCGCCCCGCATTGCCCGCGAAGCCCAGGCCTGGGTGGCGAGCAGAAGGCCCGCCACGGTCCAGGCGGCCAGCACGACCAGCAGGCGCGTGACGCGGGAGGCGGTGGCCGGCTCGGTCGGCATGGCCCGATCTTACTGCGACGAGGGCGCGGCGGACGGCGCCAGCGCGGCACCCCGGGCCGGCAGCAGGCCGAGCTGGCGCATCAGGCCCAGGGTGTCGCCCGCGGTCCATTCTTCGGCGATCGCGCCGTCCTCGAACCGGAACAGGGCGGTGCCCGACACCTGCACGCGGCGGCCCGTCGCGGGAAGACCGTTGCCCTCGCCGGTATTGGTGCCACGCGCGGTCCAGCGCACGGCCACCAGATCGCCTTCGGCCACCGCGTGGTCGACGGTGAAGGCCAGGTCGGGGAACGCGGTCCGGAAGCCGCGCGCCTCCGCCAGGCCTTCGGCGCGGGTGAAGGTGCGGCTGCCGCCGTGCCCCACGAAGTCCGGCGTATAGGGCACGTCGAAGCGGCCCTGGTTGAGCCCTTCTTCGTAGACGCGACGGGCGATGGCCTTGTTGCGTTCGGCCTGGGTGGCGTCGGTGGTCGCGGCGGGCAGGTCGGACCCGCCCCGGGCGCAGGGGGGAAGGACGATCTGCGCGACCGCGAGGACGGCGGCGAGGACGAGGTGTTTGAAACGCATGCGGGCGGACTCCGATGGGGTGGGCCTCCAGCCTGCCCCGCCCGCCGCGGCGCGCGCGCCGGTCGCGTGACCACCGGAGGCCGCGCCGTGACGGGCGGAGGCCCGCGCGGGACGCGCAGCCCCTTCCGGGCCGGCCCTCACCGGGCCACGGTGTAGCCCAGGACGGCCTCGTCGCCCGTCATGCCGCGAAAGCCCCAGCAGTGCGCGGGCTGTTCGCTGATCGTGATCTCGACATCCGCCGGCGCGATGCCGAGTTCCGATTCGAAGCGGGCGAAGATCGCCTTGATCAGCGCTTTCTTGGTCTCGACGGTCCTGCCCTGCATCATGTTGATCTCGACCACCGTGTACTTCGCGCTGCGCCCGCCGGGGTAGCGGAAATCCTCGTGGCCCAGCGCGACGAACCGGTGCGCCCGCTTGTCCTCCGGCAGGCCCAGGACCTCGACCATGCACCGGTGCAGGACGTCGGACATGCCGGCCCTGGCCGGGTTCAGGTGTTCGTCGATGCCGTAGACCGTGATCATGCCGATGCGCTCCGGGTGTCCGGGCTCGACTATAAGCACCGGCAGGGTGCGGTCAGGGGGTCACCAGACCACTTCCGCCATCGAGCAGTTCAGGCCCGAGCCGATGCCGAGCAGGGCGACGCGGTCGCCCTTCTTCAGGCGGCCCATCTCGCGCAGCTTGCTCAGCACGATCGGCACCGAGGCCGGGCCGATGTTGCCGTGCTCGTTGAAGATGGTGAGCACCTTCTTCGGATCGATGCCGAAGGCCTTGATGAAGGCCTGGGTGTGGACCTGGCTGACCTGGTGGATGACGAATTCGTCCAGCTCCTCCACCACCCAGCCCAGGGCCTGGCGCGCGGCGCCGAAGGTGGCGGTGGCCAGCTTCAGGCCCTCGATCAGCAGCATGCGGGTGTCGGTGACCATGCGGTCGAGGTTGCCGCGGCACAGCGTGTTCCACTGCGTGGCGGCCTTGGTGACGCCGCCGCGGTACTTGGGCGCGTCCGGCGTGAGCTCGGCGCGCGAGAGCACCATCGCCGCGGCGCCGCAGCCCAGGGTGAGCGTCGCCAGTTCGTTGCGGAACTGCTCTTCGGTCACGTCCGGGGCGCTCAGGCGCTCGAGGGTCTTCTTGTAGGCCAGGTTGGCGGTTTCGCCGTCCACGACCAGGGCGTATTCGATCTCGCCGCGTTCGATCATGCGGCTGGCGATGTCCATGCCGTTGAGGAAGGCCAGGCAGGCGTTGGCGACATCGAAGTTCTGGCAGTTCTCACCCAGGCCCAGGTTGCCGGACACGATGGAGGCCGTGGACGGCTCCAGGAAGTCGCGGCTGACCGAGGTGTTGACCAGCAGGCCGATCTTGGCGCGGTCCACGCCGGCGTCCAGCAGGGCCTTCTCGGCGGCCAGGGTGGCGGCGTCGGAGGCTTCGACCTCGTCGCCCCAGAGGCGGCGGGCGTAGATGCCGGCGATGTCCTGGAGCACGTCGGTCTTGATGCCGAGGCGGTCCATGGTGGGCTGCAGCCGGGCGTTGATGTCGGCCGAGCTCAGGCGGATGGGCGCATCGATGTGCGCGAGGCCGGCAATGGAAACGTGCTGGAACAGCATGGGCAGGGTCGCCTTCGGGGAAACCCGCGAAGATTACCCGTTTCGGCTGCCCGGCTCCACTTGGGGCCGGGGCCGCGTGAAGACCGTGACCCGATCCTCAGTCCTCGATCGGGTTGACCGTGCCCGCGTCGTCGGCGTTCGACGGCCGGCCGGCGGACGCCGGACCCGGGCGGTTGCCGCCGCAGCGGAAGGCCAGGAAACGCTGCTCGCCGTCCACCGGCTCGCCCTTGGGCTGCACGGTGTCCGCCTGCAGGCCCGGGGCCTCGTTGCGGGCCAGGGTCTCGAGCTCGTCGCGGACCTTGATGTCGTTGCGCTCGTAGGGGCCCAGGCGGTTCTTCACCGACACCGAGACCTCGCCGCGCTTTTCGCAGACGCCCATGTCCTGACCGGCGCGGGCGACGCGCACCTCGGCACCGCCCGGGGCCATCTTGACCCAGGTGCAGGCGGTCACGACGGGAACAAGAAGCACAGCCAGTGCGAGGGTTCGCATGAAGGATTCTCCAAGAAGTACGGGCGGGATTGTCGCCCCGCCCGCACTGAACCGGCAATGAGCCGCCGGGCTTATTCCTTCGCGGCCTTCGCGGCGTCCTTCGCAGCGCCTTCGGCGGCGACCGGCTTGCCGTCGGCGTCCACCACCTGCACCTCGCCCAGGTTCAGGGCGCGCACCGGGGCTTCGATCTGGGCCAGGTCGCCGACCACGACCCAGGTCAGGGCCCCGGGCTTGATCGTGCCGGCCGCCGACTGCACGACCGCCGGGGTCAGGGCCTCGATCTTGGCGCGACGCTGCACCACGTAGTCGTCGGGGCGGTTGAAGCGCACGATGCCGCCAATGGCGCCCATCACCGAACCCGCCGTTTCATAGGAACCGGGCAGGCTGCGGATCTCGGTGGCCTGGATCTTGGCCACCTCTTCCGGCTTGGCCGGCGCCTTGCCCGAGGCGTAATCGGCGATCTCGCGCTGCAGTTCGGCGATGGACTCGGCGGTCTTGTCGATCTGCA
>CBFGOZ010000072.1:0-9983 GCA_965650505.1 uncultured Arenimonas sp.
GCCAGCAGCTGCCGGCGGAACGCTTCCTTGATGCGCTCCAGCGCCTCGGTGTCCTTGGCGTCGAAGCGCAGCACCAGCACCGGCGTCGTATTGGACGCCCGCACCAGGCCCCAGCCGTCCGGCCAGTCGGCGCGCAGGCCGTCGATGGTGGCGATGCGCGCGCCCTCGAACTTGGCCTGGGCCAGGAACTTCTCGATGAAGGCGTACTGCTGGCCTTCCTCGACCTCGATCTTGAGCTCCGGGGTGGACACGCCCTTGGGCAGCGTGTCGAACACTTCCTGCGGGGTCTCGCCGCGGCTGGACAGGATCTCGAGCAGGCGCGCCGCCGCGTAGATGCCGTCGTCGAAGCCGTACCAGCGCTCGCGGAAGAAGAAGTGGCCGCTCATCTCGCCGGCCAGCTCGGCCTCGGTCTCGCGCATCTTGGCCTTGATCAGCGAATGCCCGGTCTTCCACATCAGCGGGCTGCCGCCGTGGCGCAGGATGTGCATGGCCAGGTGGCCGGTGCACTTGACGTCGTAGATGACGCAGGCGCCGGGGTTGCGTTCCAGCACGTCGGCCGCGAACAGCATCAGCAGGCGGTCGGGGTAGATCATCTCGCCGGACTTGGTGACCACGCCCAGGCGGTCGCCGTCGCCGTCGAAGGCCAGGCCCAGGTCGGCGTCCACGCGCTTCACGACGTTGACCAGGTCCTGCAGGTTGTGCGGGTCGCTGGGGTCCGGGTGGTGGTGCGGGAAGGTGCCGTCGACCTCGCAGAACAGCGGCTCGACGTCGGCGCCGATGGCTTCCAGCAGACGCGGCGCGATGGCGCCGGCGATGCCGCTGCCGCAGTCCACCACCACACGCAGCTTGCGCTCGATCTGGATGTCGCCGGCGATGCGCTGGATGTAGTCGTCGGAGATGTCGCGGCGGCTCACCAGGCCCTGGCTGTCGGCCGTGTGCAGGCGGTTCTCCGCGATGCGCTCGTACAGCTTCTGGATGGCGTCGCCGGCCAGGGTTTCGCCCTCGATGACGATCTTGAAGCCGTTGTAGTCCGGCGGGTTGTGGCTGCCGGTGACCGACACGCAGGAGCCGGCGCGCAGGTGGTAGGCGCCGAAGTACACGACCGGGGTCGGGGCTTCGCCGATGTCGATGACCTCGCGGCCGGCCCTGCGCAGGCCGTCGATCAGCGCCTCGGCCATCTGCGGCGAGGACAGCCGGCCGTCGCGGCCGACCACGATCGTGCGGGCGTCCTGCTGCTGCATGACGCTGCCGATGGCCTGGCCGATCAGGCGCGCGGTTTCGACGTCGAGCGTCTTTCCGACCACGCCGCGGATGTCGTAGGCGCGGAAGATGCTGCGGTCGAGCACCGCGCGCGGCGCGGCGGCGGCCGGCACCGAGGCCTTGGTGACCGGCGCCGCGGCCGCGGCGGCAGGCTCCAGCGCGCCGGCTTCCTTGAGCTGGGCCAGCGTGGGCTGCTCGGCTTCCTCGGTTTCGGCGGACTTGCGGCGGATGCTGAGGCCGCTCAGGCGCGGCAGCAGGACCAGGACGACGCCGACCAGGGCCGCCAGCACCGCCAGCAGGTAGCTCACCCCCGCGCCAAGGCCGCTGTCGCCGGCCGGGGCCGCGGCGACCACCCGCAGCTGGCTGCCGGGAATCGCGACCGCGCCGACTTCCGCCATCTTCGCCAGTTCGATGTCGCCCTGTTCGAGCACCGTGTGCTGGCCCTGGCGCAGGGCCAGGTAGCCGCCGTCCAGGGCGGCGGACTGCAGAGGCTCGACCAGGGCCGACAGCGGCAGGCGCACGTAGACCAGGGCAAGCACCTTGCCGTCCTCGACCACCGGGGCGGCCAGGCCCAGGCGCGGACCGCCGGCGTCCTTCACCACGGCGGCCTGGGTCGAATTCTGCTGCAGGGCCAGCTCGAGGATGCCCAGCTTGCCGAAGCCGAAGGCGGTCGGGTCCTCGTAGGCGGCGTCGAGGCCGGGAGCGTGCCATTCGACCGCCTCCACGCCCTCCCAGCGGTCGGTGACCAGGTCGTTCGCCGTCTGCGTGTCGCCCCGGCCCAGGGCCGTGGCCAGCGCGATCCTCGAGCGGGTGGCGTCGAGCCGGGCCGTGGCGTCCTTCAGGCGCTCGCCCAGTTCAAGGGCGACTTCGGCCCGAACCTGGCCGGCCCGCTCGCCCAGGGATTCGACCTTCGAGGCCTGGACGCCCTGCCAGCCGAACCAGGCCGCGGCGCCCAGCGCCAGCAGGGCCAGGAGCACGTTCGGTTTGACGGATTTGAGCGAGCCTAGTGCCGGTGATTTCATGCTACCCCCTGGTTCCGGAGCGGCCTGCGCCGTTCCGTCAGCGCACGCCGGTGTGGCCGAAGCCACCTTCGCCGCGCGCACTGCGTTCGAATTGATCAACCTGCCGGAACGTCGCCCGCACCACCGGCAGGAACACCAGCTGGGCGACACGATCCCCAGGCGCGATGGTGACCGGTAAGCGTCCGCGATTCCAGAGGCTCACCATCAGCGGGCCCTGGTAGTCGGCGTCGATCAGGCCGACCAGGTTGCCCATCACCAGGCCCTGCTTGTGGCCCAGGCCGGAGCGCGGAAGGATCACCGCGCACACGCCCGGGTCGCCGATGTGGATGGCCATGCCGGTCGGCACCAGCTGGGCCTCGCCCGGCGCCAGTTCGATCGGCTGGTCGATCATCGCCCGCAGGTCCATCCCGGCCGAGTGCGCGGTGGCGTAGTCGGGCAGCGGGAAGTCGCGGCCCAGGCGCTCGTCCAGGCAACGGAACTCGACCTCCCGGCTCATCGCGCCGCCTCCAGCCGTTCGGCCACCAGGGCCAGCAGGTCGCGCGCGACCCGCGACTTCGGGCCGTGGGCGATGTCGTGGCGGCCTTCGCGCCAGAAGACCGACAGCGCGTTGTCGTCGCACTCGAAGCCCTGGCCGGCGCGGCCGACGTCGTTGGCGGCGATCAGGTCCAGGCCCTTGCGGAGCAGCTTGTCGCGGGCATAGGCCTCCATGTCCTGGGTTTCGGCCGCGAAGCCCACCACCAGCCGCGGCCGCTGCGGGTGCGCGGCGACCTCGGCCAGGATGTCGGCGGTGCGCACCAGCTGGATGGTCAGGGTTTCGCCCGACTTCTTGATCTTCTGCGGCAGCGTCTCCGCCGGCGTGTAGTCGGCAACCGCGGCGGCGCCCAGGTAGACGTCGTGGCCGGGAAGTTCGGCCAGCACCGCCTCGCGCATCTGCGCGGCGCGGCGCACGTCGATGCGGCGCACGCCGGCCGGGGTCGGCAGCGAGACCGGGCCGGCGACCAGGGTCACCTGCGCACCCATCGCACGCGCCGCAGCGGCCACCGCGAAGCCCATTTTGCCGGAGCTGCGGTTGCCGATGAACCGCACCGGGTCGATGTCCTCGAAGGTGGGGCCCGCGCTCACCAGCAGGCGGCGGCCGGCCAGACGCGGCGGCGGCGCGCCGGCGACCACGGCGGCGACGATCTGCGCCGGCTCCAGCAGGCGGCCGGCGCCGACTTCCCCACAGGCCTGGTCGCCGGTGGCCGGCCCCAGCACCTCGACCCCGCGGCTGACCAGGGTCGCCACATTGGCCTGGGTGGCCGGATGCGCCCACATCACCCGGTTCATCGCCGGCGCCACCATCAGCGGCGCTTCGGTGGCCAGGCACAGGGTGCTCAGCAGGTCGTTGGCGCGGCCTTGGGCCAGGCGCGCGAGCGTGTTGGCGCTGGCCGGGGCGACCAGCACCCGCGTGGCCCAGCGCGCCAGTTCGATGTGGCCCATCGCAGCCTCGGCGGCCTCGTCCCAGAGCGAGCTGCGCACCGGGTGGCCGGATAGCGCCTGGAAGGTGGTGGAGCCGACGAAATGCAGGGCCGACGCCGTCATCACCACGCGCACCTCGGCACCGGCGTCCTGCAGCCGGCGCACCAGCTCGGCCGCCTTGTAGGCCGCGATGCCGCCGCTGACGCCCAGCAGGATGCGTTGTCCCTGGAGTTCGGCCACCTGTTGTTTCCCTACGTGATCGCGCGTCGCTAGCTTACCCGAAGCCCCCTGCAGCCCGGATGCCGCCGGTCCGTCCGGCAGGCCAGTCTGGCGCCATGCAGATACGCGACTGGCCGGAAGGCGAACGACCCCGGGAGAAACTGCTGGCCCTTGGCCCGCCGCGCCTTTCCGACGCCGAACTGCTGGCCCTGTTCCTGGGCTCCGGGCCCCGCGGCGAAACGGCCGTGGACCTGGGGCGCCGGCTGCTAGAGCAATGCGGCGGGCTGCGCGGCCTGCTCGACCGCCCCGCGGCGGAGCTGGCGCGCCTGCCGGGGCTGGGCCCGGCCCGCGCCAGCGCCCTGGCCGGGGCGCTGGAGCTCGGCACCCGGCACCTGGCCCAGCACCTGGCGCGCGGCGAGGCGCTGACCGAACCCGGCCTGGCCGGCGACTACCTCGCCCGACGGCTCCGGGCGCTGCCTTACGAAGTTTTCGCCTGCCTGTTCCTGGACACCCGGCACCGGGTGATCGCGTTCGAGGAACTGTTCCGCGGCACCCTCGACGGCGCCGAGGTGCACCCGCGGGAGGTCGTGCAGCGCTGCCTGGCCCACCACGCGGCCGCGGTGATCATCGGCCACAACCACCCCAGCGGCAGCGCCGAACCCAGCGCCGCCGACCGGGCGGTGACGGCGCGGCTGAAACAGGCCCTGGCCCTGGTCGAAGTCCGGCTGCTGGACCACTTCATCATCGGCGACGGCCCGCCCTGCTCGATGGCGCGGCTGGGGGCCCTCTAGCCCGGTGGCTGGTCCCTGCCCGCCGCTGCGTATACTCCCCCAGCGGCAGGCCGCCGTTGCCGGGAGCGGGCGTGATCCTCGGGTATTCCAGCCTCTATGCCGCCGACGCCAGCGAGCGGGCGCTGCCGGATCCGTCTTCGGCGCGCCGGCTGCTGCTTGAGCAGCGTCCCGACATCCCGGCCCGCATCGAGGCCATGGTCGAACGCGCCACCGCGGGCGCCGGCTCGCCCCAGCATGCCGATGCCGCCCTGCTGGCGCTCTGCCGCCTGGGCCTGCGCCACGGCGGGTTCGGCCAGGACCCGCACGACTACCACAACGAAGACCACGTGCTCGAACTCGGCGAACGCCGGCTCGGCCTGGTGATGGACAGCCTGGGGGACGGCGGGCTGCCGGCGGCCGACTGGCTGGCCCTGCTGCTGTTCTCCGCCTGCCACGACCTGCGCCAGCGCGAGACCTTCGACGTGCCCGGGCCGGTCGGCGGCAACGAGGCCGCGAGCATCGCCGAGACCTTCCGCATCCTGTCCGCCTGCGGCTTCGATCCGGTGCGCGACCGCGAGCTTCACGTCGCCCTGGAGCTGATGATCGCCGGCAGCACCTTCGATGCCCGGCCCCTGCCCCATGCCGACAACGGTGACCTGGCCACGGCGGCGGGGGGCTCGCTGGCCCGCAGCCTGGGCCTGTGGCTCGACGGCGAACGCCCGGAATGGCGCGCCGATCCCGCCGCCCGCCGCGGCGAACGCCTGGCCCGGCTGGCCGCCGACCTGGATACCGCCAATGTCGGCGAGGACTTCCTGCTGCTGGCCCAGAGCGCCCTGCGCCTGTGCCGTGAGCGGGAGCGCCGCGCCGGCCGGGCCCTGGACCGCGCCGCCAGCGCGCCGACCTGCCTGGGTTTCCTGAGCCGGGGCCAGACCCATTACTTCTTCGAACTGCACCAGTTCTGTTCGCGCGAGGGCGAGCGGGTGTTCGGACCGGCGAAAGCCGGGAACGGCCCCAGGGTCCGCCGGGTCAGCCAGGGGCTGCTGCAGCGTTTCGAGGACCAGCCGCCGGCCAGCGGACAGGCCGTGCTGGACGCCTTCCTGGCCCTCTGCCGGGCCGAATCGGTGGCGATGGCCTGAACCCGGGCAAAAAAAGACCGGCCCGAAGGCCGGTCCTTGCCCCGGATCCCGATGCGAACACCGGGCCGACAATTGGGAGGGAGCGGTGTCTAGTCCGCGACCGGCATTGTCCGCGGCCCGGGTGACAGCCCCATGACAGCGGCCCCGTCGGCCCGCGCTAGAATAGGCAGTTCCCCTATGCGGAATTCGAACCCGTGAAAGAGCATCTTCGCGAACTGGTGGCGCAGTCCCTGCTGGACCTGCGGCGGCATGGCCGCCTGGCCCAGGACCTGGCGACGCCGGACTTCGTGATCGAACGCACCAAGTCGCGCGAGCACGGCGACTATGCGACCAACATCGCCCTGCTGCTGGCCAAGCCGGCCGGCATGAAGCCGCGCGAGCTGGCCGACCTGCTGGTCGCCACCCTGCCCAGCTCCCAGCACGTGGAGAAGGTCAGCATCGCCGGTCCCGGTTTCATCAACTTCACCCTGGCCCGCGGCTGCCGCCTGGGCACCGTGCGCCGGGTCTTCGAGCTGGGCAAGGACTACGGCCGCCAGCCCACCGGCACCCGCGAATCGGTGACCGTGGAGTTCGTCTCGGCCAACCCGAACGGCCCGCTGCACGTCGGCCACGGCCGCGGCGCCGCCTACGGCGCCAGCGTCGCGGCGCTGCTGGACGCGGCCGGCCACAAGGTGCAGCGCGAGTACTACGTCAACGACGCCGGCCGCCAGATGGACATCCTGGCCGTGTCGGTTTGGCTGCGCTACGAGGAGCTGGGCGGCGTCAACGTGCGCTTCCCGGACAACGGCTACAAGGGCGAGTACGTCGTCGACATCGCCCGCGCCCTGCGCGCGAAGGCCGGCGACTCCCTGCGCCGCAGCGCCATCGAGATCACCGACGGCCTGCCGGCCGACGAAGGCCAGGGCGGCGACAAGGAAAGCCACGTCGACGCCCTGATCGCCCGCGCCAAGCAGCTGCTCGGCGAAGCCGGCTACCGCAGCGTGTTCGAGGCCGGCCTGACCTGGTGCCTGGGCGACATCCGCGACGACCTCGCGGGTTTCGGCGTGCACCACGACAACTTCTTCTCCGAACGCTCGCTGATGACCGATGGCTACGTGGATCGCGCCATCGCGACCCTGCAGGCCAACGGCCACCTGTACGAACAGGACGGCGCGCTGTGGTTCCGCGCCACCGACTTCGGCGACGACAAGGACCGCGTGGTGCGCCGCGAGAACGGCGTCACCACTTATTTCGCCTCGGACCTCGGCTACCTGCTGAGCAAGTTCGAACGCGGCTTCGAGCGCGCGATCTACATCTTCGGCGCCGACCACCACGGCTACATCGCGCGGCTGAAGGCCGCCGCCAAGGGCCTGGGCCTGGACCCGTCGAAGATCGACGTCGAGCTGGTGCAGTTCGCCATCCTCTTCCGCGGCGGCGAGCGCGTGCAAATGTCCACCCGCGCCGGCAGCTTCGTCACCCTGCGCGAACTGCGCGAGGAAGTCGGGACCGACGCCGCGCGCTTCTTCTACGTCATGCGCGGCAACGACCAGCACCTGGACTTCGACCTCGACCTGGCCAAGAGCCGCTCGAACGAAAACCCCGTGTATTACATCCAGTACGCCCATGCGCGCATCGCCAGCCTATTCCGCCAGCTGGCCGAGAAGCAGATGAGCTACCACCGCAGCGCCGCCGAAGCCGCGCGCCACCGCCTGGCCCAGCCGCAGGAAGAAGAGCTGCTGGACGAGCTGATGCGTTATCCGGAAGTGGTCGAAACCGCCGCCGAGAACCGTGCGCCCCAGGTGCTGGCCAACTACCTTCGTGAACTCGCCGCGGCCTTCCACGGCTTCTACAACGCCCAGCCCATCCTCGTGCCCGACGAAGAGCTGCGCAATGCGCGCCTGGGCCTGAGCAAGGCGACCCAGCAGGTGCTGGCCAACGGCCTGGCCCTGCTCGGCGTGTCCGCCCCGGAGACCATGTGATGGCAAGACGTTCCAGCAAGAACCAGGCGCGCCGCAATGGCGGCCAGGGCACGCCGGGCTGGGTGTGGCTGCTGGTCGGCCTGCTGGTCGGCGCCGTGATCACGGTCGGCCTGGTGCTGCGCGGCCAGTGGCGCGACGTGGACAGCCTCTTGCCCAAGCCCGATCCGGAAGCGCGGGCGCCGGCCGCGTCCGAGGAGCCGGTGGCCCAGGACGCGCCCGAGCCGAAGAAGCCCAAGTACGACTTCTACGACGTGCTGCGCGACAAGGAAGTCATCATTCCCGACGCCGAACTCAGCGCCCAGGCCCAGGCCGAAGCGGAGTCGCCGGCAGAGGCCCAAACGCCGGAAACCGCCGACGGCCCGCGCTACCTGATCCAGGCCGGCGCCTTCCGCTCGTCCTCGGACGCCGAGGCGCTGAAGGCGCGCATCGCCCTGACCGGCGAAGTGGCGCGGGTGGAAGCAGCCGAGATCCAGGGCGGCACGATCTACCGCGTGCGCCTGGGACCGTATCCGAACGCCAGCACGCTGGCGTCGGCCAAGCAGGCGCTGGGCAGCCACGGCATCGAAGCCGTGGCCATCCGCGCGCAATAGCACCGGAGCCGGAGGCGTCCACGCAGGCCATGGGCTGGACCGTCGACCACCTCGAAGACCACGGCGTGATCCGGGTGACCGCCGAGGGCCCGGCCGACCGCCAGCAGCTGCGCCAGCTGACCCGCGACGCGGTGATGGCCGGCCACGCCAAGGGCTGCGCCCGGTTCCTGGTGGACCACCGCCGAACCCGACTGGTGCTGGGCGCAGCGGAGATCTTCGACATGCCCAAGCGCGGCGAAGACGCCGGCTTCGGTGCCGACCTGCGCATCGCGATCCTGATCGGCGAGGACTCGCCCTCGCGCGCCGACTTCGAGTTCTACGCCATCCAGTGCGGCAACCTGGGCATCCATTTCCTGCGGCTGTTCTTCGACGAAGCCAGCGCGCTCGACTGGGTCAGCCGCCAGCCATCCGCTTGAGCTGGATCAGCGCCGAGGTGTCGGCGTCGGCCTCGCCCCGCTGCACCAGTTCGGCATAGTCCGCCAGCGCCTGCGCGATCACCGGCGAACGGATGCCGGCCTCGCGCGCCATGCCCTGGACGATATTCAGGTCCTTGAGCAGGTGGCCGCACTTGAAGCCCGGCGCGAACTCGCCACGCAGCATCGTCGCACCGCGTTTTTCCAGGAACCAGTTGCCGGCGGCGCCGGCCATCAGGGTCGGCAGCAGCTTTTCCGGGTCCAGGCCGAGTTTTTCGCCCAGGGCCAGGCCCTCGCAGACCGCTTCGTTGATGCCGGCCACCAGCACCTGGTTCACGGCCTTGGTCGCCTGGCCGGCGCCCGTCGCGCCCATGTGGGTGATGCGCGCGGCGTAGGCCTCCAGCACCGGGCGCGCGATTTCGAGATCGGCGGCGTCGCCGCCCACCATCACGCTGAGCTTGCCGTTGCGCGCGCCTTCGACGCCGCCCGACACCGGCGCGTCGAGGAAGCCGATGCCCTTGCCGGCCAGCAGCGCCTGGGCGGCGCGGGCGGTGTTCACCGACACCGTGCTGTGGTCGACAACGACGCTGCCGGGCTTGAGCACCGCGGCCAGCGCGGTCACCTGCTGCATCACGTCGGCGTCCATCGGCACGCAAAGCGCGACCACGCGGCAATCGGCGAAATCGCCGTGCGTCGCCGCGGCACGCACGCCCAGCTGCGCGGCCAGCGCGCCGGCCTTGTCGCGGCTGCGGTTGTCGACCACCGACAGCAGGCCGCGCGCGGCCAGGTGGCCCGCCATCGGCGCGCCCATCGCGCCCAGGCCGATGAACCCGGCGCTCATGCGCGGTCTCCGGAGGCCGGCTCTCGGCCAGCATGCTCTTCGTGCAGGTAGGTGTAGCCGGTGAGCCCGGTCTCCAGGTCCACCAGCATCATCGCGGCCTCGGCCGGCGGCAGGTTCGCGGCCTCCACCTTGGCCTTGTAGGCGGCGCGCAGCTCGGCCAGGTCGTAGCCGACATAGTCCAGCATCACGTCGGTGGTGTCGCCGCGGCGCTGGCGGGTCACCGAATAGCCGCCGCTGGCGTCCAGCTGCACGTTGGCGGTATCGGTGTCGCCGAACAGGTTGTGGATGTCGCCCAGCGTCTCCTGGTAGGCGCCGA